>DATKNR010000215.1:0-3986 GCA_035541255.1 Patescibacteria group bacterium | reverse complement strand
CTTTTCGGCAATTTTCTCCCGGGCCTTTTTCTTGTTGCCCGCCTTCTTTCCTTCGCCCAAGTAGTGGTCATAATAGCTGGCACTTTTGCGCTTATCAAACCGGCCATAGGTGCGATCATCGATTAAATCGGTCAGCGGACTTTTGAAGGTATTTTCCTCCGGGTTCACTATGCTATCCTCCCTCTAAGGATCTGGAGGCCCCCCTCCCGGCCGGAACGGGGAGGCCCCCTCCATTCATTCCCGAATGCCTCGGGAAATGTTGCCCTGGAAATGGCCATAGGGCCAGGTCGGCCGGAAACATTCTTCCCTCTTTTGCGCGCCCGAGCTCAGGCCCAGAATTTTCCTTTCATCGAAACAACCGTAAGTCGAAAGGGGCAAATCGCCAGTCGTATCTCACACCCAGGCGCAATGGACGCGGAGAAAGCGGATATTCCGGATGGAGCCGACGGTGAGAGTTGAACTCACGACCTGCCGATTACGAATCGGCTGCTCTACCACTGAGCTACCTCGGCTCGAATGCATCCATCGTAGCATTGCGCGCGAAAATGTGTCCAATGGAGGCGGCGAAAGCAGAATCAACGAGAGATGGGAAAAAGCAGCCAAGCAATCAGGATGGCGCCGCCCACAAACATCACGAACGCCTTCAGCGCATAGATCAGCCGCTCGCGATTCGTGGGCCGCGACTGGAATGCCAGCACCGCGGAAGCGGCCGCGGCAAACAGCGTCATGGCTCCGAAATGGCTGATATTGGGCATCGGTGCGATCAACTCTTCCTGCCGGTGCCGACGGCATACGCGTCAAACGCGCACAGCAGGTTCAGTGCGCCGGCTGCCGCAAAAAAGCGCGTCCCATAGTCTCCGGCAGCCCGCGAAACGTCGGCCGTAATGTGAAAACTCCTCGCCAATGGATAGAGCAACCCCGCGCCCAAATCGGAGACGGAGCCAAGGAATTCGAAGGGGTCCCCGGACAGCAAGTTGAAAATGTCTCCGCGAAGCCACACGCCGACGGCCGCCAGGCCGACAATGGCCACGAAAAATACTACGGCGCGGGTCCAGCGCCGTAGCAGAGCATGTCCTAATCCGGGCACCAGCCACCCAGCCAGAAATGCCGCCACTCCCCAGGCCCCGGATCCTGCCGGCGATGATTGCCGCACGGTGTTTGCCGCCTCAGCCATACGCGTTCAGGCCAGCAGAGGCAGAATATCCCGCTGCACGGCGCCCGTCGTCCCCGCGTCGTTATCGTCCACGTACACGTTCACCTCGGTGCGGATGCCAAAATCCGGAAAATAAATTCCCGGCTCGATGGAGAAACAGGTGTGCGGCAGAATGCGCCGAACATCATGAATTTCCAGGTCGTCCATATTGGCGCCTGCCCCGTGGACGTCGCGGCCAATGCTGTGTCCCGTCCGGTGGACGAACTGTTTGGCGTAGCCGGCTTTGCGAATCACATCGCGCGCCACACGGTCCACCTGGAAGCCGGCGATGGACTTGCCTGCCCGCACGTTTTTGGTCACGAAGGCAACCGCGGCGTCGCGGGCCTCGCGCACTACGGCAAATATCTTCGCGTACCGCTCCGGCACCACCGGGCCCAGAAAGCCCATCCAGGTAATGTCGTAGTACACGCTATCGGGCTTGGCGAGCTTGGCCCATACGTCGAGCAGCAGGATGTCGCCCGCGCGGATTGGCCGGCTTGCGTCCTTCTTCGGCTCGTAGTGCGGGTCGCCGCTCGAAGGACCCACGGACGCGTTCGGCCCGTCTTCGGCTTCGAGACCTGCGGCGCGGAACTCGCCCTGCATCCACTGCACCAGGTCGTACTCGGTAATGGCGACGCCGGAGCGTACGTGGTCGGCGGCACGGCGGAATGCCGCTTGAGTGATTTCGTCGACGCGGCGGCCAGCGGCGCGGTGCGACTCGGCCTGCTGCGCGGTCCAGGTGGCCTCGAATTTCTGCACCAGGTCGGCTGAAGTGACCACACGACACTTCATGCCGCGCACCAGTTCGACCGTGCCGGCGTCCACCATCGAAACGTAGAAGATTTCATTGCGCGGCGAATACTGCATGGCGACCGTCTTCGCCGCGCCGATGGTTTTTCTCAGCCCCGATTCCAGTTCGTCGCGGCCGGAATACACGAGTTTTTTCCCGGGCAGATGATCCAGCGCGGCGGATTCGATGCGGTGCACGAGTTTGCGCGGCTCGCCACGCGCCGGAATCATGTAGAACCACCGGCGGGTGTTCATGCCGCCGGAGGAACCCAGAATGCGCGTTGCGATGGGGTCGCGCCGGTGATGATCGAAAAACAGCCAACCGTCCAGCTTTTCCGCGCGCAGTTCCGCCTGGATTTCCTGGAGATTCATGAAGTCCGCTCCTTCGCGGCCAGTGACTGTATCTCGCCTGCCGATGCGCCGCGCACGCCGATGCGCTTATGTCTCGCTCGTTCGCCGGCAACGATTCTAACAGCCGACTTCGGGACGTGTAAACGCGCGGCAAGCAGCCGGACGAGCGCCTCGTTCGCCTCTCCCTCAGCGGGCGGGGCGGTGAGCCGCACGATCAAGGCGCCGTCGCGCTCGCCTTCGATGGCCTCGCGGCTCGCTCGCGGCTTCACCCGAACGTGAAAAACTACCTCGCCGGAACGTTCTTCCAGGGTTAACATGAGCGCATACTCTCGTGTTCCGAATCCGAACTGCCGGGCACAATCCGGCCGCCGGCGGCGTCTGAGCAGGCACAGTCCAAGGTAAGACGGCGCCGGCTGGACGAGCAGAATAACGCCGCCCAGGCGGCACAAACAATGGAGAACGGCGTGAAGATTCATTCGATTCGGCTCGCCTCAGGAGATCCCTTCATTGGCCGGTTGGCGGTTCTCTTCGTGTGTCTCTCCATGCTCTCACGTCCCGCGTTGCCGGCCGCGCAAGAGCCGGATAAGAATGTGAAGCGGGCACATGCACTGGAGCTCTATAAGCAGCAGAAGCAACTCGAGGCCCTGCCGCTGTTCGAAGAACTTGCCGCAGCCAATCCGTCCGACGCGCTGGTGCAAGAGGGACTGGGAGTTTGCCTGCTTTCTCACGCTGCCACGATGACGGAACCGGAAAAGCGGAAGGCCGAGGTGATGCGGTCGCGAAGCGCACTCGCCAAAGCAAAGGAACTGGGCGACGGCGCGGACATCGTGCGCGTGCTTCTGCAAATGATTCCGGAAAACGGCGATCTGCCCAGCTTCTCCGGGCACGCGGATGTGGATGCGGCCATGCGCGAGGGAGAGGCTGCGTTTGCACGCCGGGACATGGATGCCGCGATCGCGTCGTACAAACGGGCGATGCTGCTCGATCCGCGCGTGTACGAAGCTCCGCTGTTCATCGGAGACGCGTATTTCCAGAAACGCGATTTCGAAAATGCGGAGTCGTGGTATGCAGTCGCCGTAAGCGTGGATGGAAACAAGGAGACCGCGTACCGCTACTGGGGTGACGCGCTGCTCTACGAAGGGAAAGTCGACGAAGCTCACGCCAAATTCATTGACGCGGTGATTTGTGCGCCGTACTTGCAGGCGACATGGGTGGGGCTGAACCACTGGGCCCTGGCAGCGGGGAGAATTTTGAGCCAGCCGCACATTGAGTCGCCGAACCGCATGTCCGAGGAGCAGGGAAAAGCCACGATCACCATCGACGCGAACGCACTCAACAAGAATGACGGCTCTTCCGCCTGGCTCGTTTATGAAATCACTCGCGCCGCGTGGAAAAAGAGCCTGTTCCAGGAGCATTTTCCGAACGAGAAATCGTATCGCCACAGCCTGGCGGAGGAGTCAGCCGCCTTGACCGCAGTGGCCGATCAGGCGCGGGAAGCTCAGAAGAAAGACGCGGAACATCTGGACCCCGGGCTCAAGCTTCTTATCGAACTTTCAGACAAGGGCCTGTTGAATGCCCACATTTTGCTGGCAAGCGCCGACGAAGGAATCGCCCAGGATTACGAGGCCTACCGCGCGGATCACCGCAAGGAACT
>DATKNR010000214.1:0-21466 GCA_035541255.1 Patescibacteria group bacterium | reverse complement strand
GCGCGGATAGCCACGGTCAGCGCCTTTCTGACCGTTGGCACTTTTTTGCTCGCAGGGCGCGCATTCCTCTTCATCCCAAACGCAAGCAAACGGCCTGCCTCTCCGTTGAATGCAACCCTTCTCGTCTTCCCCGCCGTCCATTCTTGCGATGGCCCCATGCAGCAGTTATCCTGATTCAGAGCCTCACCGGCCCGCGCCCAGGGCGAAGCACCGAGCCAAATGACCGCACCCGTCTCGAAGCCTTTTTGCCGATGGGGATTCGTTTCCGGATTCCTGATTCTGCTTTCTTTCTTCGCTGCCGCCACCCTCGCCCGCCAGTCCGACTCCACATCCACAAAGCACGCCTCCGCATTCTCCGCCGACCTCTCCGGTTCCACTCGCTGGAAAGACACCGGCCTCGATCTCGAGCCCGGCGACGAAGTTCAGATCACCGCCTCCGGCCAGCTTCAATATGCGGACGCGAAGCAGCCGGCCACTCCCGACGGCCTCTCCCGCGGATGGAAAGATCTCATCCGCATGCTCCCGCTCAACGACGCCGGCCGCGGCGCTCTGCTCGCCCGTCTCGGCTCTGGAGAAACCGCGCGCGTCTTCCTCGCCGGCGCAAGCTCCAAATTCCGCGCTCCCGTCGCCGGCCGCCTTTTCCTCGGCATCAACCAGACCTCCGACGACAACAGCACCGGCTCCTACCACGTCGAAGCCAAAATTCTCGACCGTGCTTCCGGCTCCAGCCGTCCGGCTCCCGTCGCCGATTCCATTCCCGGCTTCTCTCGCGATCTGCTCGACCGCATCCCCCGCCGCGTCTCCGACGCGCAAGGCGATCCCGGCGACATGACCAATTTCATCCTCATCGGTTCGGAAGAGTCGGTCCGTCAGGTCTTCACACAGGCCGGATGGGTGCAGGTCGACCGCACCAAGCAGGACGCCGTCCTCCACGGCCTCATCTCCTCGCTTTCCAAGCAGGCCTACGTGGAAATGCCCATGAGCGAGCTGTATTTATTCGACCGCCCGCAGGATTTCGGATTCGCCCTCGCCGAGCCGTTCGAAGTCGTCTACCAGCGCCATCACAATCGCGTCTGGAAATCGTCTTACACGGCGGACGGCCTTCCCGTCTGGGTCGGCGCGGGAACTCACGACATCGGCCTCGAACGCGACCAGCGCAACGGCAAGCTCACCCACAAGATTGACTCCGACGTCGATAAGGAGCGCGACTTCATCGCCGAAAGTCTCATCTCCACCGGCCTCGTCGCCGCGAAAACCTACTTGTCTCCCTCCGGCCCCGTCCGCGAAGCGCACACCGCCACCGGCGGCGGCTTCCATTCCGATGGTCGCGTGCTCGTATTGGAATTGCGCAAGCCGGATTCCGCCGCGGCCCCCGGTTCCGGCTCACGCGCGGGCACTGCCGGGGAGCCCGCGTTCTCCGCGGTCTTTTGCTCCGTCCTCGAACGCGAGCATCCCGACTCCGGCCAGTGGGGTTCCTGCTCCGACTACATTGAATCTCCCACATCCCGCCGCGTGCCTCTCGGCCCCATCCCCCAGACCTACCGCGTCGGCATCGTTTCCGGCTTTCTCACGGCTTGCTTCGGCGGCGCCACCGCTTTCCGCGAGGGACGCAAGCATCTGCACGATGCCTTCGGCGTCGACGTGGAATTGATTCCTTCTCCCAATCGCAGCAGCGAGCAGAACGGTGCCGAGATTGCCCGCATCCTGCGCGATTCCTATGCCAAGGACGGCCGCAAGTTCATCCTGATTGGCTATTCGAAGGGTGCTCCCGACATTCTCGAAGCACTGGCTCGTGATCCTGCCGCCACGCATGCCGTGGCCGCGCTCGTCACCGTGGCCGGCGCCATCGGCGGTTCACCGCTCGCCGATCTGATCCCCTCCCAGGCCCAGGGCTGGTTTCAGAAAATCAATCTCGGTGGATGCCAGGGCGATCTCTACGATTCGCTCGACAGCCTCCGCCGCGACGTCCGCCATCAGTTTCTGGTTCGCCACCCCGATCCCGGTGTGCCCGTCTACACGATTTCCGCCGTCGCCACGCGTTCCCAGACTTCCAAGTTTCTGATGGAGAGCTGGGAACTGCTGTCCATCTACCACCAGCCCCAGGATAGCGAGCTGCTCGAACCCGACACGCGCTATCCCGGCGGCGACGACCTCGGCACCGTCTACGCCGATCATTTCGCTGTGGCCATTCCCCTCGACCACATGGACATTCCCGGCATCGGTGATCTCGCGAATCACAATCGTTTTCCCCGCACCGCCCTGCTCGAATCCCTCGTCCGCTACGTCACCCACGCTCTCTCCTCCCAGTAGCACAGGCTTTCAGCCTGTGCTCTTTTCTGTCCTCCTCTCTGTCGCCCTTCCCGTTCTCCTTTCCGTCTCTCTCCTTCTTTCTCCACTCCCCCTCCACCACATGTCTCTCGCCTGGAAAATCCCCTTCGTTCCCCGCTGGCGCCTCTCGCTCGCCCGTGCTATCCAGATAAGACCGAGCCCTCATCGCTATGGCCGTGTGTCAGGTGCAAGGCTGCAAACTGGACGTTCCCGCCGCGCTCGACGACAGCGCGCTTTGCGTGCTCCATTATCTCGTCTGGCTCGACGGCAACTGCGCCGCCATGCGCCGCGAGACCGCTTCCGGCGCCACCACCGAGCGCCATGATCAGATTGCCGCCTTTGTCCGCGAGCACGGCGAGCGCCTCAGCCACGTCGCCACCGGAGGCTATCGCCTTTCTGACGATATGAAGGCCCGCGTCCTCAATGAATTCCTCTCCCTCATGAATCTTCGCGAAAATCTCGAACGCGCCATGGAGCGCGCCGCCAAGGCACGACCCGCGTCATGACTTTGCCTCGTCTCTCCTCTTCGCGTCCGGCCCCGAACTCGCCGGACACCGGCGCTCAATTCCAGTACACTAGCCTGGGGGGAAGTTCGTTCTGTTGAAGATGTCCGCCAGGTACGCTCGTCCGCTCGCGCTCGCCGCGATGCTGTTCCTTGCCTGCCCGTTTGTCGCGCGCACCGACGATGATCCCCCGCTGCCCTCAGCCGACGAGGTTCTCCGCAAGGTTCTGGCCACCGCAAAAAACCCCGAGATCCGCCACGCCAGCGCCATGTTCCGGTCCGTCCAGCACACCGTCATCGAAAAAATGGACGACAAGGGCCGCCTCCGCGAGCGCGAGGACCGCATCTACGACGTCGGCCCCCTCGCCAACGGCGTCTTCGCACGTCTCGTCGAAAAAAATGGGAGATCTCTCACTCCCTCCGAACTTGCCGAGGAACAGCAGCGCGAGCAGCGCTTTATCGAACGCAGTAGCTCCCAGCGCTTCGGCGGCGGTGATTCCGACCGCGTCCCGCTCGATCAGGAATTGTTCAATCGTTACAATGCGGAAGTCGTGGGTCGAGAGTCCCTCGCCGGTCGTCCCACCATCGTCCTTCGCTTCTGGCCCAAGTCCGCCGACCTGCCCATCCGCCGCCGCCAGGACTACGTCCTCAATAAACTCACGGGAAAGGTTTGGATCGACGAGCACGATTCGGAAATTATCCAGGTCGAGGCCCATCTCACCGACCGCGTCCGCGTTCTCCTCGGCCTCGTCGCCACTCTCGACAAAGTCGATCTCAACTTCGTGCAGCTTCGCATGGCTGACGGCGTCTATCTCCCCCTCAAGCTCACTGCCGATTTCTCGGGCCGCAAACTCTTCAGCTCGCTCCATGAGCGCGTCGAGGTCACCTGGACAGGCCAGCGTCCCGCCTCGGAGAGCGCCTCGGGGCCTTCCGCGCCCGGTGCTTCCGGCGGCGCTCCCGCCAAGCCTCACCCCTAAGCCCGCTAGTTGACTCTCACTCCCTGCGCGTTCGAATGCGCCAGCCGCTCTTCGTATGCATAAATCCGTCGTGAGACTCCCGTGATCGCCAGCTCTGCCGCCCCATCGTCCGCTGCATACGTTGTCATCACGCTCAGCACGTAGGGCCGTCCTTCGAGCAGCACAATCCCGCTCTCGCATCGCACCCCCGGCAGGCTTCCCGGTTTGCTCGCTAGCGCTACGCTTGCCGGAATTCCCCGCCGCATCGCGGTCGCCTCCGGCTTTTCGTTTCGCAGCAGCTCCATCGCCAGCGCGGTGTGTGTTTCGTCCAGCAGTTTCCCGCGATACAGCTCTTCGAGAATGCGCGCCATCTCCCGCGCCGTCGAAACGTTCTCCACGCCTTTCTTTTCTTCTTCCGGCTGGATCATCTTTCGCTGCAGCCGCGTTTTCTCGAATCCCTGTGATTCCAGCATCGCGTTCACGTTTTTCTGGCCCACCCGGTCGATCAGAATGTTGGTCGCCGTGTTGTCCGATACCACCATCATCAGCGCCGCCAGGTCCCTCAGCGACATTGCCGAACTCCCGTCTCCGAAATCCTGCAGCACTCCGCTGCCGCCCGCGAACTGCGCCTTCCGCACCTCCACGCGCTCGTCCAGCCGAAGTTTTCCCGCCTGCGCCTGCCGCAGCAGTTCCACCAGCACCGCAATTTTGATCGAGCTTGCCTGCGGCATCACCGTGTCCGCATTGATGGCCAGCACGTCTCCGCTTTCCAGGTCTTTGAATGCGATGGCCATCACGCCGTCGAACTGGATTGCCATCTGGTTCAACTCCCGCCCCAGTTTCGTCCGCAGTTCCTGCGCCGGCTGCGGCGTCGTTGCCGTCCCCTGCGCCCGCGCCGCCACTGCTCCTGCCAGCACGCAGAAGAGCAGGAAACTCGCCCACAATGTCCGCTTCATCCGGATACCCCCTTGTCAGACAGGTCTCACGCTCCGATATACCGCGCATACAGCGACCGCGCCACCGCCGGGTCCTTCGTCCCTTTGAACACCGCGCGCCCGTCGGGAAACACGGTCACCTCGCATCCCGGCACCGCGAATCGCAGCAGAAATCCGTTCGTTCGCACTCCGCTCGCCACTCCCGCCAGCCTCCGCGCCAGTTCTTCCAGGTCCAGCCGCCTCCGCCGCTCGTGGATCTGCACCGAGTCCCGCCCGCACATCGTCACCTGTGGCTGCGCTTCGCCCTCCAGCCAGCGGAATTCTCGCCGCCCGCACGCGCGGCATCCCGGTTCCCGCGCTGCGAGCACGGATTGGAATCGTCCTTTCCATACGTCACACGAAACGAGTCGCCCCGTCAGCGCCTCCGCATGCCCCGACAGTAGTTTCACCGCCTCCGCTGCCTCCAGCGCTCCGATCACTCCCGCCGCAGTGTTCAAGACTCCCGCCGTGTCGCACGTCTCCTCCCCCCGCAGCGCCGCTCCGGCGGAAATTCCATCGCTCGCACTCTCTATCAGACACGCCAGGCACGCCGTCTTTCCCGGCAGCACCGTGAACGTCACTCCATAACTCCCCACCGCCGCGGCGTAAATCCACGGCACTCCCGCGCTCACTGCGTAGTCATTCAGCAGCATCCGCGTCTCGAAGTTATCCGTGCCATCCAGAACGAGAGGAAATCCTTCCAGTAGTTCCCCGATGTTCTCCGGCGTGACGTCCGCCACCACTCCTTCCACCGCAACGCCGCTGTTCATTGCCCGCAGCCGCCTCTCCGCTGCTATCGCCTTCGGCAGCGCTTCCCGCGCATCCGCTTCTTCAAACAGCGTCTGCCGCTGAAGGTTGGAGAGTTCCACGAAGTCCCGGTCCACCAGCCGCAATCGTCCCACTCCGGCCCGCGCCAGCAGTCCGGCCAACACCGTGCCGAGCGCGCCGCATCCCACCACAACGGCGCGCGAGTCGAGCAGGCGCTTCTGTCCCTCTTCGCCCAGGGGGGCAAACAGAATTTGCCGCGAATATCGCTCGTATTGCTCCGCTTCCATTCGTATCTCGCTTCCGGAAGTGTACCGCGCCACGGCGCGTCTCGAACCTTCAGGACCGCCGATTCGCGGCTATACTAGCGGCTTTGTTCCCAACGGGGGAGATATCGACACTTAGAATGCCTCGCGCGCTCATCCCGCTGACGCTGCTGGCCGGTCTACTTTTCGCCCGTTCCATTCAGGCGCAGGCACCGCCGGCGGCTCCTCCGGAAGCTCTTCTCCTGGGACAAAACGTCGCGGAAGTCCGCCTGGTGGAAGTCCCCGATCATCTGCTCGCCGCCAATCCCGCGACGATCGCGATCCAGCCCGGCCGTCCGCTCGACCGCGATGTCCTCCGCGACAGTCTGCGCGCCCTTTACGCCACCGGCCGTTACGCTCAGATTAGCGCCGTGGCCTACGCCGTCCCCGGCGGCGTTCGCCTGGATTTTCTGGTTCGCCTCAATCGTTTCATCGGGGATGTGCGCTTCACAGGGCTCGACGAACCGCCCTCCAGCTCGCAGGCTCTCGGCGCCCTCCGCCTTGGCCTCGGAGAGACGTTTCACCAGAGCGACCTGGAACGCGGACTCTCCCGCGTCGATGAACTGATGCATGAAAACGGCTTCTTCGGCACCGTCTTCGATCCTCAGCTTTCTCCGCGGCCCGGCACACAGCTCATGGACATCACCGTCCGCGCGGAAACCGGCCCGCGCGCTCGCCTCGGCCGCGTCGGCGCTTCCAATGCCAGCAATTTTCCCAGTGATGCACTGGTCCGCATCTCGAAGCTCAAGCCCGGCCAGCCCCTCACCGCCGCGCGCCTCGACAAGGGAGCCGAGCGCGTTCGCAAGTGGCTGTTCCGCCGTGGCTTCTATGCCGCCCGCGTCACCGTACACCCTGGCCAGTACGACGCCTCGCAGAATTCCGTTCCCATCACTCTTGAGGTTTCCGCCGGCTCGCCCGTCAAACTCCAGGTCTCCGGCGCCAAACTATCCTCCGGCCGCATCCGCGATCTCGTTCCTGTTTTCCAGGAAGGCTCGGTGGACGAGGATCTGCTCGCCGAAGGCCGCCGCAACATTCGCGACTATTTCGAGCGCCGCGGCTTTGTTGACTGCGACGTTCAGTACGCCTCCACGCTCGATTCCGGCACCGGCGTCCGCAACATCCTCTACACCGTCACGCTGGGGCCCCGCCGTCGGCTCGCCGCCGTCGAGTTCACTGGCAACAAATATTTCGGCGACGAAACCTTGCGCAGCAGGCTCACCATCATTCCCGCCGAATTTCTCCGCTCACCTGTCTTCAGCCGCCGTCTGCTCCAGCAGAATGAAGACTCCGTCCGCGCACTCTACGTCTCCAACGGTTTCAGTTCCGCCAAGGTTCAGTCCGAAGTTGTGGAGGATTTTCATGGGCAGTCCGACAAGTTGATGGTCCGGTTCCATGTCGAGGAAGGCCCGCAGACTCTCGTCCAGTCGCTCGACATCACCGGCAATTCCGTCCTCACCAGGGAAAATCTGATTGCCGTTTGCGGCTCCACTCCCGGCCAGCCCTACTCGGATGCCAACGTGGCCTCCGACCGCGACAACATTCTTGCCCTCTACCTCTATGACGGCATGCCCAACACGAGCTTCGAGGCCCGTGTCACTCCCGGTTCGGAGCCCGGTCAGGTTAAGCTCACCTACGTAATATCCGAAGGCGAGCGGCTCACGGTCGCGCGCGTTCTTGTGGGCGGCAGCGAACACACCCGCCCCGGCACGATCCGCCGCCAGATTCAGTTGAAGCCGGGCGAGCCCCTGCGCGAAAGCGACGTTACCCTTACTCAGCGCGATCTCTATAATCTGGGCATCTTCAACCGCGTCTCCGTGGCCCAGCAGAATCCCCAGGGCGACGAGACCGATAAGACCATGCTCGTCAACGTCCACGAAGGCCAGCGCTTCACGCTCGGCTACGGTGGCGGCTTCGAGGTTCAGCCCATCAACAATTCCAACAATCCCACCGAGACCACCCTCGATTTCGCGCCTCGCGGCATCCTCGAACTTTCCTGGAACAACGTCTTCGGCCTCGCGCACACCATCGAAGTGCGCCTCCGCGCCAGCACTCTCCAGGGGCGCGGCCTCGTCGAGTACAGCGCGCCGCAGTTACTCGGCCATCGCAATTTGAATCTTCAGCTCATCGGATTTGCGGAAAAGGCGCGCGACGTCCGTACCTTCACCTCCACCCGTTATGAAGGCACTCTTCAGTTGGAGCACCGCATCTCGCCGGTCACCACCTTTCTCTACCGCTATACCTACCGCCACGTTCTCACCAGCAATCTCAATATCGCCCCGGAGGAAGTTCCTCTGTTCAGCCAGCCCACCAAGGTTGCCGGGCCCAGCGTTGCCTGGGTGCGCGATCTCCGCGACAATCCTGCCGATCCTTCCCGCGGCCGCTTTTACACCGTGGACGTCAGTCTCTATACCCGCCCTCTCGGTTCCACCGCCAATTTCATCCGCATCTACATGCAGAATTCCTCTTTCACGTCTCTGGGTCACAGGCTTGTCTTTGCCCGCTCCACGCGCTTCGGCATGGAAACTCCCTTCGGTTCCAGTTCCTCCAACGATATTCCTCTCCCCGAGCGCTTCTTTGCCGGCGGCGGCAACAGCCTTCGCGGCTTCGGCCTCAACCAGGCCGGCCCGCGCGACACCACCACCGGATTTCCAGTCGGCGGTCTCGTTCTGCTCACCTCCAATCAGGAGCTTCGTTTTCCTCTCCGCCTTCCTTACACCACCGCCGCTGTTACCGGCGCCTTTTTCTATGACGTCGGCAACGTCTACTCCTCCATCCGCACCGTCAGCTTCCGCACCACCCCTCCGCCCGACGATCTGAATTTCCTCTCTCACTCCGTCGGTTTCGGCATCCATTACCCCACTCCCGTCGGACCCATCCGCATCGACTTCGGCTACCTGATCAATTCCCCGCAATTCACGCTGCCCACCGCTCCCGGCGGTCTCGCCCGCCAGCGGCATTTTCAGTTCTTCCTGTCTTTCGGAGCGCCGTTCTGATGCGCGCGCGCCTCATTTTCGTGCTGCCCTTCGCCGCCGCGCTCGCCATGTCCTCTCCGGCCGTGGCGCAGCAGGGTGTGGTCGTCGACCGCGTCGTTGCCCGCATCGAGAACGACATCATCACCCTCAGCGACGTTCAGCAGCTCGCCGCTTACCAGCGCCTCGCCGGCCGCGAGCCCGCGAAGACCTCGGAACTGATCCGCGAGCTGATTGATCAATGGATCGTCTCCAGCGACGCTGCCGCTGCCCATTTCTCCGCGCCTCCCGCCAGGCAGGTGGACGCCGAATTCAACGCGCTCCGCAATCAGGTGGGCACTCCGGAGCAGTTCGCCGCTCGTCTCCGCTCGCTCGGCCTTACCGAGCAGGACGTCCGCCGCCTCGTCGCCAGCCAGGTTTTTGAAGACGCCTATCTCGAATACAAGTTCCGCGCCGTCGCTCGTGTCGAGCCGGGCGCTGTCGAGCGTTACTACCACGACGAATTCGTTCCCCAGCTCGAAAGCCGCCACCAGCCCGTGCCCGCGCTCGATGACGTTCGCGACTCCATCACCGACCTCCTCCTCGAGCGCGACATCACCCGCCGCGCGCAGCAGTGGATCGACCAGACGCGCACACACCTCGACATCGAAATCTTTCCGGAGGGCCAGCCGTGAGTCCTCGCCTCCGCCACTGGTTGAAGGTCTTCGCCCTCACAGGGCTTTCTACCGTCGCCTTCGTCCTGCTTCTCTTCCAGACCGGGCTGCCCGACTTCTGGATGCGGCGCACCATCGTCCGCCGCCTCGCGCAGATCTCCGGAGGCGGCGTCGAGCTCGGCGAGTTTCGCTTCAGCTTCTGGCACTTGCGCGCCGAACTCTTCAATCTCACCGTGCACGGCAGCGAGCCGCCCGGTTCGCGCCCGTACTTCCACGCCAACTACGTTCGCGTCGACCTTCGCCTCGTCTCCTGGATCGGCCGCCGCATCGCACTCGACGAGCTCCGCGTCGATCATCCTTCCCTCGATTTCCGCATCCTCCACGACGGAAAAAGCAACGTGCCCCATCCCGCCGCCCCCGCCGGAGCCTCCGTTTCTTTGCGGCAGGAATTGCTTTCGCTTGAAATCGGCCGGTTGCAAATCATCGACGGCGACATCCGCTGGAACGATTCCCGCACTCCCCTCGCGCTCGACGCCGAGTCCTTCCGCTTCCTCATGCTCCTTCAGCCCTCCGTCACTTCCTCCGGCATGGCCGGCATTCCCGTTTACAACGGCGAACTCTCCGCGCGGAAGGTGCGCCTGCAGGCCGGCCGCTCCATCCCGTTTCCTTCCGATCTCGATGCCCGCTTCTCGCTCTCGCCCGATTCCTTTTCGCTCGACGATCTCAACTGGCGCCTCCCTCACACCGAGCTGCGCGGCCGTGCCGCGCTGGCCAGCTTCGCGCGTCCCTCCTGGAATTTTTCCTACCAGCTCAAACTCGACTTCCGCGACATCCGCGAACTCCTCCGCGTCCCCGCCATGCCCGCCGGCCGTGCCCAGGTCACCGGCGAAGGCCGCTGGGCGGAGGGCGCCCTTTCCGGCCGCGGCGATTTCTCCGCTTCGGAGGTTTCGCTCCCCTATGTCTGGTTCCACGCCTCGGGACTTTCCAGCCGCGGCCGTTTCGAGCTCCTGCGCGACCGCATGGTGGTTCCCGATTTCCACGCTGCCGGTCTTGGTGGCTCGGTCGATGGACGCCTCGAGGTGCTGTACCACGGTCTCCGTTTCCGTCTCGAAAGCGACGTCCGGCAGATGAGCCTCGCCGCCATCCTCGCCGCTCTCCACCATCCCGGTTTTCCCGTCCAGACCCTGCACTGGGAAAGTCTCGTCGCCATTCATTCCGTCACTACCTGGGAGGAGGGCTTCCATCAATTTGACTCGCGCGGCGAGACGGAATGGACTCCTCCCGCTTCCCTTGCCGCCGGCCTTGTTCCCGCCACGGCGCGCGCCGAATATCATTTCTCCCGCGACTCCGCTGCCGCCGATCTCTCTTCCGGCCTCATCACCACGCCCGATTCTCGCGTCGCTTTCGCCGGCCGCCTCGGCGCCCGCGATTCAAATCTTCATCTCGAGCTGGACGCGCGCGAGCTCCTTTCCTTCGACGATTTCATCAACGCCCTGCGCGGTTCCGAATCCGAACCTCACCGCATCGCCGGCCGCGGCTCCTGGGTGGGCAACATCACCGGTCCTCTCGGACATGCCACTTTGGCGGGACACGTGCACGCCTCACACGCTTCCTATGCCGCATTTCTGTGGGACGAACTGGAAGGCGACGTTCTCTATTCCCCCGTCACGCTCAAGCTCGAATCTTTCCGCGCCTCTCGCGGTCGGGCCGCCGCGGATCTTTCTCTCGAGCTGTTCCTCACGGACTGGTCATTTCTTCCCGAAAATCCCTGGCACCTCGGTCTCCGGCTCGCGCACACCGATCTCGACGGCATCCAGAGCCTCTTCGAGACGGGTTATCCCGCCCACGGGCTGATTACCGGGCGCGTTGAAGGCAGCGGCACGCGCGACGATCCCGAATTCGACGCCTCCCTCCAGGCCGACAACCCTTCCATCGCCGGCGTCTCCTTTGACTCCGCGCAGGGCGATCTCCATTGGACCGAGCAGGAATTCCACGCTCGCCATCTCCAGCTCCGCAAAGGCATCGGCCGCGCTTCCGGCTCAGTCGACTTTGACCGCGATACCCAGTGGATTTCCTTCGACGTCAAGGGTCAGGACATCGCCCTCTCCGAATTTCCCGCCATCGCTTCCGGCCTGATGCCTGCCAGCGGCCGCATCACCTTCGACGCCAAGGCAGAAGGCCCTCTGCTCTCGCCCCGCGGCTCCGGGAATTTCCATCTCGCCGGTCTCCATGTGGGCGAGGACGTGCTCGGCGATTTCGACGTCCGCGCGCGCTCGGATGGCAAGCTCCTCGTCGCCGACGCCACTTCCGCTATGTCTCAAGGCGGCGTCAGCGGCCACGTGGAAATGTCGCTCTCCGGCGCGCTCCCCGTCAGCGGCCAGCTCCACGTCCAGGACGTCGCCCTCGATTCCTTCCTCAAGCTCGCGCTCCACCTCAAGGACATCACCGGTCACAGCACCGTCACGGGGACATTCGTCTTTTCCGGCGAAGCCCTCAATCCTGCCGGCATGCAGGTCCAGACCGAGTTCTCCCGCATTTCCTTCGACTACGCGTTCGTCAAACTGGAAAACGTCGGCCCGGTCCGCATCAGCTACAACCGCGACGAGATTCAGGTGGATGCCGCGCACCTCCGCGGCACGGATACCGACCTGGTTTTCTCCGGCCGTGCCCGTTTCGCGCGCGATCGCCAGTTGGCGCTCAAGCTCTCCGGAAAACTCAATCTTCGTCTCCTCTCCGGAATCATTCCCAGCCTCGATGCCCGCGGTCCCGCTTCCCTCGACGTCACTCTCCAGGGCACCACCGCGCACCCGCGCCTCGGCGGTCGCCTCAGTCTCCAGTCCGATTCCGCCGTCTACGGTGACTTTCCCGTCGCCCTCAGCGCCGTGAATGGCGACGTGCTCTTCGACGTCAATCGCCTCACCTTCGACGGCGTTCGCGCCACCGTCGGCGGCGGCCAGATGCAGCTCTCCGGCAGCGTCATGTATGGCGAAGGCCCCCTGCATTACGACATTTCTGCCCGCGGCCGTTCCATTCGCGTCCGCTATCCGGAGGGCATGAGCTGGCTCGTGCAGGGCAATCTCCGCTTGCAGGGCGGCACCACTTCCGGCGTCCTTTCGGGCCGTGTCGTCATGGATCACCTGCTGCTGTCCCAGGGGCTCGATCTTGGCGGCATCATGAGCGCGGCCAGCCAGCCTTCCGGTGTCTCCGCCGGGACCGCGGAATATCTGCGCAATCTTCAGCTCGACGTGGAAGGCGATTCGAGTCCCGGCGCGCAGCTCGAGTGGAGTTCCGCCCGCTTCTCCAGCCAGGCCCAGCTTCGCATCCGCGGCACTGCGGACCGGCCCGTCATTCTCGGCCACGTCCACCTGCTCACCGGCGAATTCGATTTCCGCGGCAATACCTTCCGGCTCACCCGCGGCGACGTCAATTTCTCGAATCCCTTCCGTCTCGATCCTATTTTCGATCTGGAAGCCACCACCACCGTCGAGCAGTACGACGTCACCATTCAGCTCTCCGGGCCCGGCAGCCGCCTGCGCCTCAGTTATCGTTCCGATCCGCCGCTTCCGTCCTCCGACGTGATTTCGCTTCTCGCCCTCGGCCGCACCAGCGAAGCAACGGATCTGCGCACCGGCACGTCCACCAGCGCGCTCGGCGATCCCGGCGCTCAGGCCCTGCTCGGCGAGGCGGTGTCCAGCCAGGTCAGCGGACGCATCGAAAAATTGTTCGGCGTCTCACGCTTCCGCGTCGACCCGGGCCTCACCGGTGTCGGCGCCACCCAGAGCACAACCGCGCGCATCACCGTGCAGGAACGCATCTCCCACGACCTCACCATCACCTACATCACCGATGTAACTTCGTCGCAGCGGCAGGTCATTCAGTTCGAGTACAACGTGAGCCGTAAGTTCACCATTCGCGCCCTTCGCGACGAGAACGACACCTACGGCGTCGACTTCATCCTGCGCAAGTATTTCAAGTGACGCATCCGGGGAGGATGCGTCATCCCGGGCGCGGTTCATCAGCGGGGATCTGCTTCGATCTTCGGACTACTCCGCCGCATTAAACGTGCCGCATCGCCTCCACTCCGCCGTTCCCGCCGCCTGCACAAAGCAGAACTTCGTCCAGTGGTGCACCTGGAACACGTCGTCGTACTCGATGAGGCCGTACACGTACGCTCCGCTCGTCGCTCCCGCCTCCGCGCTCCCGGCGCCCTTCTCGATCTTCCCCACCTCCTTCGTAATCTCCAGCGACGGCGGAAAAACGGTTTTGTGCTCCGACCAGTCTCGTTGGTTCATCACCGTTCCTTCCGGAACCGGAGTATCTCTGTGTTCGAGGATGTACTCGAACTGTCCGTTGAGTGCCGGCGTCCGTCCCGTGTTGATTGAGGTCACCACCACCGTGGCCCATTTCCGGTCGCCGGCGTTCGGCTGCTCGGCCGCTCCCTTCACCACCACGTACGCGCGCGCTTCCATCTGCTGGGTTTTGCGCAATTCCTCCTGTGCGTTCCGCAGTGATCGCCATTCGAGGAACGAAAACGCGCAGCTCAGCAGCACAAGCAGCGCGACGCCAATCGTCGGCCATCTCGGAGTGTGGTTCGCGGGATTTTCTATCCCCATCGTCCGGCTCATTTCTCGGCGCAAACCGATTCTACTTCACCATGCCCTTCGAGGCCTTGGCGAAGGCGCGGCCTTGCCTTTCCGGCTTTCTTCCTGTACGGTTAGCTATCCTTTTTTATAACTATGCCCCTGCAGTGATGTAGGAGGCCCCATGCCGACTTGGCGAGACCGTTTTCTCCTCCTCTACATGATGCGTGTCCCGCTGCTCTTTCTCCTCGTTCTTGGTGTGTTGCTGCCCCTCTCGTTCCAGTCATCCATGTTCCACGGAGTCGCGGATCTCAACCTCTGGCAGGTTCTGGAAGCCTCGTTTCTCTCCTTTCTCCTGGTCAGCGCCGCCATGACCACCAGCTTCTTGGTGCTGCTGTACGGCCAGGAGCGTGCCGACGGCTGGCCGGAAAAGCCCGTCGCACCGGAACTGCGCGTCTCCGCCTGGAGCGTTGTTGTTCTCTATCTCTTCGGCGCGGCGTGCTGGATCTCGTTCTTGGTTTCCATTTTCGGTTTCATGAAGCAGGCCGGCCGCGTGGCGGAGTCCGGCTTGCTCGCCGGATTTCTGGCTGCTTCCGCCGGCGGATTGCTGGCCGGCCTCGCCGTCGTGATGGTTGCATTCATTCTCGCCCTGCGGCTGGGACGGCCGCAGGATGACGAAGCCCTCGAGGTCTTCGCCTTCCCGGCCATTCTCGTGCTTCGCAGACTCGGCGGCGGCGGCTGGGTGCGCGAACTCAAGAACAAGAAGCAATCCCCTGTTGCTCCCGGCTCCTACGCCGCGCACGATGGATGGCTCAGCCGCTTCGTCGCCGCAAGGTTCGGTCCCGGCTACGGCACCAAGCCCTCCGACGGAAATCCTCCGGCGCTCCATTCCGGATTCCGGTTTGCTTCCTGGGTCGTGCTCATTTTTCTGATTTGCTACGTCTATTCCGGAGAGATCACTTACTGGCATCTCCGCTCCCTTGATCAATGGGATCCGGGTGGCGCCTCCAACAACGTCCTGAATTATCTGCTCATGTTCCTGATTCTCTGGAATTGTATTCTCGCCGGCATTACGTTTTTCGTGGATCGCTTTCGCATCCCGGCCTTGGTCGCGTTGGGCTTTCTGCTGTTGGTCATTTCGTTCCTGGGCGGCTCCGACCATCAATTTCTCACCTTGAATCAGACGATTTCGAGTTCCTCGCTTCCCACTCCGCAGCAGGTGTTTCGGCAATCTCCCGAATCGGTTGTGGTGGTGGCCGCGGCGGGCGGCGGCATCCAGTCCGCCGCGTGGACCAGCAAGGCTCTCTGCAGCCTGCGCACGCAGCTCGCGCCCCAGCACTTCCAGCAAAGCGTGCTCGCCGTCAGCGGTGTTTCCGGAGGCTCGGTGGGCGCACTGTTCTATCTGCGGTGTCTCGAGCCCTTCCCGGCAAACGATCCTCCCGAGATTCGCGCGCGCGATTCCAGTCTCGGCGCAGTCGCGTGGGGTCTGACGCACCCCGACCTCGCCAGAGCCTTTATCCCTTTCCGGCAGATTTTGTGGCACGACTCGGACCGCGGCTGGGCACTCGAACGTTCCATCCTGAAGAGCGCGAATTTCGCCAATCACTGGCAGCGGCTCGCCAAGCTCCCTGCCGGCTGGCCGGTGGTGCTGTTCGGCTCCACGGACGCGCTCACGGGCGATCCCGTCGTCTTCACCAACAGCAATTTTCCCGCGCAGGGCAAGTCCGGCGCTCCTCGCAAACATTCGCTGCACAATTTCTTCGATCAGGCCGGC
Organism: Patescibacteria group bacterium; assembly: GCA_035541255.1. Classification (GTDB taxonomy): domain Bacteria; phylum Acidobacteriota; class Terriglobia; order Acidiferrales; family UBA7541; genus JOPF136. The sequence goes on along the minus strand of DATKNR010000214.1, from coordinate 5,660 downwards.
GACACGTCACGCGACGTCCTGCTTACCACGGCGGCCCGCATGTCCGCCGCATTTCCTTACGTCTCGCCGGAGGCCAGCCCGGAAGGATTTCCCAACGGAGTGCATCTCGGCGACGGAGGCTACTTCGACAACGCGGGAATGTACGCCCTCTCGCAGTGGCTCGAGGAGGCAGCCACCACCACCGATTCCTCGCTTGCCGTTCAGACGGCTCCCGTCCACCACAGGATTTTGATCCTGCAGTTGGACGCGTTTCCGGACGAGGTGAAGGCGGACCAGCAGCCCGAAGAGAAATGGTATTACCAGCTTTTCGCTCCCATTCTCACCATCCTTCACGTCCGTTCCGAAGGACAAGTGGTGCGCAATCAGGCGGCCGGAAAAGATCTGCAGAAAATTCTCAACGCCGCCGGCTACGACACAGGATGGATGCTCATCCGTTACGAGCCTTCGGTCGCCAGGTCCGCGCGCTCTGAGTCCGGCTGTCCCACGGATCCGCCCCTTTCCTGGCACCTCACTCCCGTCGAGCAGGATTGCATCGACTCGGGCTGGAACTCGGTGAGAGCGCGTGCCGGAGAAGAGATCGCCAGATTTCTCCGCGGCGATTTACATTTCGAAGGCGGGCGTTGCGAAGCCCGGGATGCGAACAGGCCTCTTCCCGCCGGCATGTTCGAACGCTTCTGTCCTGCCGTTTCGACCGGGAGTCTCCCGCCGCAGACAAGTCCGGGCTCTCGCGCGAGCAAACCCGCAACCGCTCGGCAGTAGCGCCACAGAGCGTCTTGCCTACGAGTCTGGAGAATTTTCGCGGTCTCTCTCCGACAGGCCCGCGTACGTCGACGCTTCGGGGCGGCGAGCGGTGACGGCCACGGAGGAAGCGGAGAAATCTCAATGTGAGAATGCCGCAAGATTGCGTGAAATATGAGGGTTTGTGGAGGCGGATTCTAGTTAACATAACTTTGTTATCCGGACGCACTGAAGAACCCGAAGAAACCGAAAAAAGGAAACTCGAAGATCAGGAACAACGCTCTTCGTCCCCCTCGCAGGGGGGCGGATATCGGAGGACCAGCCAGGGTAAATCACGAAGCAGTCGCGACGCCGACCGTGCGCATCCTGGCCGGAGCCCGTTCAGCTCGAAGACCCGCCCAGGCAGCATCCCGGTCGGATGTTGAGCTACACTGACGGGCGGAGAATCCGACGATGGACAACCTGCTCGCGTGGCGGAAAGAATTTCCGATACTGGAAACCTCTACCTACCTAATCTCGAACTCGCTCGGCGCGATGCCGCGAGCGGTGCGCGATCGGATGGCGGCGTACACCGAATCGTGGGCGGTGCGCGGCGTTCGCGCGTGGGAAGAAGAATGGTGGAGCCTGGCCTCGGAAGTCGGCGACCAGATCGGACGCGTGATCGGCGCGCCACCGGGCAGCGTGTCGGTCCACCAGAATGTGACGCTCACCGAAGCGTGCATCGCGTCCTGCTTCGATTTCGCCAAGCCGCGGAACAAAGTGGTGATGGTGGACCTGGAATTTCCCTCCATTCTCTATTTCTATCTCGAGCAGCGGCGGCGCGGCGCAGACGTGGTGGTCGTGCAGAGCGACGACGGCATCCATCCACCGATGCAGAAAATTCTCGACGCGATTGATGAGCGGACGCTGCTGGTGCCCATCTCGCTCGTGTTTTTTCGCAGTGCCTCCATTCTGGATGCGCGCGCAGTAGTGGAGAAGGCGCATCGCGTGGGAGCAAAAATTGTGCTGGACGTCTTCCAGGCCGCGGGAACGCTGCCGGTGGACGTGACGGCGCTCGGGGTGGATTTTGCGGTGGGCGGAGTGCTGAAGTGGCTGTGCGGCGGACCGGGCGTGGGATATCTCTACGTGCGTCCGGACCTGGCGCCGGAGCTGAACCCTGCGATTACGGGCTGGTTCGCGCACAAATCGCCGTTTTCGTTCGATCCGCGGCCGATCGAGCGTACGGACACCAGTTTTCGTTTTCTCACGGGGACCACGCAGATACCGGCGCTCTACGCAGCCGGCCCGGGACTGGATATCATCGCCGCGGCCGGCATCGAAAACATCCGCCGCAAATCCATGGAGATGACGGCGCACTTGATTGCAGGCGCGCAGGCGCGCGGCTGGCGCGTGAACACTCCGCTCGATCCCGCGGCGCGGGCCGGAACCGTGTCTGTGGAATGCCCGCATGCGGAGGATGTGGCGCACGCGCTGTGCGCGCGAAACATTCTGGTGGATTACCGTCCGAAAGCCGGCGTGCGCATGTCGCCGCATTTCTACAACCGGATGGACGAGCTCGATATCGCGCTCGACGCCATCTCAGAAATTCTCGCCACGCGCGCGTGGGAGAGCCATCCCGCCGCGGTGTAGTTCCCATGCCCGAATCCGATTTATTCGCTGCGCAGAGGCGCGCGATGGTGGAGCAGCAGCTCCGCGCGCGCGGCATCCGGGATGAGCTCGTGCTGCGCGCGATGATGGAAGTGCCGCGGCATCTGTTCGTGCCTCAGGATTGCGTGGACAGCGCGTACGCGGATCAGCCGCTCACCATCGGGCGCGGGCAGACCATTTCGCAGCCGTTCATGGTGGCGGCGATGACGGAGGCGCTCGGGCTGGCCGGAACGGAACGCGTGCTCGAAGTGGGCGCGGGCTCGGGCTATCAGGCGGCGATTCTCGGGCGGCTGGCGAAGGAAGTAATCGCGCTCGAACTGGAGCCGGCACTCGCGGAACTGGCGGCAACCCGGCTCGCGCGAATGGGCTGCGCGAACGTGCGCGTCCTGGCGGGCGATGCTTCAGGCGGCTATCCGATGATGGCACCGTATGACGCGATTGTGGTGTCGGCGGCGGCACGGACGGTGCCGCAGCCGCTGGTGGAACAGCTCGGGGACGGCGGCCGGCTGCTGATTCCCGTTGGTCCGGAGGACAACCAGGAATTGCTGCGCATCACGCTCCGCGGCGGCGGGACGACGCGCGAGGTGCTGCATTACTGCCGGTTTGTGCCTCTGCTGGGACAACACGGGCAGCGGGAAGGCGGCCGGCAGTGAGCGATCCGCAGGCGGACCTCTCGATCGTGATTCCGGCGTTCAACGAGGAGCTGCGGCTGCCCCCCACGTTCGAAAAGATAGCGGCATGGCTTCGCGCAAAAAATCTGAAGGCGGAAGTGCTGGTGGTGGATGACGGCTCGACGGACGGGACGGCGCGCGCGGCGGAACAAGCGACAGGAATTCTGCCGGGAATCCGCGTGCTGCGGAACGGACGGAACTACGGAAAAGGCTACAGCGTGCGCCACGGAATGCGTGAGGCGCGCGGGCGCGTGGCGCTGTTCACGGACGCGGACCTTTCCGCGCCGATCGAGGAAGCGGAGAAGCTGCTGGCGGCGCTGGAGACGGCGGACGTGGCGTTCGGCTCGCGCGCGCTGGACCGGCGGCTGATTTCGGTGCACCAGTCGAGGTTCCGCGAAGTGGCCGGAATCTTTTTCAACAAAATGGTGCAGCTGGTGCTGCGGATTCCGTTTGTGGACACGCAGTGCGGATTCAAGGCTTTCCGGATGGACCGCTCGCGAATCCTGTTCGAGCAGCAGAGGATCGAGCGGTTCGGGTTCGATCCGGAGCTGCTCTACCTGGCACGGCATCACGGGCTGCGGGCGGTGGAGATTCCGGTGCGGTGGGCGCATGACCCGCACACGAAAGTGAACATGTACCGCGACAGCGTGCTGATGTTCGCGGAGCTGCTGGCGATCCGGTGGAATTCGATCTGCGGGCGGTATCCGCGGCGAAAGGGGAGCGAGGCGAAGTGAGGACAAAGCCCGCTCGCTTCGCTCAGGGTCACGAAGCGTGGCCCTCTCGCTCAGCTCAGGATCACGAAGCGTGACGGGTGGCGGTCATGGCGAAGGCTTTTTTCAGGATGCGCGTGGCTGTGGGAGTGAGATTGTAGGCGGCGAGAGCGGATTCCTCGACCCAGGCGATGTCCGTAACGTCGCTCCCGGCGCGGGCTTCGCCGGAGACGCGCTCGCAGAGATAGTCGAGAATGATGAAGTGATAGCGGGGGCGGGGAGCGGAATCGCCGGGTTCACGGAAGATGCGCTCGAAAACTTCGATGAGCTCGACGATGCGGACGCGCAGGCCGGTCTCTTCCTCCATTTCGCGCCGGGTGCCATCCTCGAGCGTCTCGCCGGTTTCGAGAGTGCCGCCGGGAATGGACCACTGGCCTTTGAGCGGCTCGCCGCCGCGGCGAATGAGCAGCGCGCGGCCGTTTTCAATCACCACGCCGCCGACGCCGACAACGGGCCGCTCCGGATATTCTCTTGGACTGGACATAGGCAATCGTTAAGAGGCAAGCGCCGCGCGCGGCGGAACCCCTTGACAACCGGGGTATATAATACGGCATCGTTTATGGCGTAGTTCGCGGGAGGAGGAGGTATCCGTGGTCCGGTGTCCCGAATGCGGCGGAGTACTCGACCTCGAAGAGGATGAGGTCGAAGAAGGCGAAATCCTGAGCTGTCCGGAATGCGAAGTGGAGCTGGAGGTAGTGTCCGTGTCCCCGGTGCAGGTGAACGTGCTTTCGGACGAGGATGAGGAATCGTCGAACGGGGACGTGGAGGATATCGAGGAAGAGGACGAAGAGGAAGAGGAGGAGGAAGAAGAGGAAGAAGACAACTGAAACCGCACCGGAGATTCCATTCCGATTGCATCCTTCCCGCATGGCCGGTCATCCAAACCCGTATATGACCACCTTCGCTCACACACGAGACGTCTCCCTTCGAATCAAAGGCATATTGCTTAGCGGGCTGCTGGCGGGGCTCATGCTAGCGGCAGTGGCGCCCGGAGCCGCGCAGAGAGAGCCGGTGCTGAAAACGGTGCACGGGCAAGTGGTGGACAGGAGCGAGACCGGCATCTCGGGCGCGGTCGTGTACCTGAAGAACGTGCAATCGAAGACGGTGAAGTCCATGTTTACGGACGATCAAGGGAAGTATCGGTTCAGCGGGCTGGACGCGAATGCGGACTACGAGATCCATGCGGAGTACAAAGGCGACTCCTCGGACACACGGCGAATCTCGACGCTGGACGGCCGGAAAGACATCTACCTGATTCTCACCATCCAACATAAGAAGTAAGGGCTCATCCCGCTCCGGCGGGCGACAGCACTTCCAGCGCGCCGGGGAGCAGTTCCATCTCCACCGGAGTTTCTCCCAGCACTTCTCCATCTCCATGAAAGATGACGGGGCGATCCGTCTCGATGCGCGCGCGGCGCGCGCGCAGGCGGCGCAACTCCGGCCAGCGGATGTCGCCGCCGCGAAGCGCGAGGAACAATCCGTCGAGCACCTGAGACCAGCGAAGCGGAGCGACCAGCACGAGATCCATCCACCCGTCGTCAATGCGGGCAGCGGGGGCGATCCGGATGCCGCTGCCGTAGCTGGGAGTGTTGGCCACGGCGACAAGATGCGCGGAGAACTCGAAGGACTCGGCGTCGGCGAGCAGGCGGACACGCAGGGGACGCGCCTGGCGAAATGCCGCGATTGCGGCGGCCACGTAGCGCGCCGCACCCGGCACACGGCGGAAGCGGGTGTTGGCGAGGAGGGCGGCCTCCGAATCGAGGCCGGTGCCGCCAGCTCCGGCATAGACGCAGGTGCGGCCTCCCGCTGCGGTCAGCCGGAGAAGATCGATGCG
>DATKNR010000213.1:0-16362 GCA_035541255.1 Patescibacteria group bacterium | reverse complement strand
GCTACTGCAGAGCCGCTTGGGTGAGTTTGACGGCGCAGCGTTGATTGATCCCGGCAACCATGCAGTTCGGCGATCCGCCGAGGGTCGAGAAGTAGATGCTTGAGGCCTGGTTGGCCGCACTCAAGTTATCGATGATGATTCCGCTGGTCCCGCTTGCCTCAGACACCGGTGCCACGCTCCCCGTGCCTCCCAACGTCGGCGTGGAATTCGTGCTGATATCGAAAAACTCCACCTGTGCCGAGGTCAGCAGTCCGAGGAAGATGCGATCCACACCGTTGTTCAGCTCCGTCATCGGAGAGCATTGCTCGCCGTTGTTCGCGCTCAGCGATACGCTCGCCGCGTCCACCGCGCTCAGCATCGTTCGCGTCGCGTCGAAGCCGACGCGGTAGAGCACCGGCGTGCTGCCCCCGCTCGCCGCTCCGCACACGTAGAAGAACCAGTCCGTGTTCGTCATGGACGAGAAATAGGCGTCGTTGAACGCCCCGGAATGGATCGGTGCTGCCCCGGAATCGCCAATCGGCGTCACCTGCAACGGGCTGAAACTCGCCGTGCTCACCTGCGTGAGCGTGGCGTTCGCCGTCAGCGTGAAGTCCGTACCCGTCGCCACGTACAGCAGCCCATTGACTCCGTCCACCACCGGAGCGTCCACAATTCCCCCCGTCGCGCTCCCGTCCCCGATGGTGATCGGGAATAGTTGCGCGCCTCCCTTGGTAAATGCGTAGAGGTTGCCGTCTGTACTGCCAAGGAAAATCTCCCCCGTCGAGAAATCGATCACCGGACTGGTCAGGTTCGGCGCGCTGAATCCCACCCTCCTCGGCCACGGCGAGGCAGCCAGCGCCGGTGTTCCCTTGAAGACGCCGGTAATCTTGTACAGCTTGCCGTTGTCCGACGCGACGTATGCCGTGTCCGCGTAATAGTCGATGAAGGGCGAAGAGAACGTGTCGGTGGTTGCTCCGGTCAGCGTCACGTCCACGATCTCGCTGGGCGTTGGCGTGTTCGGTGCGAACACCGATCCCTCGCCTGCCGTCCACGTCAGCACGTGGAACACCGCGGGATTGGCCCCGTCCACGAAGGCTACCTTGGTTCCATCCAGCGAGATGATGGGAGAGGTCGGCAGCGCCGCCGTGGATACCTGATAGGCCCACATCACCGTGGCCGTTCCCGGGCCGCAGATTCCGGTTCCCCCTGTGCTCCCGCTGTACAGATTGTTGAACGCCACGATGTTTGCCTGTGTCGCGCTCGGCGCGGTATCCAGCGTGTACACCACATAGTCGTTGGTACAGTCAGGCGCGGCGTTCACGTCAAACGAGAATTTCGCGGGGTACATGTCCTGCGCCAGGCCCGCCGCCCCCAGCGGCAGGCTCCAGTCTGCATGGGGCCGCATGGGCAGCTTCGGTTGCTTCGGTGGCTGGATTCGGCCAAAGCGGGTGTCGTCCCCGCGGCCGTTAACGTCGCTGCCCTCATACACTCCTTCATGGCGCAATTGCACGGCTCCTGCGGGCCGCGTCTCCACGCCCTCGCTTGCTTGAGTTCGTGCCGCGTTCGCCGCTTGCACGATCTTCAGGTAATTCCAGTATGCGCGCGGGTCGCGCTGGCTCAACCTCAGCGCCCGGAGCGACGTCCCCTGCGGATACAGAATGTGCCGGCTCGTCCAGTCCATCACCTGCCCAGGCCTCCGCGGCTGCGCTTCGCGGACCTTTCCCGCCTTCGGTGCCGCCGGTAATGCGGCAAGAGCCAGCACCGAGAGAGAAAGAAGGACTAGACGATATCGAGGTGCTCGTTCGGTTCCCACAGGACCTCCGTGCTGCCAGTTCGAAAATATCCCCCGCGGGTCTTGCCGAATTGGAGCTCGGCCCGTTCTGGGATACGGACGACCCGTTACGGATTCAAAACCAGTTTAACTATCGGCATTCCTCGCACAACCTTGGCTTTTCCCGAGTGTTCCCTATCGTGGACGAGACGCTTGTTGGCCAGCGAGCCGAGGAACGGGAACGAAGTCTCGTCATCCTGCTCTCCCGCGCGTTCGCGCGGATATCTACCGGCGTAACCCTCCGGCGATTCAACGCCTTTGACTCGCCTGGAGATTCGTCCTAACATCGCCACGCGCAACTACTCCAACCACGGCGCCCGACATGATTGGTCAAACCTTCTCCCGCTATCGCATCGTCGACAAGCTTGGTGGCGGCGGCATGGGTGTGGTCTATAAAGCGGAAGACACCGATCTCGGCCGCTTCGTCGCCCTGAAATTCCTGCCGGAAGACCTTGCGCGCGATCCCGTCTCCCTCGAACGCTTCCGCCGCGAGGCACGCTCCGCCTCCGCGCTCAACCATCCCAATATCTGCACCATTTACGAGATCGGCGAAGACAAAGGACAGCGCTTTATCGCCATGGAATACCTCGACGGCGATACGCTGAAGCACCTCATGCAGACCGGCCAGATGTCGGCGGAACGCATTGTGGAGATCGCCATCGATGTGGCCGATGCGCTCGACGCGGCCCATGCCCAGGGAATCGTCCATCGCGACATCAAGCCCGCCAATATATTCATCACCAAGCGCGGCCACGCGAAAATCCTCGATTTCGGTCTCGCCAAGGTCACCACCCGCGGCGAGGGCGAAATATCCGACGTCACCATGACCGTCGACCGCGAGCATCTCACCAGTCCCGGCACGGCGGTTGGCACCGTCTCCTACATGTCTCCCGAGCAGGTGCGCGGTCGCGAGCTCGACGGGCGCAGCGATCTGTTCTCCTTCGGCGTTGTGCTCTACGAAATGGCCGCTGGAGTCCTTCCCTTCCGCGGTGATTCGAGCGCGGTGGTCTTCTCCGACATCCTTACGCGTGCTCCCGTTCCTCTCGTGCGCCTCAATCCGGACATTCCTCCGGACCTGGAACGCATCATCGCTCGCGCGCTCGAGAAGGACGCGGACCTGCGTTATCAGCACGCTTCCGAAATGCGCGCCGAGCTGAAGCGGCTGAAGCGCGACACGGACTCCAAGCACCATGCCATTGCCACGGGAAGCGGCTCCGGCGAGGCCGCAGTGGCCGCGCCCAGCTCTTCCGAGCTGATCACAGGCCCCCGATCTGCCGTCTCGCACGCGGCCGTTCGCGCGGGTTCTTCCGCCACGCAGCCGGCGGCCATGCCTTCAGCCGTGCTACCCGCCGCGGCCCCGCCTTCCGGCGTTCAGCCGGTGGCGGAGGCGCCGGCGAAAAAATTTTCCTGGAAGATTGTGGCGCCTGCGGCCGTTGTGCTGCTCGCCGCCATCGCCGGCGTGGCCTACTGGATGCTCCGCCCCACGGTAAAGCTCAGCGATCGCGACACCATCGTCCTCGCCGACTTCACCAACTCGACGCAGGATACCGTGTTCGACGACACACTGAAGCAGGCCCTCGCCATCCAGCTCGAGCAGTCTCCCTTCCTCAACGTTCTTTCCGACTCGAAGGTCAACCAGACGCTGCGCATGATGAACCGGCCCGCGAGCGAAAAAATCACCCGCGACGTGGCGCGGGAAATCTGCCAGCGCAGCAACAGCAAGGCCATGCTCACCGGTTCCATCGTCAGCATCGGAGACCACTACCTGATCGGATTGAAGGCCGTGGAGTGCCACAGCGGCGACACGATTACCAGTGCGGAGGCCACCGCGGAAAACCGCGACCGCGTCCTCAAGGCGCTCGGCGAGGCGGGCAACAAGCTGCGCGAAAAGCTCGGCGAATCTCTGGCCTCGGTGGAAAAATTCAACAAGCCGCTGGACCAGGCCACCACCTCGTCGCTCGAGGCGCTGAAAGCGTTTACCGAAGGGCGGCGCATGTCGCGCGAGAAGGGCGAGCCGGCCGCGTTGCCCTATTACAAGCGGGCGCTGGAGCTGGATGCGAATTTCGCCCGTGCCTACGCCTCGCTCGGTTCCGTGTACATGAACCTGGACCAGTCCAGCCTGGGGATTGCGGACTACAAGCGCGCGTACGAACTGCGCGACCGCGTCAGCGAGCGCGAGCGCTATTACATCGAGACCCTCTACTACTCCGTGGTGACCGGCGAAATCGAGAAGGCGGACCGGAGTTATTCCCAGTGGCTGCTCGATTATCCCGGCGACTACGTGGCTCACGGCAATCTTGCGTACAACAATATTGTGCTGGGCCAATATGAGAAGGCTATCGAGGAGGCGAAAGCCTCCATCCGCATCACTCCCAATAGCGCTGCCGGCTACACCGTGCTGGTCGGCAGCCTGCTGGCCCTTAACAGGTTCCAGGACGCCAAGGACGAACTGGAACAGTCCGCGGAACGCAAGCTGGACGGCCCCACGCTGCGCCTGGCGCGCTACGCGCTGGCATTTCTTCAGAACGATTCCCAGGGAATGCAGGAGCAGTTGAACTGGGCAATCGGAAAACCGGGCGCGGAAGCTATGATGTTGTCCACCCAATCCGATACGGAAGCGTACTCGGGCCTCCTTGCGAAGTCCCGGGAGTTCTCCCAGCGCGCCGTGGACGCCGCCACGCGCGCGGATTCCAGGGAGAGCGCCGCCCAGTGGCGTGCCAATGAAGCCCTGCGCGAGGCCGAATTCGGCAACGCCGCCGAGGCCCGAAAGGCTGCGGGACAGGCAATCAGCCTTTCGGACACGCGCGACGTGGAAATCCTCGCGGCGCTCACCGATGCGCGAGCCGGAGATTCCGCCGCGGCCGAAAAGCTCGCCGACAAGATCGATCGCGGATCCCCGCTGGACACCATGATCCAGGGCTACTGGCTGCCCACCATTCGCGGAGCCATCGCCATCGACCGCGGGAATCCGCAGAAGGCTCTGGATCTGCTGCAATCGGCCACCAATTACGAGCTCGGCCAGCCCGGGCTATTCGAGTGCGGCACCATGTATCCGGTCTATGTGCGCGGCCTCGCCTACCTGAAAGAAGGCCACGGCCAGGAAGCCGCCGTGGAGTTTCAGAAATTCAATGACCACCGCGGCTTGCTGCTGAATTTCCCCTTGGGCGCGTTGGCGCAACTGCAACTCGCGCGCGCCTGGACTCTCACCGGAGACAAGGGCGCTGCACAGAAGGCTTATGATGATTTCTTCGCGCTGTGGAAGAACGCCGATGCTGACATTCCCATCCTGAAAGAAGCGAAAGCCGCCGCCGCAAAATTGCGATAAGACGAGTTCGAAGAAACGAAACTCGCGGTTTTTCACACCCAGCGAGCCTTCACCGGGCTATACGCATTCGAACCCAGATTGATGCCGCATCCGCCTACCATGGGTCGATTGCTTCCATTCTTGGGTAAATTTTTGGACTTTCCGGGCAATCGCAGGGGACGAAATGCACACGGAAAACCTCCCGTAAGTTGTTGAAAAATGAGAGTACTAGTACAGCATTTTCACCTTGACTCCCTCGGAAGGAGGTTTATCATCGTGAAATCTCGCGGCAGTACTTGGAGACGCTATGTCGAAGCTGTTGAAGTTCTTGATTCTGTCTTTATTGGTTCTGGCCATGTCGTCGCCGGCTTGGGCCGATGACATCAAGGTCATCTTCGATCCGGTCCCGGCGAGCACCTACTACGGTGCGTACGAGATCAATCAGCAGGGCGTCAATTACGCGGTGAGCTTTGGGAGCTGCAATCCCACTGCGAACCCGTCGATCTCGCAGGCCACCACCTTGATCAACTACGTCAGCGCCAACGATGAAGGTGGCACATTGCCCTCCGGCTGCATGGCCCTGGTCAATTTTACAGGCGCGCCGATCATGGAGCTGGATTTGACGATCACGGGCGGTATCCCGGGTGATACCGAAACGCTTTGCCAGAGTCTCGACTCCTTCCTGGTCAACGCCACGTGCTCGGGATCTCTCGACGCTGGGATGGTCTCCGTCAGTTTCAACGGGGGCAATGCCATTCCTCCCAGTACCCAAAACAGTTTCTCCGTGTTCTACCTCGGCGAAATCGGTGTGGACCCGAGCATGATCACGACAGGTGTGACGGCGCCTTCGTATGACCCAAGCACGCTCGTTCTTCTTCTCGCGGGCATGACCTTGCTCGGGGTTTACGGCACCCGGCGATACGCCTGAGCATCTGCAAGAACTCAATCTTTTTTCGAAGAAGCCCTCCTCTCGGAGGGCTTTTTCATTTTCGGCGCATCATTCTCCGGAATATCGTCCCGTTCCGCGGCGGTTGTAACGGTTCTTCGGCTGCTGAGGGATTCGCGGTTTCGCTCCCGCAGGAACCGCCTGGTATCCGGCAATTGGACTGGCGGGACCGGGCGGACTTGAACCGCCAACCTAGAGTTTAGGAAACTCTCGCTCTATCCAGTTGAGCTACGGCCCCGTCGTTCCATCTTACCGCAATTTCTGAGGGCGCCGGGTGCGCCGTGGATGGCCGTCGTGTGGTGCCAGCCGTGCGAAACAGGCTGGCAGTTTGGGCACTGGCTGGTTTGATTGCCGGCGTTTCGCGGGCTATGGTATAGGGTGCGAACCCGCGCGAGCGCTGCGTGACGCAACAGAAACAGGTCGAGCCACAGAAGCCGAAAATCCGGCCCGTGGAGATTTACTGGACCACGGTGACCTACAAGACCGTCATTGCGATGGCCTTGGCGGTCCTTGCCATCGTTCTCGCCGTTTTGTACATCACCGTTCCGGACCGGCTGAACACCTGGGTGCAGCGCGCCTCGCAGATCATCAGCGGGGGCTCCAACGCGGCCCCGCCGCCGATCCAGGCGCAGGTGCGGTTCGTCAACCTGGATGGCAAGGTCCAGGTGAAAAAGGTGAACACCACGCAGTGGGCTCCGGCGGATTACCGCATGTCGCTGGACAAGGGTGACTTGATTCAAACCGGATCGGACGGTGTGGCGCGCATCACCTTCGCGGACGGCACCACCTACACGGTAAAAAATGACACGCTGATTCAGGTGGAAGAAAACACGGTGGGGCCCGACAAGCCCACGCGCGTTGGCGTGGTGATGACGAGCGGCGGTCTCGATCTCTCAACCGCCGGGTGGGAACAGAGCGGCTCCCACGCCGAAGTGCGCTTCCCGGCGGACCAGGCCGTGGCCAGCATCCAGCAGAACAGCCGCGCCTCGGTGCGCAGCGATCCGGATACCAAGCAGAGCGAAATCACTGTGGCCAACGGCGCTGCCGAACTCCAGCGCGGCCAGGAACGCACCGAACTGGGCCGCTACGAGCGCGCCACCTTCAGTCCGGGTGGGCCGGTCGTGAAATCCAAGGTGCTTTCGCCGCCGGACCTGGTGTATCCGGGCAATCTGCAGCCGATTATTGTGGCGGATCCGGCGCGCACTCCGGTGCGCTTTGAGTGGAAGACGGTGCCGGAGGCGGTTCACTACACCCTGCGCATCAGCAGCACCTCGATGTTCTCTCGCATCGTGGCGGAAAAGCACGCCACCGGGACCACGGTGGAAGTCACCGGATTGGATCCGGGTGATTATTTCTGGCAAGTGGTGGCCACGGACTCGCAGAACCGCACCAGCGAGCCCAGCGACGTCTTCAAGTTTACTCTGGCCGCGCAGGGCAAGACGCCGCAGATGCTCCTGGAAGTGGAAAGCACGCAACTCCACGGTGCGGTGGTCGAGATTCGCGGAGTCACCGAACCGGGCGCCGCGCTTATGGTCAACGGGCAGCCGGTCGCGCAGATCGACAAGGACGGCCACTTTCTGTACTTCACGCCTCCGATGGCGCGCGGCAGCCAGACGCTGGTGATCGTCGGTCAGAACCGGCGCGGCGGCACCGCCACGAAGACGATATCGATCGTGGTACCGTAGAAAAGGTTTTGTGCCCCGCCCGCGGGTGGGGCGGGGGAATACGCGGCCGCTTTGGCGGACCGCCCGGCCCGGCAAGAGGGGGAGGATGAGCAAGAACGGCTACGGAATGCGGTCGTTGTTCAGCATGTTTTCCTCGGATCTGGCCATCGATCTGGGAACGGCGAACACGCTGGTGTACGCGCGCGGGAAGGGCATCGTGGTGAACGAGCCCTCTATCGTCGCGATCAACAAGAATACGGGTGAAGTGGTGGCCGTGGGCCGCGAGGCCAAGGAAATGCTCGGACGCACGCCGGGCAACGTGGTGGCCATTAAGCCGATGAAGGACGGCGTCATCGCCGACTTCAAGGTCACCGAGAAGATGCTCACCTATTTCATCCAGAAGGCGCACAACCGGCGCCTGCTCGTCCATCCGCGCATCGTCATCGGAGTGCCCAGCGAAATCACCCCCGTCGAAAAGCGCGCCGTGCAGGACTCCGCCTATCGCGCTCGCGCCAGCGAAGTCTTTCTCGTCGAGCAGGCCATGGCCGCTTCCATCGGCGCCGGCCTGCCCATCGAAGAGCCCAGCGGCAACATGGTCGTCGACATCGGCGGCGGCACCACGGACATCGCCGTGATTTCCATGAGCGGCATCGTTTACTCGCGCTCCGTCCGCGTGGCAGGAAACGAAATGGACGAGGCCGTGATGCACTTCCTGAAGCGGAAGTACAACCTGCTGGTGGGCGAACGCACCGCCGAGCAGATCAAAATGGAAATCGGTTCGGCCTACCCGCTCGAAAAGCCGCTGACCATGGAAGTCAAGGGCCGCAACCTCATCGAGGGCGTGCCGCGGACGGTCACGGTGGACGATAGCGAGATGCGCGAAGCGCTGTCCGACTGCGTCGCCACCATCCTGAACGCCGTGCGCGTGGCCCTGGAGCGCACCCCGCCCGAGCTTTCCGCGGACATCAGCGACCGCGGAATCGTGCTCACCGGCGGCGGCGCCCTGCTGAAGAATCTCGACAAGCGCATCCGCGAGGAGACCGGGCTTCCTGTTGCCATCGCGGACGACCCGCTCGCCTCCGTGGTGCTGGGCACGGGGAAAATGCTCAGCGATTTCAACCTGCTCCGGCAGGTGTGCATCGACTGAAGTTGTGGCGCAGCGACTCTTCGCCGCGCTCCTTTGAGTTTTACAAATTGGGGGCAGCGCAGCCCGCCGCGGCGGACTGCGCCACGGGGCGGCTGCCCCGGAAACTACGAAATGCTTGAGATCGCCACTCGCCGCCGGCCGTACGTCTTGCTTGCTGTAGCCCTTGTGTTCCAAATCTTGCTCCTCGCCGTGCAGGTGCGCCGTCCGGATGGCGCGCGGCTGATTCGCGTTTGGGCTGTGGAGCTGCTCACGCCTGCCGAGCGCGCCGGCTCGTGGGTGTTGGACAAACTGAGCGGCGGCTGGAGTGAATACATCGGCCTGTTCCGCGCGAACCGGGAAAACCAGCGGCTTCGGGAACAGGTGGCCGAGCTGAGCATGCAGAAGAATGCGCTCGAAAGCCGTGCCGCGGAAGCGCAGCGGCTCCAGGCGTTGCTGGACTTTCGCGACGCACACACCGACGCGCCTCTCCTTCCCGCGCGCGTGATCGGTGGCGATGCGGGCAACGGAGGCCGCGCCATCTACCTGGACCGCGGTGAGCGCGACGGCGTGCAGGCCAACATGGGCGTGATTACTCCGCAGGGTGTGGTCGGAAAAGTCCTGGAGGTTTATTCCACCACTTCGCAGGTGCTCTTGCTCACGGACAAGAACGGCGGCGCGGGCGCGCTGCTGGCGGATTCGCGCACGCAGGGAGCCACGCGTGGCACTGGCGGTCCGATTCTTCAGCTCGACTACGTGAGCAACGATCAGGATGTAAAGCCCGGCGAGCGCGTGCTCACCTCCGGCATGGACCGCATCTTTCCCAAGGATTTGCCGCTCGGAACCGTGGTGGAAGTCAGTCCGGGAAATCCGTTCAAGCAAATCACCGTGCGGCCGGCGGCGCACCTCGATCAGCTCGAAGAAGTGCTCATCCTCATGGCGCGCCGGCAGTGGGAGTGGCAGGCGCATGCCGACGCCAGCGCGGAGGCAGGTTCGGCCGCGGTCAGCGCGTCCGCCAAGCCCGGCGCTCCCGCTGCGGAGAAAAAGCCGGCCACCGCAGTCCCGGGCGCGAAGCCCGAACCGGCCGCGCCGGTCGCGAAGGAAAAGCCGTGAACCCCACCGAGATTGCGGAAAACGCCTCGGCGCCGCCCATTATGATTCGCGGAGTGGCTGAGCCGCGCCTCGAAGTCCACAAGTTCCACTCCGGAGCCGTCGTGGGAGCGAGTTTTCTGGCGCTGGTGCTGCAGGCATTCTTGCCCGCGCACATCTGGAAGGGCGAGCTCGTCGGCGATCTGATCGAGTTGCCGCTCCTCGTCACGCTCTATTTCGGCCTCAGCCGGCGCAATCCCTCGCGCGGCCTGCTGCTCGGCATGGTGATTGGATTGGCGCAGGACGGGTTGACCGGATTGAATCCCATCGGCCTGTTCGGAATTGCCAAAACGCTCGTAGGTTATCTTGCGTCCACAATCGGCGGAAGGCTGGACGTCGAGCATCCTGCGAGCCGCATGGTGCTGGCCTTCGCGTTCTTCCACCTGCAGAATCTGGTGTGCGTGTTCACGCGGCGATGGCTGCTGGCTCAGGCCGCGCCGCTCATGACGGTCAAGGTGCTGGTGGCGTCGCTGGTGGCCGCGCTGCTGGCCTGGCCGCTCTTCGCCCTGCTCGACAAACTCCGCAAAGACGAAAACTAGCGCGACATTGCGGCGTGGCAGCCGATGCATGGCCAGTCGACCTGCGTCGGCGCCGGCGTTGCAGCCAGAAATTCCTTTGCGCGCGCGGCATATCGCGTACCGGGCAAATCCTTAACGATGCGCTGAGCGTAGGTGCGCGCTTTTGCCGCGTCGCCGCCGCGCACCCATCCTTCCACCAGTCCGGAAAGCAATTCGCCGCGAGAGTGGACGGGCAGCTGGCTCCATCCCTTATTCTGAATCTCGAGCACTTTCTCGTAGTCCGCGAGGCCCTCAAGCAGCCGCGGCCGGGAGCGTTCCGGGTCGCGCGAGTATTTGGCGTAACTGAGCAGGCTGGCGCCGCGCGGGATCAGCACGGGGATGTCGTTGGGAGCGAGCGCCACTGCATCGTCCATTTCCTTGAAGCCGCGGATGATGATCTCTTTTCCTTTCATGTAATCGCCGGAACGGAAAAGCTGGCCGGCCTGGAAGGCGAGGCCGGAGCCGTGCCACACGAGCGCCTGGGGATCCTTCGAGTTGGTGGCCAGGGCTTGCTCGCAGCGCTTCATCGCGCGATCGAAGGCCGCTTGGTCGCCTGCCATGCCGGCAAACATCTCATCGCGAACTAGATTGTCGAATCGCTCCTCTTCCACCGGATGTGTCGGAGATTGCGCGGCACCCTGGACAGCTCCGGTACCATTCGATGCGGGGCGCGCGCGTCTGGCGCCGGTTCCTGACAGCAGAGGAAGAGCGAGAGTTGCGAGCGATGCAGCGAGCAGCGACACCGGCAACCAACGGTTGTTGCTGCGCGGTGCAACAGGACGGGAAGTTCGGGCGCGCGTGGGGCGAGTCGTCATTCAACCTCCTCTTCGAGTCACGTATCTGTCGTAGAAATACGCCGGCGGGCCGGGAAAATATCAGCCCGACTGAAAGGTGTTCCCCCGTACCTCTTGGTAAGGGGGGCGAACTCCCCATGTGGCGATTCTGCGGACACTACATCCGTGCAGCGTAAACGTTTATCCTAAAGCGTGACCGAAAACCGGGGTACACAACCCAGAATCCCGCCTCTAAAAAGCATTCTCCGATCCTTCGTTCGATGGTTCTTGATCGGAGCAGCGCTGCTGTGGTCGGTGGGTGTGCTCCTGCTGGTGGCCGCGCGGTGGATCGACCCGCCGACTACCGCGGTGCACATGGAGCGCCGCTTCGAGGCCTGGATTCACCACAAGCCGTATCACGAAGAATACGAATTCGTTCCGCTGAGCCAGATTTCGCCGGACCTGCAGCACGCCGTGATCGCCGCGGAGGACGCGCGCTTCTATCAGCATCATGGATTTGACTGGCAGGCCATTCAGCTCGCAGCGGAACACGATCTGGAAGGAGGCCGGCTTCGCGGCGGGTCCACGATCACGCAGCAACTGGTGAAAAATCTTTTCTTCGGAACCGGCCGCTCGATTCTGCGCAAGGGCGCCGAGTTCACGTTGGTCCCCGTGGCCGAGCTGGTGCTCGGCAAGCGGCGGATTCTGGAGCTCTACCTGAACGTCGTCGAATGGGGCCCGGGCGTCTACGGCGTGGAGTCAGCTTGCCGCTACTACTATCGGACCTCGGCGCGAAGTGTGGGCCGGGAGCAGTCGGCCCGCCTGGCTGCAATTCTTCCGCTGCCCCTGAAAAGGCGGCCCGATCGCATGACGCACTACAGCGACATCATCCAGGAACGGATGAGAGAACTAGGATGGTAATTATCCGATTATGATATACAGGCGAAACATGCGCGCGGGGGAAGGCCCAGCGGTGCGGATTGGCGGAAAGTGCTCAAATCTGGTTCGGCGGAAATCGTCGCGAAAATGAGGGTTTTTGAATGCAGGAGCTAGTTAACATATCATGAAGGCGATCTGAAAAATCGAATCGAAATGCCGAAAATCGTATCATTCGGTCGGAAGTAGCGAACGGGACAGCAAGGGACGAGGAAGGAAAGCCCACTCGACGGGGCTTGAGACAGGCGCCAGGGCGGGTGCGCTGGCGTGAGAGCAACCCGACCCCGCAGCTTTGAGCATTTCCGCGCAACGAGCTATGATTCCCGCGGGAATACGATGAATCACACCGGGCTATTTCATTCCTCCATGGTGGCCCTGCTTCGCAACAAATTGCGGAGCTGCCTGACCGTGCTGGGCATCACCATCGGAATTGCAGCGGTGATCTGCGTGGTGGCAATCGGCCGCGCGGGACAGGCCCGTGTGGAACAGCAGTTGAACAACCTGGGCGACAACTTCGTGTGGATCGAAGCCGGAGGCCGCTCGGTAAACGGAATCCGCACGGGAACACACGACACGAAAACGCTGGTGGTGGCCGACGCCGTGGCCCTCAAGAACCAGGTGTCGCTGATCAAGAGCGTGACGCCCAATGTGGACGATCCCATCCAGGTGATCTACGGCAATCAGAACTGGCACACGCGGTACCGCGGAGTTGGTCCGGAATATTTCGACATCGCGCGATGGAGTGTGGACCAGGGCGCCGTGTTCACCCACGACGATGTGGACCGCGCGGCGGACGTGTGCGTGGTGGGCCGCACGGTGCGGGATTATTTGTTCGGTCTGGAGGACCCCGTCGGAAAAGTGATCCGCGCCGGCTCGCTGCCGTGCAAGGTGGTGGCCACGCTCAGGCCCAAAGGACTTTCCCTCTCCGGACAGGATCAGGACGACATCATCATGATGCCGTACACGACGGCGATGAAGAAGGTCAAAGGCGTCACCTGGCTCGACGACATTCTCTGTTCCGCGGTTTCTCAGGATTCAGTGAAGATGGCGGGACAGGAAGCCGCCGCGGTGCTGCGCGACCGGCACCATCTGCGGCCGGAAGAAGAGGACGATTTCAATATCCGCAATCCCGAGGACATCATCCAGGCCCAAATTGATGCGAGCAAGACGCTCACGGTGCTGCTCATCGCCATCGCTTCGGTCTCGCTGATCGTCGGAGGAATCGGAATCATGAACGTGATGCTTGTGTCGGTGACGGAGCGGACGCGGGAGATCGGAGTACGCGTGGCCGTGGGCGCCACCGAGGATGCCATCCAGCTGCAGTTTCTGGGAGAATCGGTAATGCTGAGCCTGGTCGGAGGCGCGGCCGGCGTTCTGGCGGGGTTTGCCGGGACGTATCTGGTCGGCCAGACGCTCAACTGGCCGATGCAGATATCGCTGGATGCGGTGGGGATCGCAGCCGTTTTTTCGGTGGCTGTGGGCGTGTTTTTCGGCTATTACCCGGCGCGGAAGGCGTCGCTGCTGGATCCGATCGAGGCGCTGCGCTATGAATGACGCGGCACGGACCGTTCGCCTTGGACCGATAAAATGAAACATAAGGGCAGATGGATTTTGCTGGGGGGAGTGCTGGCTGCGGCCGCGGTTGTGGCGGCATTCCAGTTGAACCGCGCGCCGGCAGTGCAGAACTTCACGGCCAAGGTGGAGCGCGGCGACGTGCGCGACGTGGTGGAGGCCACCGGAACGATCAACGCGGTGATTACGGTGCAGGTGGGCTCGCAGGTTTCGGGAACCATCTCGAAGCTCTACGCCGATTTCAATTCGCGCGTGCACAAGGGAGAGGTGATCGCGGAGATTGATCCAGCGCTCTTCCAGGGGGCGCTGCTGCAGGCGGACGCGGACCTGGAGAATTCGAAGGCCAACCTGGTGGCGGCGCGCGCGAACGTGGAAAAGGCCAAGGCCATGGAAGTGCAGACGAGGGCCGATTACGAGCGCGCGGCGCGGCTGACACAGGACCAGGTGATGAGCCAGCAGCAGCTGGACCTGGCGAAGGCGAATTACGATTCCGCGGTCGCGTCGGTGGGAGCGGCCATCGCCAATGTGACGCAGGCGGAAGCGCAGGTGAACCAGAAAGACGCCGCGGTGAAGATGGCGAAGACGAATCTGGATTACACGATCATCCGTTCGCCGATTGACGGCACGGTGGTGGCGCGCAACGTGGACGTGGGCCAGACAGTGGCGGCCTCGCTGCAGGCGCCCACGATTTTCACCATCGCACAGGACCTCTCGAAGATGTGGGTGTATGCGAAGACGGACGAATCCGACGTCGGCAACATCCACAGCGGCACGGTGTGCACGTTCAAGGTGGATGCGTTTCCGAAGGACACGTTCCAGGGCGCCGTGAAGGAAGTGCGCATGAATCCGACGATGGTGCAGAGCGTGGTGACGTACGACACCATCATCGAATTTTCGAATTCGGAGTTGAAGCTGTTCCCCGGAATGACGGCGTACGTGACGATTCCCGTGGCGACGGTGACGAACGTCCTGAAACTGCCGAACACGGCGCTGCGCTACAAGCCGCCCATGTCCATGGACGAGATCCGCGCCGTATTCCAGCAGCATGGAATCGAACTGGGGCCGGAGAAGGATGCCGCCGCCGAGCCTTCCTCCGCCGCGGGCGAGACCGCGCAGCCCGCGGGCGCGCAGGCTCCTCCCCGCAAGCGCGGCCCGGACACGGCGATAGTATGGAAACTCCTGCCGGATAATTCCGTGGAGCCGGTGAAGGTGGCGCTGGGAATCACGGACCACGCCTATACGCAGATCACCGCGGTGCTCGTGGGGAAGCTCGGGGAAGGGGACGAACTGGTGATCCGGTCGATTACGTCGAAATCAACAGTTCCGGGCGCACTGCGGCGTTAGCCGCGGGGTTTCGCGCCATTTTCGAGAGTCCGTATGGAATCCACTGTCACCGCCCGACACAGCGAGCCGGCCGCAGGGGCAACCGCTTCGAACGCGGTGATCCGCGTGGAGGAGCTGCACAAGTACTACGAAATGGGCGAGACGCGCGTGCACGCGCTGCGCGGGGTGAGCATGGAAATCGAGCGCGGCGAATTCGTGGCCATCATGGGCGCGAGCGGAAGCGGCAAATCCACGTTCATGAATATTCTGGGATGTCTCGACCGTCCCAGCGAGGGGAGATACCTGCTGGAGGGAGTGGACGTCTCGCAGTACGACAAGCGGACGCTGGCGGGAATCCGGAATCATAAAATTGGATTTGTGTTTCAGGGATTCAATCTGCTGGCGCGGACCACGGCGCTCGAAAACACGGAACTGCCCACGCTGTACACGAAAATCGACAACAACGAGAGACACAAGCGGGCACGCGAAGCGCTGGAGATGGTGGGACTGGCGGACCGCGCGGGGCATTTTCCTTCGCAGATGTCGGGTGGACAGCAGCAGCGCGTGGCCATTGCGCGGGCGCTGGTGAATCGGCCCTCCATCCTGCTGGCGGATGAACCGACGGGGAACCTGGACAGCCGGACTTCCGTGGAAATCATAGACATCTTTCAGCGGCTGAATGAAGGCGGACTCACTGTGGCGATGGTGACGCACGAGCACGACATTGCGCAGTTCGCGCGGCGCGTGCTGGTGTTTCGCGATGGAAAGATTCGCAGAGACGAGGCGGTGGCGAATCGTCCGCGCGCCGCGGAAGTACTGAAAACGCTGCCGACACTGGAAGATTGAAGTGCTGCGGCAAGTCACTCGCGAATCGTGACCCGCCTACGCCCGCTGCGGCGGGCTACGGCGGACAGGCTGGTGACTGGTGACTCGTGACGGGCCTGCGCCCACAGTGGCCCGCTCGCCGCGACCGTTTCCCAAGGGTCCAGCCTGGACACATAGGCTACAGATCGCGGCGACGAGGAGAGAACGCCGGCTGGAAGCCGGCGGTACAAAATGAGGGTGCAGCAAGCGGCGTCGCTACGAGAGAGTTTGGTCGCGGCGGGCGCGGAGATATTTTTTCCAGCTTTCGGGGAGGGCGGGGACGGCCAGAGCTTTTTCGAGGATGGCGAGGTCGTCGGGAGAGTAATGCTTCGCGACGTAGA
>DATKNR010000212.1:0-5800 GCA_035541255.1 Patescibacteria group bacterium | reverse complement strand
CGGATAGCAATAGAGGAAGCGGACCCAGGAGAGCGAGTCGATGGCGGCGAGGCGCTCGAGGAGAAGAGGAAGGCCGTCGCGAATGCCGAGGTCTTCGCCATAGGCGGTGGTGTCCTGGCCGATGAGGATCGCTTCGCGGGCGCCCTGGAGCGAGAGCTGCTCGGCTTCGCGGACGACGGATTCGAAGCGGCGGCTGCGGAAACGGCCGCGAAGTTCGGGAATGATGCAGAAGCTGCAGGGGTGGTCGCAGCCCTCGTTGATTTTGATGTAGGCAAAGTGGCGCGGAGTGGTGAGGACGCGCGGGGAAAGATCGTGATAGAGAAATTCGGGAGGGGCGGCGGGGAGCGCGGGGAGGCCGAGTTCCGTGGCGTCGAGGATGCGTTCGACGTCGCCGGTGCCGACGAGCGCGTCGACTTCAGGAATCTGCTGGCGGATTTGCGCGCCGAAGCGCTCGACGAGGCAGCCGGCAACGACGAGACGCTGGGCGCGGCCGGTGCGCTTGTACTCGGCCATTTCCAGGATGGTGTTGACCGATTCCTGCTGGGCGGGCTCGATGAAACTGCAAGTGTTGACGACGAGAACGTCGGCTTCTTCAGGCCGGGGAGTGAGCTGATAGCCGTGGCGGGAGAGGATGCCCATCATGACCTCGCTGTCGACGAGGTTCTTGGGGCAGCCGAGTGAGATGAAGCCGAGTTTTCGCGCAGAGTTCACGGTGACGGTGAAAAAGGGAAGAACCAGTGTAGCACGGGGCTTGGCGCCGGCCGGGCAGCCGAGGGAGAACCCCGGCCTTCTTCCAAGGTTCGCAGTCCCGGAAGGGTAGTGTGCGGTTTGGCGGCTAATCGCGCAGAAGCCGCGAGACTTATTCACTTTCAAAACCGCATCTGCACGGGTATCGTAGGCGAACTCGCCCGAGGTCCCGGTAGGAGGAGTGGATGAGCGTTCAAAGGCGCCGACTACTTCAGCTTTTTTCCTATGCTCTTGGGTCCAGCGTCATACCGCTTCGGAATCCATTCGCCACTGCCGCACAGAAGCCCGCCGAACCAGCGAATTCCGCCAGGCCAGCACAGGCAATTGCGAAACAAGATTTGGGAGGAAAGAAAATGGAAAAAGTAGCGGGAATCGGAGGGTTGTTCTTCCGAGCTCACGATCCGAAGGCGCTGGGCCGCTGGTACGAGGAGCACCTGGGAATCACCATCGAGCCAACGAGCGAAGGCGGGGCAGTGTGGCAGCAGGAGGCCGGACCGACCGTGTTTACTCCGTTTCCCGAAACGAGCAAGTATTTCGGGGATCCCAGCAAGGTGTGGATGGTGAACTTCCGGGTACGGGACATCGACAAGATGGTGGCCCAGCTACGAACGGCAGGGATTGAAGTGAAGGACCCGGAAACCTATGCCGGGATCGGGCGCTTTTCCCGCCTGCATGACCCCGAGGGAAATCCCATCGAGTTGTGGCAGCCCGCATAATCCTGCGCCCGGCATCAGGCGGCTGTAAAGCACGGCCCCGGGCGGAAGACGGGCCGTGCGGAGGCCGAGAAGTTTGGGCCGGCGCAAAGCTCGAACATGGCAATTTGAGTGATCCAGCGACCCGCGGCGGGCGGAGCTGCCCGCGGCTGCGCGGTGGTCAGGGCGCGGCGGTCTGGAGGCTGTCTTCGACGGCGCGGAGGGAGCGGGCGAGGGCAGCGGCGTCCGCAGGCTCGCGGCCGAAGCGCGAGGCTTCGTAGAGGCGGGTCATTTCCGCGACGCGCTCGGCGAGAGCGTCGGGCGACAGAGTGAGAGCGAATTCGCGGGGAGTCTGCGAATCGGCTTTGTGGAAGCCGCGGCGTTCGAGGGCGCGAAGCAGGCGCGAGTAATAGAGAGTGGCGAGGCGCGGAGCGCGGTCGGGGCTTTGCGCGCGCTTTCCTCCCAGGCGAGCAGAGACGGCGACCCACAAGTCGGCGAGCGCGCGTCCGCGAGTGAGGAGCAGCACGACGGCGGCGAGCAGAAGCGCGGGGAGAAGCAGCAGCTTCGGATTCTGGCGGAATCCACCCTCCACCATTTTGTGCCAGGCTTTCACCCACTGAACGCCGGCATCCTGCTTGAGATAAAGGAAACGCTGCATCCAGAAAGACCACTGGCGAGCAGTGCGCTGGACGTTGACGGCCAGATGAATCTGCTGCGCCTGGCTGTAATTGATGACCCACTCGCTCCAGGCCATCTCGAACCAGTCCCAGTAATAGGCGAGGCGGCCGAGGGAAAATTCGGGCTTGGAGCCGACGGGGGGAGTGGGGTCGAAGGGGATCCAGCCGTAGTCGGGGAAATAGACTTCGACCCAGCTATGCGCGTCGCTGCCGCGGACGATGTAGGAGTCGGCGACGTCGTTGTATTCGCCGAGGAGGAAGCCGTTGATGTAGCGAGCGGGAATGCCGAGAGAGCGGACGAGGACGGTCATTGCGGTGGCGAAATATTCGCAGTGTCCCGCGCGGCGGGTGAAGAGGAAATAGGCGAGCGGGTCCTTGGGAGGCGGATCGGGCTGCGTGAGGGTGTAGCCGAACCGCGTGCGCAGATAGAGCTCGATCGCCGAACTCTTGTCGAAAGGCGTTTTTGCGCGGCGGGTGATCTCGCGGGCGAGCGCGGGAATGGCGGGATTGAGAGGGGGAAGCTGGAGATAGGTGTCGCGGATGGCCTGAGGGTAGTCGGTGGAGGCGTTGCGCAATTCGTCGGGGGGCAGCACGGGAACGAGCGCCTTGCCCTCGTAGATGTATTTGCTGAAGCTGTTGAACGGGGTGAAGACGGAGTTGGTCTGATCGACGAGGAGATAGTGGGAGGGCCGGTCGCGGACAGGATTGCCGGTGTCGCGGCCGAACGGCCCGCGAACCTGGACGGGGTGGGCGAGCACGAAGAGCGAATCGGTGGCCAGGGGCTCAATCAGAACGGAGTAGCTCACCAGCCGGAATTGCTTGGCGACCTGAGGCGAATGCGAGGAGGCGAGGTGGTACCAGCCGTCGTCGCCAATCCGAACCGTGTCATTTCTGTGCTCGGGGGTATACCAGCGGTGGCCGTCGAAAGTGGTGAGGGCGATGCCGCGCCAGCGCAGGTTGGGGACGGCATCGCGCGGGACATCCAGGCGGGTGCGCATGACCACGGCGGTGTGGAGTTTGATCTCGCCGATGCGGCCGAGTTCCACGTTGTCGCTGAATCCGGAGATGAGCGAGGGACTGAAGTTCAGCCCGCCCAGGTAGCCGATGGGAAAGCGCGGCAAGGCGGCGAAAATAACGGCTCCGGCGGAGAGCGCGCCCACCGTCATGAGCACGGCGGTGACTCCGAGAGCGCGGCCCAGACGGCGCGAGGCGGGCGTGCCGGCTTCGAGCGGAGGGGCGACGGCGCCCTCGGCCGCGCGCCTCATTTCCAGGCTCATGAAGGTGGACACGCCCAGAGTCAGAAAGAGCGCGAGGAAAATCAGGAATGCCGTATCGATGGTGAGAATCGCTGAGGCGAGCAGGGCGGCGAGCGCCATCATGGAAAGAAACAGCAAATCGCGCGTGGTGCGGGCGGAATAGAGGCGCATCACCATGACAAAGAGCATCAGGTGAATCGCGGCGTGGAGCGCGGCGTAGAGCCACATGTTCGGCGAGCCGGCCACGTAGGCGCGCGAGATGAACAGCAGATCGAAGGGGAAGAAGAAAATGTAGATGGAAACGGCCCAGGTGACCTGGCGGTGGGAGAACTCGGGCGGTTTTCCCCGGGCATAACGCCAGCCTTTGAACGCCAGGGCGGCGGGGGCGAGAACGGCGGATATCGGGTCGAGCTTGCCGGTCCAGACGAGCGAGAGCACGCCATTGACCAGCAGGAGATAGAGCGACACCTCGGAATAGCGAACGAGCGCGGAGAGAGAGGCGCGAGATGAACGGGCCGCAGTGGCCATGGGAAAGCCGAGTCTAGCACGCCGCGCGAGTGAAGCCGGGTGAGTGTGTCCGGAAGGTTTACCTAGCCGGCTCGGGCGCCGCGGAGGGCCGCGCGCGCAATTTTTCGCGTGGCGCTGGAAGTGGCCCAATGCTCAACCTCATCGAGCGGCAGTGCGGCGGAATCGGCGCCGGTGACGCCGGGCAACTGGCCGACGGTGACGAGAAACGGGAGCAACGTGACGCGGCGGAAGGTGACCGCGTGGCGCGCGGAGGGAAGAGGCACGCAGAGAGCGGGCTCGATGCCGAGCGTGTCGCGGAGGTGGCGGCGGAGTTGGGAGAGGGGATCGCGCTCGACGCGCAGGGCGGGGAATTGCCACATACGGGAAAAGAGGGCCTCGCCAGCGCCATTTGCGGGCTGGATGAGGAGGGTGCGGCGATGCGCGTCGAGAAGGACGGCGGCGGCGAGACGAACGTCTTCCGGTGGACGCTTATCGCGCTTCGCTGGGATGGAATCTTGAAGGCCGAGGGCGCGAGCGCGGCAGAAACGAGCGACGGGACATTCGCCGCATGAGGGAGCGCGTGGCGTGCAGACGGTGGCGCCGAGCTCCATCATGGCCTGGTTCCAGTCGGCGGGGGAACGCGAAGCGAGCAGGCGCTGAGCGGCGGCTTCGAGCAGGCGCCAGCGGGCTGGGCGGCGGAGGTCGCCGCGGACGGCGCCGAGACGCGCGAGGACGCGAGCGACGTTGCCGTCGAGGACAGCGAGCGGAGCACCGTAGGCGATGCTCAGAACAGCGGCGGCGGTGTAGCGGCCAACGCCGGGCAATGCAAGCGCCGATTCCTGCGTTCGCGGAAATTTACCGGCGTGGAGGCGGACGATTTCTTTTGCGGCGCGATGGAGATTGCGGGCGCGGGAGTAATAGCCGAGGCCGGCCCAGGCTTCGAGGACGGAAGATTCGGGCGCACGAGCGAGGGCGCGAACTGTGGGAAATCGGGCGAGGAAACGCTGGTAGTAGGGGAGGACGGCGGCGACGCGGGTCTGCTGGAGCATGATTTCGGAAATCCAGATGCGGTAGGGGTCGCGGGAGGCGCGCCAGGGGAGGGCGCGCTTGTGGGCGTGGAACCAGGCGAGTAGGCGGCGGCGAAATTCCGGGAGCCGATTTGCCGGTGGGTGCGGGGCGATGCTCAATCACTTTTCCCCTTGCGACGGGCACGTTCAATCGTTTCTTCGACCAGCGCTCTGAAGGTTGGGGCCAGTTCCGCAACGATTTTGGTCCTGGAGAAGCAGAGAATTTCTTCGTGGTCCAGCTTTACGATTCTGTACTCCGCGTTTTGCTTTCTCGCGCTCAAGTCGAAGCAGACGGGATCGTAGTCGTAGTCGGGACCTTTTCCGAAGGGAATGTAGCCGGCTTTGAGCAGGTGCTGCGACAGGAACGCGTCGTTGGTCATTTCGTTGAAGAGACCCTGCAGATTCTCTCCCGGTGGGTTGGCAAAGAGGCGGAAGCGGTCGAGATCCACCTCGGCCCAACGGTAGGAGAGGACGAGCCGCTCATAGAGGGGCGGAAATCGAGCCGGGAGTCTGGCGTAGATTTCCTGGAGGCGTCCGGGATCCGTCTGCACCTTTCTCGGAAGCCATCGCCGGTTTCCATACTGATCTGGCTCGCCCACTGCGAGCATCGCCGCGGCGGGGTCCCACTCCTCGTCGACCTCGCAGTCATCCCACGCTGCGAATGTTGCCACAAACTGCTCGACGAGCTGTTCATCTCTGTGCATTCGGAAACCGCTACATGAAGATGACGTAGGCGGTGGTCCAGAAGTGGGTGGGGATGGAGCCGCGAGGCTGTGCGGTGATGATGATCTTGAACAGGTGCGGGTCCTCCGGAAGTTTCGCGAGAAGCGATTCGCCCGGGGCGGCTGTCTGGG
>DATKNR010000211.1:0-18335 GCA_035541255.1 Patescibacteria group bacterium | reverse complement strand
CCGGAAACTCTCTCCACGGCGCGGGCCTCTGCGGTAGATCATTTCTCGCCTTGCACCCGCACACTACTCTCCCGGCGGAATGTCTCTCCTCACCACCGGTTTCCCTCCGCGATCCGGCCGCTCCGGCGGCGTCCAGTTTGTTACTGGCAGCATCAGCCGCGATGGATGTGCCGCATCCTGCAGGATTGTGATCGTGGCTGTTTTTGTTGCCGAGGATTCCGAATCCGGCTCCCCCGTGTGCAGATTCCTGGAAAAATGCGGAAAGAATTCCCCCGAAATCTGCACCCGCAGCCGGTGTCCCGCCAGGAAGCGGTTGGCCATCGGCATGTCCGTGAAACTCAGCCGCATGGGTTTCCCCGGCTCCAGCAGTTGCCGCGAAGTTCCGTTTCGCAGGCTCGCCCGTTGCACGTCCAATCCGGGACTCATCAGGTTGTACGACGTTCCATCCGGCGCCACGTCATAAATCCGCACCCAGATGTCCGCGTCCACGCAATCGCACGAAAAATAAATCTCCGCGTTCGCCCGTCCCGCCACATCCAGATCCGTTTCGAGCGGCGCCGAATCGTAAATCACCGAGTCACGCCCGTTCCCCCGCTGCATGCGCGAGTAGTTGTGCGCGCCCAGCACATTTCCATACGGATCCGTGAACGGATGCGCCGGGTCCGATGTGAATACGCTCGTCGCGTCTCCACGCACCCGCATCGGCGCCACCGCCCCGCGCGTTCCTCCCTCGGGCAGCCCGGAAAGGAAATAGGGCGTCATGTGCGAAGCCGGGGGCCAGGTGTCTGCATCGTGCCACGCGTTTTCGCCCATCATGAAATAATGCACGCGCTTTGGCAGTTTCCAGCTGGTCATGTCGTTCTTCAGCTGCCAGTCCAGCCAACCCAGCACTAGGTCGTCGTAATCCATTGCCGCGTCCGGCCCGAACTCGCGCTCTCCGGATTTCGTGCTCCCCACCGAAGCCACCCCGTGCATCCATGGTCCCAGCACTAGCGCCGTCCGCGCGTCAGGCTCCGATTTTCGCGCCGTCAGCAGCCCGGTGAAATTTGTCGTCGCACCCTCCGGCCCGTAATCCTCGTCATACCAGCCGGAAAGATTCAGCACCGCCGCCGTTACCCGTGCGTATTTCCCTCGGATTTCCGCCCAATCCCACCAGCGGTCCACCGGCGGATGCCTCAGCCACTCGTAATACCACGGTGCCACGTCCCGCAAGTCCGGCAGCCGGTCCAGCGGCAGGAAGCTCAGGATGCGCTCCGCGTCGTGTTCGTACGCCTCCCGCGCCGCCTCCCGTGTTCGTGGCCCCGACATCCCTTTCTTTTCCCGCACGTCCGGCGCAATGTTCACCAGCGCCCACTCCGGCCACGAAAGGTCGAACGTTCCTCCGGAATAGAAAAAATCCCGCGGCGATGAGAACGTCATTGCCGGCACCATCGCCTTCAGGTGGGGAGGATGTTCCACCGCTGCGAGCCACTGCACCGCTCCCGGATACGACAGGCCGAATGTCCCCACTGCGCCGTTCGACCAGGCCTGTTTCGCCGCCCATTCAATCGTGTCGTACCCGTCGCGCCCCTCGTTCGCGTATGCGTTGAACTCTCCGTCCGACGCGTACCGTCCTCGCACGTCTTCGATCAACATCGCGTACCCGCGCTCCGCCGCTTTCCGAAACGTTGTGTATGCCGTTTCCGCCGCGGTCTTCCCATATGGCGTTCGGTACACCAGCGTCGGAAACGGCCCGCCCGTTTCCGGCCGCATGATGTCCGCGCGCAGCACCACCCCGTCGCGCATCGGTATCGCGGCATTGAATTCGGTCTGAACGGCAGGCTGCGCCTGGTTGCGCGCAGCGGATAGAACCAACAGCGCGGCAACAGCACCCACAGCGATGATTTTTGACGCCCTCCGGCTCACCGCGCGAGCCTACCACTCCCTCATGCGCTCCAACAAGGCAATCCAGTTCGTGCAAAGTCCATCCTGGGGTATACTCCGCGGCTAATTCGTCCCAGCGAGGTCAAATCCCATGCGCTCGACCCGTGAACGCCGCCCGACTCGATTCGCAGCCGGCACTTCGCTGGCCATCTTCGCAGCGGTCCTTGTCGTGTCGCAGGTTCGCCCCCTGCTCGCCGGCAGCACTGCCAAATCCTCTGCCCAAATTGACCAGGTCCTGCGCGACGCCGTTGCCACAAAGGGCCTTCCCGGCCTCGTTGCCGTGGTTGCCGACTCGAAGGGAATCGTCTATCAAGGCGCATTCGGCGAGCGCGACACGCTCCAGCACTACTCCATGGACCTCGATTCCATTTTCCGCATTGCCTCTATGACCAAGGCTGTCACCTCCGTCGCCGTGATGCAGCTCGTCGAGAGCGGACGTGTCAAACTCGACGAGCCCGCCGCCACCTACCTGCCTGAACTCGCTCAGGTCCAGGTCCTCGACCAATTCGATCCCGCCTCCGGAAAAGCGACCCTGCGGCCGCCCAAGTCTCCGCCTACCGTGCGCCAGCTTCTCACGCACACCTCCGGCTTCGTCTACGACTTCTTCGACGCCACAATGCACGCCTATACCGCTTCCGGTGCGCTCTCATCCACCTTTCAGGGCGGCGATGGGTTCATGAAAGCCCCGCTCGTCTTCGACCCCGGCACCCGCTGGGAATATGGCATCAGCTCCGACTGGCTCGGCCGTCTGGTTGAAAAAGTCAGCGGGCAGTCCCTCGAAGACTATTTCCACCAGCGCATTTTCGAGCCGCTCGGAATGAGCGACACATTTTTCAATGTCCCGGATGACAAACAGGCTCGCGTTGTGGCGGTCTTCGCGCGCCAGCCCGACGGCAGCTTCATGGAGTCGCCCCAGCAGCCCTTCATTCCCGTCAAGTTTTTCAGCGGTGGCGGCGGGCTCTTTTCTACGGCGGGGGATTACATCAAGTTCGAGCGCATGCTTCTCGACGGCGGAGTTCTGGGGCGCGTGCGCATTCTCCGCTCTGAAACTGTCGCGGAGATGTCCCGCAACCAGCTGGGCAGCCTGAGCCTTGTCCAGTTGAAGAGCTTCGCGCCTCAATTCGCGATTGATCCCATTCGCGTTCCCGGTTCCCTCGATAAATTCGGCCTCGGCTTCGCCATCAACTCCAATCCCGTCGAAGGCGGCCGTTCCGCCGGCTCCCTGTCCTGGGCCGGCATCTTCAGCACCTATTTCTGGATCGATCCGCAGCGGAAGCTCTGCGCCGTCTTCATGACCCAGCTCCTCCCCTTCGGCGACGATTCTGCTGTTTCAACTCTGGAGCAGTTCGAGCGCGCTGTGTACGGAAGCTCCGCTCACGCGGCTCCCGCTCGGTCTCACTAAACCTTGCGTTGAGTTCGATTGCATCATGCCGTCTGGCCGGCTTCCCGCTGCCGGGCCCCCGCTTATGCAGAGATGAGGAACAGCGGATCGCCCAGCTTCTTCGTGTAGTGCGGCCGGTACCGCTCCGTGTTGTACAGTTTTCCCACGTCCACCGTCCGCGGTCCCAGCGCCGGATCCGGCAGCGCCGTGTGCGCGTACCGTCCCTCTCTCACCGCCACCATCTGTCCAGACACATTTGATGCAATCAGGTCCAGCGCCAGGTTCGCAAACGTCGTCGCCACCACCTGATCCACCGCGTCCGGGTCCCCGCTCCGCAGGTCGTACGTCAAGTCGCTCGTCATCGTTTCTTCGCCCGTCCGCTGCCGCAGGATTTCCGCCAGCGCGTGCCCCACGTCCACTTTCTTGCGGTGCCCGTACGCGTCTGCCTCCCCGAAATCCTCCGCCTTTTGCCCGCGCCACACCGCGCCCTCCGAGGCAATCACGAACGCGTAATTGCTCGGATTGTTCCGTTTGTCTTCCACCAGCAGCCCCGTCAGCATGTCGAGATCGAACGGGTATTCCGGAATCACGCACCGGGCCGAGGTCACATACGCGGTGTACAGCGCCGTGAATCCCGCGTCGCGGCCGAAAATACGGAAGATTCCGATCCGCTCATGCGATCCCAGCGTCGTCCGTTGCCGCGTCACCAGTTCCTTCGCCCGTGTGATCGCCGTCGAAAACCCCACGCAGTACTCCGTCCCCCTCACGTCGTTGTCCATCGTCTTCGGAATCGCGATCAGGGGGAAGCCCGCACTGTTCAGCGTCTTCGCGAATCCCAGCGTGTCGTCGCCCCCGATCACCACCAGGCACCCGATCCCCAGCCGCTCCAGATTCCGTACCACCACCGGCGTCAGGTCATACGTCTCCCCGTCGCGCGTCAGCTTTTCCAGTTCCGCGCGTGGCACGCTCGCCGGGAGTTTGTTTTTCTTGATCCGCAGTGGATTGGTTCGCGAGGTGTGCAACACAGTTCCGCCGCTTCTGTCGATTGCGCGCGTATTTTCGCGTGTCAGCAGCCGGATGTATCGCGTGTCCGTCTCCTCTGTGGGATCCAGGTGCGTCAACCCTTCCCATCCCTTTCGTATCCCGACCACCGGGCGGCCCATCTCCGAGGCCCGGTACACTACCGATTTGATCACCGAGTTCAGCCCCGGTACGTCTCCTCCCCCTGTCAGAATCCCGATCGTGCCTGTACTTTTCATTCTTCCTCTCGCATGCCTGCGTAACTAGCATTCAGCACCCCGCCGGCTATGTCAATTCGCCGCCGCTGTATCCCTCCCGCCGCGGAATTCATCGTCCCTGGCGAGTGACGGTCCTCACATCCGGGTGTGACGTTCGTCATGGCCGCCGTCTCAGCGGTCGTGTATCTGCATAATGACCCAGTAGTTTGGGATTAGCCGGAGCCTGGGCACTGGTCGAGGGGCTCCAGGGAAAGCTTCGAGGCGTGATCTGCGCACCCTGAGCCGCCGGGCGTGGCGGCATCGGATCGAGGTGGACGCTCGTGCCTCCTGGAGACGAACGCTCCCAGTTGGAAGCGCTGAATGCCCGGCTCGACGCCCTCGAGCGCCGTCTCTCCGCCCTCGAACAGTCCTCCCAATGGCTTCCTCCGTTCCAGAAGGCGGCGGAGGCTCCATCCTCCGCCACGATCGCCGCCCCTGAAGCTGCCGCAGTCCCGCCCCAGCCAAACATATTCTCGATCTTCGGCCGGGCACTCCTTGGATTCGCCGGCGCGTATCTGCTCCGCGCCGTCGCAGAGTCACGCGCCATTCCCCAAGCGATTGTCGTCGCAATCGCCGTGGCTTATGCCGCAGGTTGGCTAGTGTGGGCGGCCAGGTCGCCTGCCATTTCCCGGCTCGCCTGCTATTCCTACGCTGTCACTTCCGCCCTCATCCTCTCTCCCATGTTGTGGGAAGTCACGGTGCGATTCGAAATTCTCCCGCCGCCCCTCACCGCCGTGGTGCTGGCGTCCTTCGCGCTGCTGTCCGTGATCCTCGCTTGGCGCGCCAATCTTTCCCCCATCGTGTGGGTGGGGATGCTCACCGCGATCACCACCGCCTTCGTCTTATTGGTTTCTGCCCGCGATCCCGTCTCGTTCACCGCGGTCGTTCTCTTCGCCGCGTTGCTTGCCGAGCTGGCCGGATGTTGGCAGCGCTGGCCGGGAGTACGCTTCGTGGTTGCTCTCGCTGCGGATTTTGCCGTTCTCATCACTGTCGTCATCCTGGGCGACTCCCAATCCGTGCCGCAGGAGTACCATTCCGCGAGCACCCCGCTCCTGATTGCGCTCGTTGTCGCTCTCTTCTTTATCTACACCGCGGGACTAGCCCTCCGCTCGTTGTGGGCCCAGTGGAAAATCTCGCTGATCGAAGCCGCCCAATTCGCTGCCGCCGTTCTGCTCGCCGCTTGGGCGGTGTTTCGTATCACCAGCGGTGCCGGAATCCTCGCGCTCGGAGTTTTCTGCCTCGCCGCTGGAGCCGCGTCCTACTTCGCCGCCTTCGCTCTGCGCTCGCGTCACCGGGAGGCGCGCAATTTCGGCTTTTATGCTCTGTGGGCCGCTGTCTTCCTCTTTGCGGGAAGCTTTTTCGCCATTCAAGGTTTCGCGCTCGTCGTCTGGCTCTGCCTGGCCGCTGTCGCTGCCACCGGCCTCGGCGTCCGCGCGCGCAATCCCGCCCTCGACTTGCATGGCGTGGCCTATCTGGCCGGTGCTGTCTTCGCCTCCGGCCTGTTGATCTACTCCGAGCGCGCCCTCGCCGGCGCCTTGCCTGCTTCGCCCGGTTGGCCCGCGATTCTTGCCGCCGCTGTCGCCATTCTGTGCGCGGCACTGATCTCCCGCTATCCCGGCGAACACAAGGTCGAGCGCGTGCTGCGCCTGCTCCCCGCGATTTTCGCTGTCTTCGCTTTCGCCGGTCTTGCCGTTGTCGCTCTCGCCTTGCTCATTGCCAGGGGCGCGGGGCCCACTCTCCCCGAATTGGCCGTCATCCGCACCGTGGTCGCCTGCGCGGTCGCGCTCCTGCTGGCATTTGCCGGTGCGCGGTGGCGTCGCACCGAACTGGTCTGGCTGGCTTATGCCGTGGCTGTCATGGGCACTCTGAAGCTCGCTGTCGAGGATTTTCGCATTGGAAATACGAAGTCCCTCGCAGCCTCGCTGCTCATCTTCGGCGCTGTTCTCATCCTCCTCCCTCGGCTGGCTCGCGCCGGAAGGCAGCACTCCTGATCCGCAGGAACATGCGATGTCCAGAGCGGGCTCCAGCTGTCTGTTCCCAGCCTGTCCGTTCGTGTATCCCGATGTAGCCTGTGGTGCGCTCGCCTCATCGAACTCCTTTCCAACAAAAGGAGCCCGGGATGCGTCTGCGCAGAGCCTGCTGCCAATTCATCACTCGGAATTGCCGGAACTTTCTCTTCGGCCTGGCTATCCTTCTCGTGCCGTCACCCGCCCCCGCGCAATCCTGTGGCGCCCGCGGCGTGGCCCTCCAGGTCCTCGGTTCCGGCGGCCCCGAGTTGCAGGACAAGCGCGCCTCTTCCAGCTATCTTGTCTGGCAGGATGGCCGCGCCCGGGTTCTCGTCGACGCCGGTGGCGGCAGCGCCCTTCGCTTCGGCGAAAGCGGCGCGCAAATGTCCCAGCTCGACGTGATTCTCTTCTCTCACTTCCACGTCGATCACAGCGCCGATTTTCCCGCCCTCATCAAATCCTCCTGGTTTGAAGATCGTTCCCGCCCCCTGCCCATCTACGGCCCGCCCGGCAATGACTTCATGCCCGCCACTACGGAATTCGTCGCTGACTTTTTCGGCCCCGCTCGCGGCGTCTACCGCTATCTCAGCGAGTTGCTCGCGCCCGCGGAAAAGAGCAGCTACAAAATGCAGCCACATAACGTCGTCGTCGGTTTTTCACCACTCACAGTCTTTCGCGCGGATGCTGTTTCCATCTCGGCCGTGAAGGTCATCCATGGGGCCGTACCCGCTCTCGCCTGGCGCGTCGAGATCGCTGGCAAAGTGATCGTCTTCAGCGGCGACTCCAACGGTGATGGGGAAGGTCTGCCGCGGCTGGCCTCGAACGCTGATCTCTTCGTCGCTCACAATGCAGTTCCCGAAGGCGCCACCGGCGTCGAGCGCCGTCTCCACATGCCGCCTTCCGTCATCGGTAAGATTGCCGCGCAGGCCCACGTCAAACACCTGGTCCTTTCCCACCGCATGCTGCGCACTCTCGGAAAGGAAACGCAGACGGAGGCGGAAATTCGCAAGCTCTATTCCGGCCCTCTCACTTTCGCAAACGACCTCGACTGTTTCCCGTTAGACTGACTCCCGCTCCGCCACACGCGGGCGCAGCGCGCGCACCCACGCCCAGTTCGCCAGCGCCACCACCGTCGTAGCGCCGATCGCGATCCAGTTCCCGCGGTCCATCCGCAATCCCGCAACCGCCAGAAACAGCACACCCACCCCGCACCACACGGGCGCCCAGCGCAGCCGGAACGCATCCGCACCGGGCCTCTCCCGCCTCAATACCAGCAGGCCAACGCACACAATCGCATACGTAAACACCCGCCCCGACGCCGCCAAGATCGCGTTCCATCGGAACGATGCCGCCAGCGACAGCGCCAGCACCAGAGCCGCGTAAATCACGATGGAAACATACGGCGTCCGGAACCTCCGCCCCACCGCCGCAAAGATCGACGGGAAATCTCCCCGTTCCGCCAGCGCGTACGTCAGCCGCGGGCCGTTCAGCAGGCTCGAGCTGAGGTTGCCGTACACGGAAAGCAGCGCTCCCACCGCCATGAACGCTCCCGCCCCGTGTCCCACGAACAGTGTTGCCGCTTCCGCCAGCGGCGCATGCGTCCCTCCTGCTGGCCCCAGCGCGCGTATCGTCACCACCTGCACCAGCGTGTACACCACGAATACCACCCCTATCCCCGTGAACAGCGCGAACGGCACGTCCCTCCGCGTGTTCTTCGCTTCACTCATCGAAAACAGTCCGATCTCGAATCCCCCGTACGCGAAAACCAGCAGCAGGATTGCGCTTAGCCAGTTCCCCGCGTCTACCCCTGCCGGCGCCGCCGCTCCGGCCGTTTCCGCGCCCCCCGTTCCGTGCGTCAGCGCCAGGCCCACCACAATGAACAGCGCCAGCGGAACCAGCTTTGCCACCGCGAATGCGTTGTTCACCTCCGCCCCCTGTTTCACCCCTCGCACGTTCACCACGGCCAGCGTTCCCACCAGCGCTGTCATCACCGCCGCGCGTTCCCACCCCTCGCGCGCTCCCGGAAGGAACTGCCCCAGGTATTGCACAAAAATATTCGCGTTCGCCGCTGCCGATGCCAGCCGCACCAGCCAGTTCATCCACCCCATTTCGATTCCCCAGAACCGGCCGAACGCTTCGTGCGCGTACAGATACGGCCCGCCCGCCTCCGGAAATTGCGAGCCCACCTCCGCAAAGCAGGCCATCACCGCGCCCGTGCCCACCGCCGCGATCACATACGCCCACGGGCTCGCCGCTCCCACCAGCCGCGAAATTTCCGCCGGCAGGCCGTACACCGCGCTGCCGATGATCCCGTTCACCACCATCGCGGTCAGGCTCCATCGCCCGATCGCCCGCACCAGATGGGGGGAATTGTTCGCCGCCACGCGCGCACAGTAGCACAGCACGCGCCGCAAACTCTGCTAGAATCCCGCCGTCAACCGATCCCAGCGCCATGACTCAGGCTCTCTTTCCGCGAAGTTTTCGCAAGCCCTACCCCACCGCGGCGCGCGGCGAAGGCTGCTACATTGTCACCTCAGACGGCCGCCGCATCCTCGATGCCGCGGGCAGCGCTGCCGTCGTCTCCATCGGCCACGGTCGCGCGGAAGTTGCAGACGCCATGGCCGCGCAGGCCCGCGCCCTCGCCTTCACCCACACCACCCAGTTTCAGACGGAGATTGCCGAACGCCTGGCCCAGCGCCTTCGCTCTCTCGCCCCGCCGCCGTTCCGCGGTTCCGGCCGCGTGTTCTTCACCTCTGGCGGCTCCGAGGCCACGGAAACCGCCCTGAAACTCGCGCGTGCCTATCATCTCGAGCGCGGCCAGCCCCAGCGCGTCCGCATGCTCTCGCGCCGCCAGAGCTACCACGGCTCCACGCTCGGCGCCATGTCCGTTTCCGGCAACGTCGCGCGCCGTGCTCCCTATCTCCCGCTCCTCCAGGAATGGGGCCACATCGTGCCCTGCTACTGCTACCGCTGCCCCTTTGAGAAAACGTTCCCCGACTGTCGCATCGCCTGCGCCGACGATCTCGAGACCTTCGTCGCTCAGTCCGGTCCCGAAACCGTCGCCGCGTTTCTTCTCGAACCCGTCTCCGGCGCCACTCTCGGCGCCGCCGATCCGCCCGACGGCTACCTCCAGCGCATCGCTGAAATTTGCCGCCGCCACGGGATTCTCCTCATCGCCGACGAAGTCATGACCGGCATGGGCCGCACCGGTCGCCCATTCGCCGTTGATCATTGGGGCGTCTCTCCCGACATGATTCTCACCGGCAAGGGCGTTGCCAGCGGCTACGCGCCCCTCGGCGCCGTCATCACCGCGCCTCACGTGGCGCAAGCGATCGCCGCTGGCTCCGGCGCACTTCCTCATGGCTTTACGTATCAGGCCCATCCCGTGGCCATGGCCGCCGGCCACGCCGTACTCGATATTGTTGAGCGTGAGAAGCTCTTTGACCGCGTCACTCCTGCGGGCGACTCTCTTCGCCGCGCCCTCCGCGTCCTCGAATCTTCGCCTGTCGTCGGAGATATTCGTGGCCGCGGCCTTCTGCTCGGCGTTGAATTCGTGCGCGACCGCAAATCCCGCGCGCCCTTTCCGCCCTCCGCCGGTATTGCCGAGCGCGTCCGTCAAATCGCCTTCGACCACAATGTCGCCGTCTATCCCATTCAGGGTTGCGTCGACGGTGCCGCGGGCGACCACGTGCTCCTCGCTCCACCGTTCATCCTCGGCGACGCGGAGATCGCCCAGATCGTCGCCGCACTCCAGGCCGCCGTAAGCCAATTACCCGCATGACGAACTGCAAATGACCATCGCCCCGGGGGAACTATGAAACGTCCAGCCAGTTTCGCCGCTTTTCTCCTCGTGCTTCCCGCTTCTGCATGGCTCTTTCTCTTTGCCGGCTCTCCGGCAAACGCCGGTCAGAGTGCGGAACCGCCCGCCCTGCGCGGCTACACCGCCGCCAATTCCCGCGCTGAACTCGATCTCGAAAAGAGATTCGCCGCCATCCCTTCTCCCGAGCGCGCCCGCGAATGGCATCGCACGTTCACCGCGGAACCTCATCCCGCCGCCTCGGCCCGCAACAACTACCTCGCCCGCTACATTGCCGACGAATGGAAGAAGCAGGGATGGGATGAAGTTACCGTGCGCGAATACGACGTATGGCACTCCGCGCCCAAATCCTCCTCCCTGGAAATGACCGCGCCCGTCGCCTATCGCGCCGGCCTTCGCGAAGACGCCTACGAAGCCGATCCCGACACAAAAAATCCCGCCATCCCCGTGGACTTCATGGGATTCTCCGCCTCCGGTGAGGTCGCCGCGCCCGTCATTTACGCCCACAGCGGCAATCCCGACGACTATGCGCTGCTCAAAAAGAACGGCATTGACCCACGCGGCAAAATCGCCATCGTCCGCTATTCGAATCCCTACAGCTATCGCGGCTTCAAGGCCCTCACCGCGCAGCGCGAAGGCGTCGCCGCTCTCCTCATTTACTCCGACCCCGCCGAAGACGGCTACGCGAAAGGGAAAGTTTTTCCCGACGGCCCCTGGGGCCCCGAAAGCCACATCCAGCACGGCGCCATCACTTACGACTTCATGGGTCCCGGCGACCCGCAAACGCCCGGCTGGGCTTCCGTCCCCGGCGCCCATCGCATTCCCATTGACCAAGCCGTCTCCGTCCCGAAAATCATCTGCCTCCCGATTTCCTGGCGCGATGCCAAGCCGCTGCTCGAACACATGGACGGTCCCGAAGCTCCGAAAGACTGGCAGGGCGCCCTCCCCATCACCTACCGCCTCGCCGGCGCGGTCCAGGCCCACGTCAACGTGCAAATGGACGATGGCGTCAAGCCCTACTACGTCGTCGACGCGCGTATCCTCGGCTCCGAGTTGCCCGACCAGTGGATCGTCATGGGCAATCACCGCGATGCCTGGGTATTCGGCGGCGTCGATCCTTCCAGCGGCACCGCCAGCATGTTGGAAATGACCCGCGCCCTCGGCGCGCTCCACAAGCAGGGCTGGCGGCCCAAGCGCACTCTCATCGTCTGCAGCTGGGATGGCGAGGAATACGGCCTCACCGGTTCCACCGAGTGGGGCGAGCAGTTCGCCGATGAACTCCGCAAGAAGGGCGTAGCCTATCTCAACGTGGACTCCTCCACTTCCGGCCCCAATCTCGGCGTCGAAGCCGTCCCTTCGCTTGCCTCCACCATCGTGGACGTCACTCGCACCCTGCGCGATCCCTCCGGCACGTCGCTTTACGACGCCTGGAAAAAATCACGTTCCGCTGAGACGAAGTCCGCGCCCGTGAACGACGCTGGCCTCGTCAACCAGGAAATCGGCAGCGGCTCCGATCACACTGTTTTCCTGAACTTCGACGGCATGCCCAGCGTCGGCATGGGTTTCCACGGGCCCTACGGCGTCTATCACTCCGCCTACGACGATTTCTACTGGATGAATCATTTCGGCGATCCCGGCTACCGCTATCACGTCCTCATGAGCCAGCTCTGGGGTGTGCTCGCTCTCCGCCTCGCCGGCGCCGAAGTTCTCCCCTTCGATTTCGAAGCCTACGGCCGCGAGCTCGGCCGCTTCCTCTCCGATCTCGACACCCGCACCGGCCTCAGCCGTCACATCGATCTCAATCCTCTCTTCTCGAAGATGACGGAGCTCGAAGGCGCCGGCCGTGCCCTCTCCCGCGGCGTGGACCTCGCGCTCGCTCAAAACGCGATGGACGCGCACGCGGAACAGTCGCTCAACTCCAGCGAAATGGACTTCGAGCGAAACTGGCTCGATCCCGCCGGCCTCATCGGCCGCCCCTGGTTCAAGCACCTCATCTACGCCTGCCGCTACACCTACGCGCATTGGGAGCTGCCCGGCCTCGCCGAAGCCGCCGAGAGCGGCAACTGGGCCCGCGCCGCGTTCGAAGTCGCCCGCCTCCAGAAAGCCGTCGAAACCAACGTCGCACTCCTCGGCCAGGCGGGCTCGTTTCTCGGCTTGCCGGAAGCGCCCAGTCGTCCCACGGCGGTCACCAGCTCACCCGCGGAGAGTGCGCACGTCCCGCCTGTTGCCCAGTCGCTCGACGATCTCCGCGCTCAAATCGAATCCATCCGCGCCGCCCTTCCCGGCGACATGTCCGTCTACATGAAGAACCTGAAAACGGGAGAAATGCTCGCTCTCGACGCTGACCGCGTCATGGAAACCTTCAGCGTCATCAAGGTCCCCATCATGGCCGAAGTCCTCCGCCAGTCCGAGGCCGGCAAGTTTGCTCTCTCCGACCGCATCACGCTCACGGCCGGCGACCGCCGCCTGCCTTCCGGCATGCTCTACCGCTTCGATCCCGGCCTCGCGCCCACCATCCGCGATCTCCTCACCTGGATGATCATCATCAGCGACAACGAAGCTACCGACGTCCTCGCCGGCAAGGTCGGCCGCTCGAACGTCACCCGCACCATGCGCGAGCTCGGTTTCCCCCACACCACCATCGAATTTTCCGATCTCGACTGGGACCGCCTTTGGCTCTCCCGCCTCGATCCCGCGTACAAGAACGCCTCCGGCGACCAGACCATTCTCTTTCCCTTCCACAGATTCTCCGATCAGCAGGTGGACCAAGCCTTCCTCCACACCATCTACGAATCCGGCATCTATTTCGGCCACTCCACCACCCGCGAAATCGGCGGCCTCTTCGAAAAAATGGCCCGCCGTGAACTCGTATCCCCGGCCGCCAGCGATCTCATGCTCGACATCCTAAGAGAGCAGCAGGTCAACAATCGTTTTCCGAAATATCTCGATGGCGAACCCATCGCCCACAAGACCGGCGACGGCCAGCCCTGGCTCGCCAACGACGCCGGCATCATCTGGATTCCCGGCAAGGGACCCGAGAACGACACGCCCATCGTCCTCGTCGTCTTCACCGGCCACCATCACGGGCCCACTTCTGCGCTCCATGACGCCATCGCACGTGTTGCCGCCGTCGTTGTCGGCCATTTCGGCGGACGCCTAAAGACTGATTTCAAACCGTAGGGGCATCCGCCGTGGCGGATCGAGCCCCATCTCGCCCAGCCCGCTCTGGAGGGAGGACCAGCACCATGACACCAGTTGCCCGCTCGCTCTCTTGCCCACGTATCATTTTCTCCGCCGCACTCCTCGCCCTGCTCGCCTCCGTCGTCCTCGCGCAGTCGCCGTCCAAGCCCCGCGCCCGCGATCTCGGCGTTCCCTTCGACGGCACGCCCGGCCCGCTCAACGCCATCACAGACGTTGCCGGCGTCGAAGTCGGCCACACCACCATCATTCGCGGGGAGGGGAAGCTCGTCGTCGGCCAGGGACCCGTCCGCACCGGCGTCACCGCCGTCATTCCGCGCGGCAAGAACGGCAACAACAACGTCTTCGCCGGCTGGTTTTCCCTCAACGGCAATGGCGAGATGACCGGCACCACCTGGGTCGAAGAGTCCGGCATCCTCGAGGGGCCCGTCATGATTACCAACACGCACAGCGTCGGCGTCGTCCGCGACGCCGTCATCGCCTGGCGTGTCCGCCGCGGCGCGCCGGAGGCCGACGAGTATTGGTGGTCGCTCCCCGTCGTCGCCGAGACCTACGACGGCTTTCTGAACGACGTCAACGGCTTCCACGTCAAGCCCGACCACGTTTTCGCCGCCCTCGATTCCGCCCATGGCGGCCCCGTCGAAGAAGGCAGCGTCGGCGGCGGCACAGGAATGGTCTGCAACGAATTCAAGGGTGGCATCGGCACGTCTTCACGCGTGCTCTCCGCCGCGCAGGGCGGCTACACCGTCGGCGTGCTCGTCCAGTGCAACTACGGCCGCCGCGGCAATCTCCGCATCGCCGGCGTTCCCGTCGGAAAGGAAATCACTGAGAAGCCTGCTTACTCCTCCGCGCTTCCTGCCGACGTGCTCGATCGCGGCTCCATCATCATCGTCGTCGCCACGGACGCGCCGCTCCTCCCCCACCAGCTCAAGCGCCTCGCTCGCCGCGCCTCGCTCGGCCTCGCGCGCGACGGCTCGATTTCCGGCAACGGTTCCGGCGACATCTTCATCGCCTTTAGCACCGCGAATCCCGGCGTCGACGCCACAAAAGGCGTCCTCCAGGTCGGCATGCTGGCCAACGACGCCACCGATCCCCTCTTCGCCGCCACCGTCCAGGCCACCGAAGAAGCGATCGTCAACGCCATGGTCGCCGCGGACACCATGACCGGCCGCGACGGCCACACTGCCATCGCCCTTCCGCACGACCAGCTCCGCGCTGTCCTGAAAAAATACAATCGCCTCGCGCAGTAGCCGCGGGCGGGAAAAGGGCGGGATTTTAACCCCGCCGTGGGGATGCGCAATGGGTCAGGGCTTTTGCCCCTGAAGGCAATCCGTTGAATTGGATTTGGGTACGCCGCTAATGCCCTGTACTCACTCCCAGTTCTCCGAAGAAGAACACCATTTCGTCCGTCGTTTCTTCAATCAATTTCCCCAGCGGCCGCCCGCCCGAATGTCCCGACTGCGTGTCGTACATCAGCAGGATCGGTTTATCCGATGCGTTCGCTGCCTGCATCTCCGCCGCCATCTTCCGCGCGTGCAGCGGGGCCACCCGAGTGTCGCCGTCGCCCGTGATGAACAGCACCGCCGGATATTTCGTTCCCGCCTTCACGTTCTGATACGGCGAGTAGGCGCGCAAATAATTGAATTCGTCCGGTTTGTCCGACGAGCCATACTCCGGCACCCAGAACCTCGCCACCAGAAAATTCTGGTACCGCAGCATGTCCAGCAGCGGGTAACGGCACACCACTGCGCCGAACAGGTCCGGCCTCTGCGTCACCGCCGCGCCCACCAGCAGCCCTCCGTTCGACTGCCCGCGGATGGCCAGCCGCGCCGGCTTCGTGTACTTCTGCGCGACGAGCCACTCCGCCGCTCCCAGAAAATCGTCGAACACGTTCTGTTTTTTCTCCCGCATTCCCGCTTTGTGCCAGCTTTCGCCGAACTCTCCGCCGCCCCGCAGGTTTGGCAGCGCGAAGATCCCGCCATGTTCCGCAAACAGCACCGCGTACACGTTGAACGCCGGTGTCTCGGTCACATTGAATCCGCCGTAGCCCGTCAGCAGCGCCGGCCGCGCGCCGTCCCGCTTCATGTCTTTCCGGTGCACCAGAAACATCGGAATCTCGGTCCCGTCCTTCGACGCGTAACGCACCTGCTCCGTCTCGAACGCCTCGGCATCAATCGGCACCGACGGCTTCTCCCACAGCGTCACGTTCCCCGTCTTCGTGTCCAGCCGGTAGATCGACTCTGGAAGGATGAACGACTGGAACCCGAAGAACACCTCGTTGCTCGTCCATTGCCCGCTCACCTGATTCGCCGTCCCCAGTGTGGGCAATTTCACCTCGCGGTCCGGTTTTCCGCTTGGTTCGTACAGCCGCAGCCGCGACGTCGCATTCTCCGTGTACCGCACCAGCATCTTCCCGCCCACCAGGGCCACCGCCTGGATCGGCCATTTCCCCTCGGGTATCACTTCGTGCCAGTTTTCGATTCCCGGGTTCCCCATGTCCGCCACCAGCACGCGGTCATTCGGCGCTTTCCAGTTGGTCTGCACATACGCTTTTCCGCCCGCGATCTGCGCCACAAACCGCGCCGGCACTCCCTTCACCAGCGGTGTGATCGGCCCGTCCGCCTTCAGATCCTTGTAGTACACCTCGGAATAGTCGCCCGCCGATCCGTGGAACACGTGGAACAGCAGGTAGCGCCCATCCTCGGACAGCGACACACCGATCAGCATCTCCGGCCCGTAGCTCGACCCGAAGATTTCCTCGTCCTTCGCCGGGTCGCTTCCCATCGCGTGGTAATACGCCCGCGGGCCCGCCTTCTTAATCACCGTGTAGTAGATCCCCTTATTGTTCGGCGCGATGTCCAGCGACAGGTAGTCCGCGCGCGGCAACCCGTCCGCCATCTCTTTCCCCGTGGCCCCGTCCACCAGGTGTACCGCCACCTCGTCCGCTCCGCCCTCCCTCACGCTGTACGCGGCAATCGCGCCGTCCAGCGCAATCGCCATCCAGTTCACGCTCGTCGTGTGGTCTTTGCTCATCGCGTGCGGATCCACCACCACCTGCTCCGTGCCGCTGAGGCCCTTCTTCCCGTACAGCACAAACAGGTCCTGGTCCGCCATCCGCTTCGAATAGAAAA
Source organism: Patescibacteria group bacterium (assembly GCA_035541255.1). Taxonomy (GTDB): domain Bacteria; phylum Acidobacteriota; class Terriglobia; order Acidiferrales; family UBA7541; genus JOPF136. The sequence goes on along the minus strand of DATKNR010000211.1, from coordinate 1,602 downwards.
GCCGCCCGCCTCGCTCCGTCGGCACTCCGAACGCGTCAATCTTCATCAGCGCCGCCACGTGCTTCTCGATCACCGCGCGTCCCGGCAGCGCCCCCAGCACCGACTGCGTGTATGCGTTCTCTTTCTCGATCCACGCCCGTGTCTCCGGACTGCTCTGGTCCTCCAGCCACCGGTAGGGGTCCGGCACTTTCGCGCCGTGGTAGTCGTCCACCACGTCGTCCCGCCGCGTCTCCGGAGGCTTCGGCCCTCCGTCCTGTGCCGCCATTGAGGTCACTCCCGCCAGCGCCAGCGTTCCCGCCAGTATCCACATTCGCATTTCGCTCATTTCTCTCGTCCTCTTCCTTCTCTGGCTTTCTCTGCGTCCTCTGCGCCTCTGCGGTATCCTTTTCCCTCTTCGCCTATCGAATCGGCGTCGCCGTCTCGAGTAGCACAGGCTTTTAGCCTGTGCGCCGTCGATTCACCTCCCTACGCAATCGGCGTCGCCGTTTTTCTCCCCGGATTGAAAAACGGCATCGGCACCACCCGTGCCCCCACCCGGTGCCGCACCGCCTCCACCGTCCATTCCATCTGCAATTCCGTCCCGTCCTTCGAATGCGCGCTCGCCACGCTCCCGAGCGCAATCATCCTCTTCAGCGTCGGCGACCATGTCGTCGAAGTCGCTTTCCCCACCTGCGCGCTTCCTCGATACACCGGCACATGCACCCGCGAAGCCATCGTCGGAGCCTGCGGCGCCAGCCCTTCCTTCTCGTACAGCCGTTCCACCTCGTTCCAGTTGATTTCCAGGCCCACCAGCGTCCGCGCCGGACCTCCGCGTTTCTGCTCCTCCGCCAGCGCTGCCCGTCCCACAAAGTTTTCTTTCTTCAGGTCCACCATCCGCCCCAGCCCGATCTCGTACGGGGAATATTTCTGCGCCGGAATCAGCGCCTTCCGGCTGCTCGTGTAGTCCACTTCAATCAGCAGCAGGCCCGCCTCGATCCGCGCAATGTCCAGCGCGATCATCCCCGCCGGGTGGATGTCGAACCCCTGCCCGTGCTCCACCAGCGCATCCCACACCCGCCCCGCCTGTTTCGCCGGCATCCAGATTTCGTATCCCAGGTCGCCCGTGTACCCCGTCCGCGAAATGTCCACCGGCACTCCCGCGATTCGTCCGCTCGTCACACGGAAATATTTCAGGTTCTCCAGTTTCGCCTCCGCCAGCGACACCAGCAGCCTCCCCGAAGTCGGCCCTTGCAGCGCCAGCGCCGCCGTCTCTTCGGAAATGTCTTCGATCTCCACGTCCAGCCCCTGCGCGTTCTGCCGGAACCACCGCATGCTCGGATCCGCCGCCGTCCACCGGTACGTGTTTTCCTCCAGCCGCGACACCGTTCCGTCGTCAATCACTTTTCCGTCTTCATCGCACCAGCAGCAGTAAATCACCTGCCCTACGGCCACTTTGTGAATGTCGCGCGTCAGCACGCGGTTGATCAGCTTCGCCGCGTCGCGCCCCCGCACCATGTATTTGTAGAGCGGAGAAATATCGATCAGCGCCGCCGACTGCCGGATGGCGTTGTATTCGTGCTCGTGCGTCGCTTCGTAGACGCTTACGGTGTAGTAGCCCGACCA
>DATKNR010000210.1:0-3004 GCA_035541255.1 Patescibacteria group bacterium | reverse complement strand
CGGCCGCAACGAAGTCCGCTCGTTCCTGATTTCGAACGCGCTCTTCTGGCTGAAGGTATTTCACATCGACGGCCTGCGCGTGGACGCGGTGGCTTCCATGCTCTACCTGGATTACTCGCGGAAACCCGGCGAGTGGATTCCCAACCAATACGGGGGCAACGAAAACCTGGAAGCCATCGAATTCATCCGGCGATTTAACGAGCAGGCGCACCAGGTGCCGGGCGCGTTCACGGTTGCCGAGGAATCCACGGCGTTTGCGGGTGTGTCGAAGCCGGTTTATCTCAACGGGCTGGGCTTCACCATGAAGTGGAACATGGGCTGGATGCACGACATGCTGGACTACTTCCACAGCGACCCCATCTATCGCAAGTACCTGCACAACCACATCACGTTCAGCCTGCTCTACGCGTTCCACGAAAACTTCGTGCTGCCCATCTCGCATGACGAGGTGGTGCACGGCAAGGGCTCGCTGCTCAACAAAATGCCGGGCGACGAGTGGCGGCAGTTCGCCAACGTGCGGGCATTTCTGGCCTACATGTGGACGCATCCGGGGAAAAAGCTCCTCTTCATGGGGCAGGAGATCGGACAGCGCGAGGAGTGGAACCATAACCAGGGAGTGCGCTGGGAACTGCTCGAGTTTGATTACCACCGCAAACTGCAAACGCTGGTTCGCGACCTGAACCGTCTGTACCGGGCGAATCCGGCTCTGCACCAGGTGGACTTCCACTACTCGGGATTCGAGTGGGTGGATTTCCACGACGGTGAAAGCTCGATCATCTCGTTCTTGCGGCGCGCCGAGGACCCGAAGGACTTCCTGCTGATCTGCTGCAACTTCACTCCGATGCCGCGTCAGGGCTATGCGTTCGGCGTGCCGGAGGAGGGCTTTTACCAGGAGATTCTGAACACGGATTCCGAAGTATTCGGCGGATCGAACATGGGCAACGGCGGGTCCGTGACATCGCGGCCCGAGCCAAAGCACAACCGGAAGTACTCGATCTCCGTGTCGCTGCCGCCGCTCGCCGTCGTGGTGTTCAAGAAGCTCTGAGCCATGGCGAGAGTGGACGTCATCATCGTCGGCGGAGGACACAACGGCCTGGTGGCGGCGGCGTACCTGGCGCGCGCCGGCAGGAAGGTGCTGGTCCTCGAGCGGCGCGAAATGGTGGGCGGGTGCGCGGTCACGGAAGAGATCTGGCCGGGATACAAAGTCTCCACGGCAGCTTACCTGACCAGCCTGATGCAAGAGCGCATTGTCAAAGAGCTGGAACTGGAGCGGCACGGCTACCGGGTTGATGCCAAGGATCCCGCGTTCTTCTCGGCCTTTCCGGATGGCCGCCACTTTTTCATGTGGCAGGACCGTGCGAAGACGCTGGAAGAGATCGCCAAATACTCGAAGCGCGACGCCGAGGCATACCCGGCTTACGAGGACCAGATCGAGCGCCTATCGCAGGTCGTGGAGCAGCTTCTGCTGACCACTCCGCCGCACTTTCCGCCGGCCGCGATGGACCTGGTGGACTACCTCCGCCTGCTTGGAAAAATGCGCGGGCTGAGCGCCGGCGACGTGGTGGCGCTGGTGAAGATCTTCACCCAATCGGCGGCCGAGTTCCTGGACGAGTGGTTCGAGAGCGAGCAGGTGAAGGTCACGCTGGCGACAGACGGCGTGATCGGCGCCAACGGCGGCCCTCGCTCGCCGGGCACGGCCTACATTCTCCTGCACCACTGCATGGGCGGCGTGGCGGGACATCGCGGCCTGTGGGGGTTCGTGCGCGGTGGGATGGGCACGGTCTCGGAGGCGATCGCGGCGTCGGCGCGGGCGAAGGGTGTCGAGATCCGCACCGGCGCGGCGGTAGCCAAGGTGCTGGTGCGCGACGGCCGCGCGCGCGGAGTGGTGCTGGCCAATGGCGAAGAGATCGAATCCACCCTGGTGGCCTCCAACCTCGACCCGAAGGTGACTTTCCTGAAGCTGTTGGAGCCGGGCGATCTCGATCCGGGCTTTGTGCGCGCGATCCGGAATTTCCGCATCGAGGGTACGAGCTGCAAGATCAATCTGGCTCTGAACGGCCTGCCGGAGTTCCGCGCCCTTCCGGGTGCGCCGGGTCCGCATCACAAGGCGACCATGCACATCTGCCCGAATATCGAGTACGTGGAGCGCGCGTGGGACGACGCGAAGTATGGTTGTCCGAGCGAGCGCCCGCTGCTGGAGCTGACGGTGCCGACCATGTACGACCCGACGCTCGCTCCGGCGGGCAAGCACATCATGGGGATCTTTCTGCAGTACGCGCCATACACCCTGCGCGAGGGCACGTGGGACGAATTGCGCGAGCCGTTCGGCGACCGGGTGATTGCGCTGATCGAAGAGTATGCGCCGAACATCCGGTCGATCATCGAGCACCGGCAGGTGCTGACGCCGCTCGACCTGGAGCGGCGATTCGGAATCACGGGAGGCAACATCTTTCACGGCGAAATGAGCCTGGACCAGATGTTCGTGATGCGTCCCGTGGCGGGATGGGCGCGGTACCGGACGCCGGTGAAGGGGCTGTTTTTGTGCGGCAGCGGCGCGCATCCGGGCGGCGGTGTGATGGGTGCGCCGGGCTACAACTGCGCTCGCGAGATGCTGCGCATTCGGTGACAGGGCTACCGGCTACAATTAACGCATGATCCTCGATCGCCGCCGCTTCCTGGGCGGGCTGCCGGCGTTGATGCCATCCGCCGTGGCGGCCCCCGCGGACGAACCTGCCCGCACGCGGTTTTACGTGGTGGAGCAGTATTTCCTGGAACAGGGCACGCAGCCCACCCGAATCCACGACTTCTTTTCGAAGGCACTATTGCCCGCCATGGACCGGGTTCACAAAGGGCCGAAGATCTTTCTGGAAGCGGTGATGGCGCCGCACCTGCCGCAGGTCGTCGCCATCTTCGGGCTCCAATCGTGCGACCAGGTCTGGACGATTTCCCGGGCGCTGTTTTCCGACAAGGAATTCAACCGGGCGTTCGATCAGTGGGAAAGCGG
>DATKNR010000209.1:0-9822 GCA_035541255.1 Patescibacteria group bacterium | reverse complement strand
AACGCCAGGGCTCGAAAACTCGATAGCGAACTCTCCAGGCTCGCCGCCATGCCCGACGACCAGATCGATTTCTCCGATATTCCAGAAATCACGGACTGGAGTTCCGCCGTCGTGGGAAAGTTTTACAGGCCGATCAAGACTCCAGTGACACTCCGACTCGACGCTGACGTGCTGGCCTGGCTGAAGTCACAGGGGCCCGGCTACCAGACCCGCATCAACCGCATGCTGCGCTCCGAGATGCGCCGCACCAGCAGTGCCCGGCCGCGCAGCCGTGGTCACAAATCGCGCCGCTCGCAGTAGCCGGCAAAGCTTCAGAACGGATACTGCCGCTTCCCCATCTGGATCGTCACCCACTTCACTTCCGTCATTTCTTCGAGCGACCACCGCCCGCCCTCGCGCCCGCTCCCCGAATCTTTCACTCCGCCGAACGGCACGATTCCCTCGTCATGCACCGTCGGACCGTTCAGGTGCACCATCCCCGCTTCCAGCTCCATCGCGAACTTCATCGCCAGTTGCATGTTGTTCGTCAGCACCGCCGACGACAGCCCGTACGACGAATTATTCGCCAGCGCCAGCGCATGCTCCGCATCCGTCGCGCGGCTCACCGCCGCCACCGGCCCGAACAGTTCGTCGCGGAACGCCGCCATTTCCGGCGTCACATCCGCCAGCACCGTCGGATAATAGAAGTTGCCTTCGTATTTTCCGCCCGTCACCAGCCGCGCGCCTTTCGTCACCGCTTCTTTCACTTTCCGGTCGATCATCGGACACTGCGACGACCGGATCAGCGGCCCGATCACCGTATGTGGATCCCGCGGATCGCCCACCTGCATCTTCTCGGCCTTCGCCGCAAACTTCTCCACGAACTGCTCGTAAATCGGCGCCTCCACAATGATTCGCGACCCTGCCATGCAGATCTGTCCCTGATGGATGAACAGCCCGAAGCACGCCGTATCCACCGCGTAGTCCACGTCCGCATCCTTCAACACAATCAGCGGGCTCTTCCCGCCCATCTCCAGCACGAACTTCTTCCCGCGCTTCGCGCACTCCGTGGCGATCTGCCTCCCCACCGCCGAAGAGCCGGTAAACGAAATCAGCTTGACGCGCGGATCGTCGTACAGCACCTGCGCCATCCGCGGCCCGTCGCCCGGCACCACATTCAGGACTCCCGCCGGCAGTCCCGCGCGCTCGAAGATCTCCGCCAGCTTCAGCCCCACCAGCGACGTTTCTTCCGACGGCTTCAGCACAAACGTGTTTCCCGCGGCCAGCGCAAACGCCACCTTCTTCAGCGACAGAATCACCGGAAAATTGAACGGCGAAATTCCCGCCACCACTCCCAGCGGCCGCCGGATCGACATGGAAATCATCCCCGGCACGTCCGACGGAAACACGTCGCCGCGCACCTGCCGCGCCTCGCCGGCAATCGAGCGCAGCAGATTCGCCGCAAACGGCACCTCGAAGTGCGCCTTCCCGAATGTCGAGCCGCCCTCGCCGATCAGCAATTCCACGATTTCATTCGTCGCGGCCATCAGTTCGTCCGCCGCGCGTTGCAGGATGCGCTCGCGGTCTCCGGCCAGCGTCGCCGCCCACGCGTCCTTCGCCGCATGCGCCGCGTCAATGGCCTGCTTCATGTGTTTCTCTTCGCCCATGAAGATTTTCGCGAACGGCCGCTGGTCCGCCGGATTCATCACGTCGGAAAGCTGCGCCGCCGGCACTTCGATCGATCTTCCGGCGATGTACGGGGTCGAAATCATGGCGCCTCCTCGTGGTTGTGCGCGGTCACTGCGGAACACAGCGTGGAACGATGGTCCGCCGCATGCTCGATTACCGCCCGGCGGTTCGATGCCGCTTCACCGGCGATTCTTCTATCCGCCTTTGGGATTGTCAAGCCGGCCGCGGCCCGCAGCCAGGTTGCTAGGCCGTGTTGCCCGCGCGGCGTGCCCGCGGGGCACGAATGCTGGGATCGCTCGGACGCACTGCGTAGAACTTCATCCGGCAGGGGTCACAGCGGTAGGCGGGCAGCCCCAGGATGCGCTTCAGCGCCAGCAGCCGCCCTTCTTCCACGCGGTCGCTACCGATTCGCTCTAACTTGGGGTTTCCGCAGCGCGGGCAGTGCGCTCGCAGCATCAGTTTGAAGGGAACCCGGTGCGCGTGGAATCGCGTGTGGCAGGTGGAGCAGCGCCACGGCAGCACGCCCACCAGGCTTAGCGCGTAATCTCTCAGATTGCGCCGCCGCGATCTCCTGCACGCGCGCGCTTTGCACACGGGACAAACCATGGTCCCAACTCCCCCAGACTACGGCATTCCCGTTCGGACACTTCAGAGTAGCAAAGGCGCACCGTGGCGCAAGCGCGGCGATGTCGGAATGTTCACCCCGCGACGCTCCCGCCGCGACCCGTGTAGAATGGTTCGAGCGAGGTGCACACGGGTGCCGCGAGCCAGGTCAACCAGGGACGGATACACAGACGCGCATGCCGGCGCAGGAATTGACGCGCCCCTGCCTAAGCTCGACACATGGCCGAACCAGTTCCCCGGCTACCAGATCACCATCCGCTTTCCCGAGTACACCTCCGTCTGTCCGAAGACGGGCCTCCCCGATTACGGCGTCATCACCATCCAGTACACGCCGGACAAGTCCTGCCTGGAATTGAAGGCGCTCAAGCTCTATCTGCTGGCCTACCGGAATCTCGGTATCTTTTACGAAAACGCGGTGAACCGCATGTTGCGCGACATCGTGGCCGCTGTGAAGCCGCGCGAGTGCCTGGTGCGCGGCGAATTCACTCCGCGTGGCGGTCTGACCACCACCGTGGAGGCGCGCTGGCCCCGGCCCTCCTCCGTCCCCAGCCGCTAGGAGCAGGTATCTCGAACCCGTGGACAACCTTACGCCTGCCGTGATACTCGAATACTTCATCGGATTGCGCTCCAGTATTTCACTTGGACCTGAGGAGGATGGATGAGCACGTCGCCTAACGTTCCGCCGCCGGCAGAGACCTACCACCCGGAAGCCGTCGGGACACCCCGTTGGATCATTTTGGTCCTGGTGATTCTCGTCGGAGGCATGGCCTATCTGATTTACGCGCAGACCGCCGCCCGGAAATCCATGGACGACGCCATGGCCAGCGCCAATCAGCGCGCGGACCTTCTGGCTAAGCGCATCGAGCAGGCCGATTCCCGCATTGCGGACTTGAAGGGGGAGCTCGACGTCACCTCGCAGAAACTCGGCCTGACGGAAACGGAACTGGCCAAGGCCCGCGACATCGCCCAGAACATCAAGAAGCAGCAAACCGCTTCCGAGAAGGAATTGAACGCGAAAATTGGCGAGGTCCAACAGCAAAGCCAGGCACAGCTCAGCCAGGTTTCCGCGGACCTCAGCGGCACCAAGTCGGACGTCGCCGCCACAAAAAAAGATCTCGAAGCCACCAAGAGCAAGCTTGAGCGCACCATCGGAGACCAGGGTGTGATGAGCGGCCTCATCGCCCGCAACAAGGAAGAAGTCGAGGAACTCAAGCGCCGCGGCGAGCGCAATATCTTCGAGTTCGATGTCTCCAAATCCAAGGACCCGCAGCACGTCGGCCCGATACTCGTCAAGCTCAAGAAAGTGGATCCCAAGCGCTCCAAGTACACCATGGATGTGATTGTCGACGACAAGACCATCGAGAAGAAGGACAAGACCGCTCTGGAGCCTGTGCAGTTCTATACGCGCTCCTCGCATCAACTCTATGAGATCGTCGTCTTCGACACGGCCAAGGACAAAATCTCCGGCTATCTAAGCACGCCGAAGCAGTAAGTGCGCCGCGGGCGCCGTCACGGGCGCAGCTGCGCCGCTGCTGCTGCCCGCGCCGTCATCTTTACCTCTTCCGCACATCCACTCACGCGGCAACTCCCCCACGTGTGTCCCGCGCTTACAATTCTGCCAGTGTCCGGGTAAGCCGTCCCGCCGAAAGGGAGTGGCCAAATGCGAATCGCCCGCCGCCAGTGGTGGTTTCTCTTGTGTCTCGTCTTTCTGCTTCCCGCCTCGCTCCTCGCTCAGGATAAATCCCTCGAGTCGCTTTTGCCCGCGGACACGCTGGCCTACATGGCTTGGCACGGCGAGGCGGGCATGGCCGCGCACAAGGCCACGAATTCGCTGCTGCAGCTCTGGAACGATCCGGACCTGGCACCGGCTCGCGCCCTGATGGCCGCTGGGGTCACGACACAGGGCTCCAAGGACGCTCCATCTCTCACCAAGGACGAAGCCATGCAGGTGGCCGGCAATTCTGCGCTCGCCGCGTTCATCAAGCTACCCGCCGGCGTCAAACCCCACGTGAAGCCCGGAGCGCCCAAGAAGGAGGACAAGGCCGCCCACGTCGAGGCCGCCTTCCTCATGCTTTACGATCGCGCCGGACGCGAGCCGCTGCTCGACCGCCTGGTGAAGTGGGCGCTCGCGGAGAAGCCCGGCCAGGAAATCACAAAGGCTTCGTTTCACGGCATGGAAATCACCGAGCGGAAAACCAGCGACGGTTCCACGTTCATCACCACCGCCGGCCACTATCTGGTCGTCTCGGATTACCGCGAGGTGCTCGAGCAGTGGGCCACCCGGCTTTCCGCCGCAGCGCCGGCACGCGGCACGATCGTGGACACCCCCGAGTTCCGCACGGCCCGCCAGCGCTTCGGAGCGGACGCCGCCGTCACCGGCTTCCTGAATATTCGCGTCATCACGGACGAAATTCGCGCCGAGATGAAAGAGGAGGAGGAGCGCCAGGCATGGTCCGCCATGCATTTCGACCGCCTGCACAGCGTCATCGGCTCCGTCACGCTCGGCGATCCCGCCACCCGCTTCGAAGTCACTCTGCTCGGCGATCTGGCGCCCGGTTCGGTCACCGACCTCATCGGCCCGAGCGGCCCCGACTTTCCCACGCTTCGCATGACGCCGGCCGGCGTCTTTTCTTACAGCGCCTTCCGCTGGGACCTCTCCGCTCTCTACCGCATCATGCGCAACATCTTTGAGGCCTTCATGCCACCCGGCCAGGGCGTGCTGTTCAATCAGGTGGACAGCATGCTCACCCAGCAATTCGGCATGAGCGTCACGGAAATGCTCAAGCTCCTCAGCGGCGATTTCACTTTCATCAAGCAGGAGCCCGCGGGCGAGCTGGCCGACAGCGTGTTCGTCCTCGGCGTGGAAAAGCCCGCGGATGTCCAGCACGTTATCGAGCTGCTCTTTTCCGGCATCATCACGAATGAAGAAGCCGTGGGCGACGTCACCTTTGTCTCGGTGATTTCTCCTGTCGGGGGAAGCGCGCCGGTGCCCGGCAAGCCCGGCGCCACCCGGCCCACGGGGCGCTCCTACTGTGTCGCGCTCGCCCCCAAAATGATGGTGATCGCGCACCGCAAGGCGGATGCCCGCGCCTTCATGGCCCACGCGCGCACCATGGAAGAAGCCCAGAGCCTGGCCAGCGACTCCAAGTTCCAGACCGAACGAGCCCGACTGCCCAGGAACCTCTCCGCGCTTTCCTATGCCGACCTTGGACGCGTGAACTGGAAGGACGTGGTGGACAAAGTCGCGGCCATGCAGAAGGTGCCCATCGATCCGCAGAAGCTGGACACCATCAAAAACTTGTTTCCCTCCGCGGCCTTCAGCCGCCATATCCATTCGTTTGTTACCGGCATGTGGAAGGACCGCACTGGCGTCTACTACGACGGCTACATCGAGTAGAAATTTATTCAGGCGAAAAGCGGGGAAACGAAGGACATCAAAGCGAAGCCGCCGGATTCCCTCGCTACTCGAACTCCTTTAATTTTTTCACCATCTCGCGCAGGCGGTTGTCCACCAGTCCGAAGACGCTGCCCTCTTCGAATTTTCCGTCCGCGCCGGGCGTTCCCGCCCGCCGCCCGGTCAGAATTTCCACTCCCTGCTCGATCCGCCGGATCGGGTAGATGTGGAATTTCCCGGCAGCCACCGCGTCAATCACCTCTTCGCGCAGCATCAGGTCTTCCACGTTTTCCTGCGGCATCAGCACGCCCTGGCGCCCGGTCAGCCCTTTGATCAGGCAGGTGTCGAAGAAGCCTTCGATCTTTTCGTTGATTCCCCCGATGCACTGGATGTCGCCCTGCTGGTTCACCGAGCCGGTCACGGCGATGTCCTGCCGCAGCGGCACTCCCGACAACGCAGAGAGCAGCGCGTAAATCTCCGTCGAGCTGGCGCTGTCGCCATCCACGCCGCTGTAGGATTGCTCGAAGCACAGGCTCGCGGAAAGCGAGAGCGGCTTGTCCTGCGCGAACATGCCGCGCAGATAGCCGGAGATGATCTGCATGCCCTTGTCGTGCAGGTGGCCGCTCATTCCCGCTTCGCGTTCGATGTTGATCAGTCCGGCCTTGCCCAGCGCCACGGCCGCGGTGATGCGCGAAGGCTTCCCGAAATAGTGCCCGCCGTACTCGAACACGCTGAGCCCGTTCACCACTCCCGCGCGCGTGCCGTCCGTATCGATCAGAATCATCCCTTCCGCGATCATCTCGCGCATCTTTTCGTCCACGAGGGCGTGCCGTTCGATCTTGGACCGCAGCGCCTTGCGCACGTGGGTGCCGGAGACAGGAGTTTCACCGTCCTGCCGCGCCGTGTAGCAGGCCTCGCGCGCCAGGTCCAGCACCTCGTTCACGCGCGCCGTGATTTTGTTCCGCCGCCCGGCCCTGCGCACTCCGTATTCAATCAGCGCCGCCACTGCGCTGCGGTCAAACGCGCACAGCCCCTCGTCTCCCGACAGCTTGCGCAGATGCCCGCCGTACAGCGGAATCACCTCGTTCGACATGCCCATCTCTTCGTCGAACTCCGCCCGCACCTTGAAAATCTTGCGGAAATCTTCCTCGTAGGCGTACAGCAGTTCATACAGTTGCCGGTCGCCGATCAGGATGATTTTCGTGGTCAGGTCGATCGGCTCCGGCTTCATCACCGCGCCGCCCAGCGGGAACAGGTATTCGAGCGGCTGAATCTCCAGTTTCGCGTGATTGAGCGTGCGCTTCAGCGTGCGCCACACTCCGGCTTCCACCAGGCAGTCCATCGCATACATGACCAGGAATCCGCCGTCGGCCCGCAGCATCGATCCCGGCCGGATGTCCATGAAGTCGGAGTTCCAGGCGCCCCGCGGGTCGTAGTTCCGGTGGATCGATCCGAACACGTTCACATACGTCGGCGCCGTCTCGAAAATCACCGGAAACGGTTCGTCGTGCGGATGCGACAGCAGGACGTTCACGCCGTAGACGCGGTAGGGATCCCGCTCCGGCGCGCCCGGCCGCCGTTCCGGCTCTTCCGGCCCGTGCGGCTCGTCCGTTTCGTCGCCTTCGCGGTCCTTGAAGAGGTCCAGGTTGTCCAGGATGTGCTGGCGGACCTCTTCCAGGTATTCGCTGATCGTCGAGTCGGGATATTTTTCCTTCATGTCCTCGATCACGCCGTCCACCAGCACCGAGGCGGCTTCCTGCTCCAGGTAGCTCATTTCGCTGGCCAGCTCGCGCGAGAGCAGCAGAGTTTTCCTGTACACGACCGTAAATTCCTGCCGGAACTGGTCGTACTTCCGCTCGATGGTCTCCGCCATCACGGTTTCGAGCTTGCCTTCCTGCACCAGCTTGGGCAGCTCTTCGACGGGCACCATCTGCCCGTCGAGCACGGGGAAAATTTCCGGCAGCGCCACCGCGCCCACCTGCATGCGGCCCAGCGCAAACTGTTCCTTGGCGATGCGCCGCGTGAAGTCGTCCATCAATTCTTTTTCGCGGACGGTAAACCGCTCCACGATGCGGCTCTTCTGCCTCTGGAAGGGTTCGCCCTCGAACACCTGCGGGATGCGCCGGCGCAGGAAGTCGATGTGCGCGGTCATGTCCTTCTTGAAATTCTGAGCTTTGCCGCGCGGCAGGGTGAGCAGGCGCGGCCGGTCCGGGGCCTTGAAGTTGTTGACGTAGCAGCGGTCGGGAGCGAGTTCGGTGTGCGGCTCGAGTTCGCGGATCATGCGCGAGATCAGCCCGCCGCGGCTGGAGCCGGACAGCCCGCATACGAAGATGTTGTAGCCGGGCGCGCCCACTTCCAGGCCCATCTGGATGGCGCGGATGGCGCGGTCCTGTCCGATCACGCCTTCGGCCAGCGGCGCGTCCGCCGTGGTCTCGAACGGGATGGACTCGGGCGCGCACCGCCACCGCAGCTTGTCGGGTGCAAGCTCCGGCGCGGGAGGCGCGATATTCTCTTTTGCAGCAGACTCTTCGTTTGCCATCGTTTTTCGGCCAGACTCTAGCGAGATACCGGGTCAAAAGCAAATCTGTGCGCGGCCTGTGGCCCTAAAGCCAAACCCCGCACCGCATTAGGATGTTTGGCCACGGCCGCTGGTTCGCCGTGCCTCGAGGATGTGGCAGAATCGGCTGCAGGGAGGGCGCACAATTGCCCGATCGATCCAAACCCCCCGCTGACGATCCGTTCGGAGGCCGGCAGCCCACCCGTCACGAACGCATGGCGGGACAGCCCTGGGACGCGTCCTACCACGGAGGCCCTGCGCCCTGGGATATCGGCCGTCCGCAGCAGGCCATCGCGCGTCTGGTGTCGCAGCGGGCATTCGCGTCGGCAGTGCTCGATGCCGGGTGCGGCACCGGCGAGAACACTCTTCTCATCGCCTCGCTGGGATTTTCGGTTCTGGGCGTTGACGTGGCGGAGACGGCGCTGGCCATGGCCCGGCAGAAGGCCCGCGACCGTGGGATCGAGGCCGAGTTCGTTGCGGCAGACGCGCTGCATCTCCACCGTTTGGGAAGAAAATTTCAGACCGTGCTGGACTGCGGCCTGTTCCACGCCTTCGACGCCGCCGAGCGGCCGGAATACGTGGCCAGCCTCGCGTCCGTTACCGCGCGCGGCGCCACCCTGTACGTGTTGTGCTTCAGCGACGCCGGCCCCGAGACGGGCCCGCATCCCGTGAGCGAGCAGGAGCTGAGAGCGGCGTTCCCTCCCGCAAGCGGATGGAATATTGCGGCGATTGAACCCGACTACATCGAGACGCGATTCCACGATAACGGCGCCCCAGCCTGGCTCGCCACAATCAAACGTATCTAGACTGCGCGATTTTATGCTGCCGGCCCGCCGCGAGAACCGATTGCCGGTGGAGGGAGTCATTGGTTATCTCCGCGAGGCGAAATGATGACAGGCCCGGAGGAGCCAGAGGTGTGGCTGGCGGCGGGAGGCGCTGATGGCGGAGGAGTGAGAGTCGAGCGGGTGGTTGAAGCCGATTCCTCGCGCGGAAAGTTGCGGTGCGACCTGGAGTAGTCGGGGCGCGGGATGTGGGAAACGAATTCATACTCGATGCGCTCGGGAGCGGGCCGCTCCTGGCGTGCGATGTAGGGAAGGGTCTGGATGACCTGCTGGCAGAGGTAGCCGGCGACAGCGGCGTGACGCGCTGGAATGCGTCCGGAAAGAAAGGCCTCCAAAAGCTTGCCGGAGACGCGGTTGAGTGCGCGGGCGTCGGAAAAGTCGATTTCGGCGCCGAGGATGTCTGCAACGAGCTTCTGAGGATCTTCGAGGACGGCGTCGGAGCTGAAGCGGGCGTGATGGGTACAGAAAGAAGGATGCCGGGGCTTTCGCGGGGAACGGCAGCGGCGGCCTGCGGCATCGCGGAATGTGCAGCGGTCAGGAGCGGTGTGAGATGGCATGTTGGATGACCTCGTAAGTAGTTGGATTTGGGTGACTTGGAAACTGGCATCCCCCCTCCCGGGGGAATGCGGAAACGATTGAGGGGAAAGGGGTTGCGCGAAACTGAGTTTCTAAACGGTTACAGCTCAATGGGATAGGTTTTTGTGCGGGAGGGAATAAGGCGGAAGACAAAACAAGGA
>DATKNR010000208.1:0-3212 GCA_035541255.1 Patescibacteria group bacterium | reverse complement strand
GATTACGGCAACAACATCCGCACGATGGCGTACGAGCAGGGAGTGAAGGACGCGTACGCGTTTCCGGGATTTGTGCCGGCGTATATCCGGCCGCAGTTCTGCGAGGGGCGAGGGCCGTTCCGGTGGGCGGCGCTCTCGGGGGAGGCTTCCGACATTCACCGGACGGACGAGCTGGTGCTCGAACTGTTCCCGAAGGATGAATCGCTGGGGCGATGGATTCGCCTCGCGCAGAAACGGGTGAAATTCCAGGGGCTGCCCTCGCGAATTTGCTGGCTGGGATATGGGGAGCGCGACAAATTCGGGCTAGCGCTGAATGAGCTGGTGGCTCGCGGCGAGCTGAAAGCGCCGGTGGTGATGGGGCGGGACCATCTGGACTGCGGGTCGGTGGCGTCTCCGTACCGCGAAACGGAAAGCATGAAGGACGGGTCGGACGCGATTGCGGACTGGCCGCTGCTGAACGCGCTGCTGAATACGGCGAGCGGGGCGACGTGGGTGTCGATTCATAACGGCGGAGGAGTGGGGATCGGATATTCGCTGCACGCGGGGCAGGTGACGGTGGCGGACGGAACGAAAGAAATGGCGGCGCGGATCGAACGGGTGCTGACGAACGATCCAGGAATTGGCGTGGCACGGCACGTGGATGCGGGGTATGAAGAGGCGAGTAGCTGCGCGAAAGAACGCGGCGTGAAGATTCCGATGCAGCAGTAAACAGTCGACGGTCGACTGTTGACAGGTCACAATTGAGAGCAGGACGCACCCAGCGGAAAGACCCACGGTCAGAAAAACCCTGACCGTGGCTACCCAGCCCTGCATCTGATTTCCTGAGGAGAAGACCATGTACGTAATCACTGGAGCGACGGGAAATACGGGAAAAATCATCGCGGACAAACTGCTGGCAGCGAGGCAGAAGGTGCGCGTGGTGGGACGGAGCGCGGAAAAACTGCAGCTATTCGTGGCGAAGGGAGCGGAGGCGTTTGTGGGCTCGGTGGACGACGCGGAGGCGATGACGCGCGCGTTTACGGGAGCGAAGGCGGTGTACGCGATGATCCCGCCGGACATGAAGTCGAAGGATTTCCGGGCATACCAGGAAAAAGTTTCGGACGCGCTGGCGGCAGCCATCGAAAAGGCGGGAGTATCGCACGTCGTGCTGCTCTCGAGCTTCGGCGCGGACAAACCGGAAAAGACGGGGCCGATTGCGGGGCTCTACAGCTTTGAGCAAAAGCTGAACAAAATCGGGGCGCTGAACGCGCTGTATCTGCGGCCGGGGTACTTCATGGAAAACCTGCTGCCGCAGGTGGGCGTAGTGAAATCGATGGGGATGATGGCGGGGCCGCTGAAGGCGGACGTGGGGCTGCCGATGATCGCGACGCGCGACATCGGGGAATACGCGGCGGGAGCGCTGACGGCGCTGAACTTCAAGGGGAAGCAGACGCGCGAGCTGCAAGGAGCGCGCGACGTGATGATGAAACACGCGGCGGCGATTGTGGGAGCGGCAATCAACAAACCGAATCTTTCGTACACGCACGCGCCGGCGATGATGCTGAAGCCGGCGATGGTGGCCATGGGGATCTCCGCGAACATGGTGGACCTGATCCTGGAAATGTCGGAGGCGATCAATTCGGGATATGTGAAGGGACTCGAGGCGCGCGGGCCGGAGAATACGACGCCGACGACACTGGAATGGTTTGCGACGAACGTGTTTGCGCCTGCGTTTCAGGGGAAAGCGGCGAGCGCATAGGGGGGCGGAAACAAGGGGGAAGCGATGAGTGATCCGACGGGAAACGGGATGGCGCATCTGGCGAGCCCGCACAGCGTTCCGGAAACACTCAATCGGCTGGAAGCGGTGCTGACCGCGAAGGGAGTGACGGTGTTCGCGCGGGTGGACCACAGCGGCGAGGCGGAAAAAGCGGGGCTGAAGATGAATCCGACGCAATTGCTGATTTTCGGAAGCCCGAAGGCGGGAACTCCGCTGATGGTGACGGCGCCGACGGTGGCGATTGATCTGCCGATGAAAGCGCTGGCCTGGCAGGACGGCAGCGGAAAGGTATGGCTCTCCTACAACACGCCGGAATACCTGAAGCAAAGGCATGACATTCCCGAACACCTGGTGAAGAACATCACCGTGATCCGTGCTCTCCTGGAAGAAGCGGTGAAATAACGGGCAGCGTACCTGGTTTACATCGAACTGCGGCCGTAAGGCAGTACCGCGAACCGTTTCCGAGGCGTCTAACGACACAGTGGAGGGACGGGGATGCAGGACTTCAAATATGCGGCGCGGACGCTGCTGGCCAGCCCGGTATTCGCCATCACGGCGGTGGTGACGATCGCGCTGGGCGTGGGCGCGAGCACGGCAATCTTCAGCGTGACGAACGCGGTGCTTCTGCAACCGCTGCCTTACAAGGACCCCTCGCGGCTGGTGTACGCGTGCACGGACATGCGGAAGCGGCATGTGCGCGACTTTCCGTGGTCCAACGCCAACTTCATCGACCTTCAGAAGGGCGCGACGAGCATGTTCGAAGGCTTCGCCGCGGTGCAAACGTTTCCGCAAGTTGTGGAACGGGAAGACGGATCGCCGGAACAGATTCAAACGGCGCTGGTCTCGACAAATTTCTTTCCCCTGATGGGCGGAAAAATCATCCGGGGGCGGGATTTCCAGGAGTCGGATGGAGTGCCGCAGGCGGCGCCGCCGCCGGGAGGAGCCGGAGCGGGAGCGCCTGCGCCGGCTCCCGTGCCCAACTTCGCGATCCTGAGCTACGACTACTGGCAGCGGCGTTACGGAGGAAATCCGGACGTGCTGGGCACAGTGATGAAGACGGCGGGCGGGCTGACACCGACGATCGTGGGCGTGCTGGAACCGGGGTTCGCGCTGCTGGCGCCCGCGAGCCTGGGGCTGGAAAAATCGCCGAACGTGTGGGTGGCAGCGCGAATCGGCTACGACGAGCAAAACCGGAAAAATGTGCAGTGGGAGGCTGTGGGACGGCTGAAGCCGGGCGCGACGGTGGAGCAGGGTCAGGCGGAAGTGGATACAGTGGCGGCGCAGGAATGGAAGGTGGACCCCATCTTCTCGACCGCGGGCTATGCCATCCGGCTGGAACCGATGAAACGGTACCTGACGGCGGAGGTGCGGCCGGCGATTCTGGCGCTGATGGGCGCGGTGATTTTTCTACTGTTGATCGCGTGCGCCAATGTGGCGAACCTGGTGCTGGTCCGGT
>DATKNR010000207.1:0-13551 GCA_035541255.1 Patescibacteria group bacterium | reverse complement strand
CGTCTTGATGTTTCAATGGCATGGCAACGAGTCCTGGCTCGGCGGCGCCGCGCGCGAATCCTCGTGGTTCCACTGGGCCGCTCTCGGCGGCACGTTTCCCGCTCCTCTTTTCCTTTTCCTCGCCGGAATCTCTTTTGGCCTGATCACGCATCGGCTACGTTCGCGCGGCGCATCTCCCCGCAAGATCGCCCGCCAGACCATCCTGCGCGGCGCGGAAATCTTCGGCCTCGGTCTCCTCTTCCGCGTTCAGGAATTCGCTCTCGGCTGGCACTGGGTTCCCTGGACCGATCTCCTCCGCGTCGACGTACTCAACATCATCGGCCTCTCCATCATGTGCATGGGCGTCGCCTGCTACGCCGTCCGCAGCCGCGCCACTAACATCGTCGTCGCTATCGCCCTTGCCCTGGCCATCGCACTCGCCACTCCGCCCCTCTGGACCACCTTGCGGCCCCGCTTTCTCCCCTGGTTTCTCGAGTCCTACATCAACGGTGTGCACAACCTGGGCACTCCGCAGTTCTACCTGTTTCCCGCGTTTCCCTGGATGGGCTTCGCCTTCGCCGGACTCGCTATAGGATTTCTCCTCACCAGCAACGCCGCCCGCCAGCGCCCCGCCGTGATGGTCGCCTCGCTCGGCATTGCCGGAGCCGCGCTTGTCGCCATCGGCCTCGCGCTCGATGCCGCTCCCTTCCACATTTACGCCAGCTACGATTTCTGGCACTCCAGCCCCGAATTTTTTCTGATTCGTTCCGGCCTCGTGCTCGTCCTGATGCTCGTCGCCTTCGCCTGGTGCACCTGGGGTGCGGGAACCGTTGGCTTCAGTCCGCTCATCCAGCTCGGACACACCTCGCTGCTCGTTTACTGGGTTCACATCGAATTCGTCTACGGAAGGTTTTCTCTGCTCCCGAAACACGCGTCCACGATTCCCGCCGCTGCCGCCGGCATCATCGCCGTTTTTCTGGGTATGCTCGTCCTCTCCCTCATCCGCACCCATCTCACAAAGAAGCTCCGCCCCTCATAGCTGGAACGGCGGGGCCCCTGTTTACTGTGAGGAACGAAGCGACCGGTCCAAGCGGGCTGCCGGGAAGGGCGGGGCTTTAGCCCCCCAAGCCAATGCCGTTTGTTTGTCCCATCTTCTCTAACGCTGTGGGTTTCGAGCCGCCGCCTGTTTTTTTCCCGGCGGATCATCCGGCAGACGGAAAATCATTTCTCCAGGCCGCGCCAGTCCCATGTCTTCCCGCGCCACTTTCTCAATCGCCGCCGGGTCCGACTGTAGCGCACGGATTTCGCCGGTCAGCTGTTCGTTCTCTTTGTCCAGCTGGTCAATCTCCTGCCGCAATGTTTCGATTTCGTGCTGGCTTCGCCGCATGGAGAGAAAGCCGTACGGCCCGAAAATCGTGTGCATCAGCACCAGCACCAGCAGTGCCCCGCCCGCGTACACCCCTGCGCGCCGCATCCATTCATGCGAGCGCCACCACCGTGTCTCTCGTTTTGCCGGCCGCCGCCTCATCGTTCGATCCACCGCGTCGCGTCCGCCGCCTGCATCCTCGCGAAACCGATCTCGTTCGCGACCCGCGCGCGCCATCCCGGCGTCCCAAATTTGATTGGAGTTGGCCCCACCGCCTCGTATTCTATGTTTCCGGCGTGGCTGCGCAATGCACAGTTGCCCTTGCGTGCCGTGGTAGCCACGGTCTGTGGTTCGCGTAGCCATGGTCAGCGGCTTTCTGACCGTGGGAATTTCTCCCAATTGAGGCGCCCCTCATGACCGACAAACGCGTCGTTCTCGTCACCTGCGGCAGCCAGGAGGAAGCTTCCCGCATCGCCCGCGCCGTCGTTACCGCGCGCCTCGCCGCCTGCGTCAATATCCTGGATTCGCCTGTTCGTTCCGTCTATCGCTGGAAGGGAAGAGTTGAGACCGCCATGGAATTTCTGCTGTTGATCAAGACGCGTCGCGCCCGCCTTCGCGCTCTGGAAGCCGCCGTCGCGAGCCTCCACAGTTACCAGACGCCCGAATTCATCGCCCTGCCCGTCGCCGCAGGCTCCCGAAAGTACTTAAATTGGTTGGACGAATGCGTCCGTGCGGATCGAAAACCCGGTCTCCCCTCGCGCCGGCGCAATTGATTGTCATCTCGAATCCCGTCCCCGATTTTGGGACAAGATGAGGCCTGCCTGCCTCAGGCAGGGACCTGCTTTTTCTCTCCGTTCGGAAGGGCGGGGTTTCAACCCCCGAAGCCAATCCTCTCGCGCCCCGCTATTTCCCCGCCGCCTTTTCTCCCGCCCGGAACGTTGTCCACGGCCCCGCCTTCATGTCTCCCAATATCCCCGCCTGCCACTCGTAGTTCTTGTGCGCCGCCAGAAATGGTTTCGCCGCAAAATCCTGGCCGCACGGATGCCCTATCCGCGCCCGGATCGTCATCGCCGCCGCCATCTTCGAATCCATCACTTTCCCCTGCACCGCTCCTCCCGGGTAATTGCCCGCCCACGCCCATTCCGGAATTCCGTGCGACCTCGTCTCCACGTGGCCGCAGAGCGTTCGTTCCGTCGGCACTTCCTTCTTTAGCGTCGTGTCGTGGTGGTCGCCCAGAAATTTCTCCGCCTCTTCCACTCCGATCCGTCCCTTGTATTCCGCCATCAGCTCGAGCCACCGCGCATGCCGCGCGTTCGGCGAGCTCCCCATGTCCTTCGGATTGAACGTGGTTTCTTCCTTCATCACCTTCGGATCGCTCGGAAAGTTCGACCCCACGTAGAAACCGTCCTTCGTCCGCCACAGCCGGTGGTGCTTCAGGCCCAGTTCGAGCTGTGCGATCTCTCCCGTCTTGTTGTCGCCCAGCAGCCAGTCGTTCGCGTATCCGCCATTGTTCCCCTCCAGCATGATCCGCACGTAATCGTCAATCGACTCCGCGTACTGCATCGCCTTCCGCGAGCGCTCGAACTCCGGCTTCCCGTTTACGTCGAAGCCGTTGAACTGCGTAATGGTCGTCTCCGTCACCATGATTCCCGCATCGTTCAGCCCAAAATCGTCGTCGCTCGTAATCACTCCGGGGAATCCGTCCATCAGCATCCGGTGGCCCTTCTCCGGCGCGATGTCGAAAATGATCCTCCACCGCTCCCCGCTCCAGTAGCTCGTCCAGTTGTTGTGCGCCATCACGATTTTGTGGTCCTTCGTCCAGCTCCCCGTGGCCACAAACGCGCTGCAATTCCCCGGCGCTGTCGCCATCGGCGGATTCGGCCGCCCCTCTCTCGCGTTCAACACCGGAACGTAGTAATCCGGTACCTCCTCAAACGCGTTCAGCGCCACAATGTCCCACACATCGAGTAACGGCTTTGCAGCTTCCCGCTGAAGTCGCGAGTTCACTCCCGTTGCGATTCCTTCGAGCTCCTCCTGATACTCCGCATCGATGTGCGGCCACAGAATGTTTTTCGCCGTCTCCCGGTAGAAATTCCAGTCCCGTTTCGTCCGGTACGTGCTGTCGAGTCGTACCGCGTCCAATGCATCCACAATCTCGTTCGCCAGCAGCGTGCCGTGCTGGTATCCCATGTTTCGCGCCTCGCCTTCCAGGTGCACGTAAATCCATCCGCCGTCCTCAAACCGGTAACTGCCGCGCAGCCGGATGTTCGGCGAATCCACCTTTGATTGAGCCCTGTGCCCCGGCGTCGCCGCCACTGCCATCGCCAGCATCGCCAGCAACGCCAGCACCCATCCTGCTCTCGCACCTGATTTCATTGTTGGCCCTCCGCGCCTCGGAATCCGTTCATGCCTCTATGTCACAAATTCAATCTCATACCGCCGGCAGATTTCGCCGATCTTGTCCATATCCGGCCGCCCTGCCACCACCGCTCCCTGGAACTCCTCGAACATCCGGTCGATTCCTCCCGGTTCCGCCATCACCAGCAGCCGTCCCGTCGTCTGCCCGATATTTTCATAGCGGTGCGGAATCTCCCTCGGCCCGAACACAAAACTCCCCGCCGCCGCCCTCTGCACCTGCCCGCCCACGTGAACGCTGAATTCGCCTTCCAGCACGTAAAAGCTCTCGTCCTCCCGGTGATGCACATGCATCGGCGTGCCCCCTCCCGGCGGCGACACCAGTTCCAGTACGCAGTATCGTCCTCCCGTGTCTTCCGACGTGATTTTCGGCGTCACCGTATCGCCCAGCACGTGCCACGATTTTCCCGCTCGCCCCCGCCCCGCCGCCAGCACATACGGCGCCGCGCCTGCCTGTTTCGTCATGCGCTCCTCCCTCACACTTTCGCCAGCGCCCGTTCCAGGTCCGCCATCAGATCCTCCGCGTCTTCGATTCCCACTGACAGCCGCACCAGTCCGTCCGTAATCCCCACCTCGCGCCTTCTCTCCGGCGGTATGGAAGCGTGCGTCATCAGCGCCGGATGCGAAATCAGCGTCTCCACCCCTCCCAGGCTCTCCGCCAGCGAGCACAGTTTCACGTTTTCCAGCAGCCGCCGCGCCGCTTCCAGCGATCCCACGTCGAAGCTGATCATCGCCCCGAAACCCTTTTGCTGCCGCTTCGCCACTTCGTGCTGCGGGTGCGTGGTCAGTCCCGGATACAACACGTGCTTCACCTTCGCGTGTCCGGCCAGGAATTTCGCCAGCGCCATCCCGTTCGCGTTGTGCCGTTCCATCCTCACCGCCAGCGTTTTGACTCCCCGCGCGGTCAGAAAACAATCCATCGGAGCCAGCCCCGCTCCCGCCGACCGCTGCACGAAATAAATTTTGTCCGCGTCTTCCTGCCGCGTCACGATCACCGCTCCCGCCGTCAGGTCGCTGTGCCCGCCCAGATATTTCGTCATGGAATGCACCACGATGTGTGCCCCATGCTCGATCGGCCGTTGCAGATACGGGCTCAGAAACGTGTTGTCCACCACCAGCGTCAGATTTTTCTCCCGCGCAATTCCCGCCATCTCCCCCAGGTCCGTCACGATCATCGTCGGATTCGTCGGCGTCTCCACGTACAGCATCTTCGTCGCCGGCTTCAGCGCCGCGCGCACCTTCTCCGCCGAAGCTGTATTCACGAATGTGAACTCCATCCCGAACTGCGCCAGCAGTTGCGTCGTCAGCCGGTACACGCCCCCATACACCGCTTCGGAGAGTATCGCGTGATCTCCCGGCCGCAGCAGCCGGAACACGGAATCGATCGCCGCCATCCCCGACGAGAACACGTAGCTGGTCAGTCCGCCTTCCAGTTTCGCCACGCAACGCTCCAGCGCCTTCCGGTTCGGATGATTCGTGCGCGCGTAGTCGTACCCTTTGTTCTTCGCGATGCTCTCCTGCACATAAGTGGAGGTTTGATAGATCGGTGGAACGATTGCCCCCGTCGAGGGGTCAGGTTCCTGCCCGGTATGAATCGCGTCCGTCGAAAATCCCATGGAGTGGCTCCTTCAAGCGTTTCGGATCAGCCTCCGCCGGAAGATCCCCGGCCGAGGTTGTGCAGACCTTTCTGTGGCGAGGGCGGTCGGGTTCCGGTGGAATGTTGCAACAACTCGGTACGAGGTATAGAAATATGAAGGAAGAAGTTTTTCCGGGTGCGCGCAAGCGTGGTAAGGTAGCTCAGGCGCGCCTGCGGCGTCAATCGAGCCGCTCGCCTGCGCCGGTGAACGGGGCAAGGGCATGAAAGCATTCCGGTCGGGGATGCTGGTTCTGGCAGTTTGGACTC
This sequence comes from Patescibacteria group bacterium, assembly GCA_035541255.1. Taxonomy (GTDB): domain Bacteria; phylum Acidobacteriota; class Terriglobia; order Acidiferrales; family UBA7541; genus JOPF136. The sequence goes on along the minus strand of DATKNR010000207.1, from coordinate 7,888 downwards.
TCGGCGTTGTTGCGTCCGCATCCGCGCAATCAGCTCCTTCCTCTCAGCCCGTTGCGCAGGACAAGTCTGCGCAGCAGCCTCCCGTTATCGTATTGCCCGCACCCCCCGCGGTTCCTGCGGCTCCCTCGGAGACTCCGAAGCCGCCCGAAGCTCAGCCCGCTTCGCAAGCCGCGTCCGAGCCTGCAACGGAAGCTTTGCCCTCGCCGGCGAAGCCGCATGACTCCCCGCTCGTTCTTCCGCCCGGCGCGATGGTTCCGGATCCTCCCGCCGATCTGAAATCCTTACCCGCTGAAGCGGCGCCCGCAGAACCTCTGCACAAGAAGAGAGGCGGGCTGAATTTCTGGTCACTCGAACGCGAGGAGCAGATGGGCAAACAGCTCGACGGCCAGATGCTCCAGCAGGTCCAGTTGCTTGACGATCCCGTAGTCACCGAGTATCTCCAGGACTTGGCCGCGCGGCTCGCTCGCAATTCGGAGGTCCAGGGGCCTATTGTTCTTCGCGTCGTCGAATCTTCCGTCCCGGATTCATTTTCCCTCCCGGGAGGCTACCTCTACATCACCGTTGGCATGGTGCGGACGACTCAATCAGAAGCCGAGCTCGCCGCGATTCTCTCCCACGAGATCGCCCACGTTGCCTGCCGGCACGCCACTCGCCAATTGTCCCGCCAGCAGATCTTTGGTTTGCTTTCCATCCCGTTGATGTTCGTCGGCGGGCCCGTGGGCTTTGCCGTGGGCGAGGCATTCTCGCTGGCCTATCCGCTCACCATGCTCAAGTTCAGCCGCGGCGCGGAAAGCGAAGCGGACGCCGTCGGCGTCGCCTACATGAATGCCAGCGGCTACGATCCCAACGCCGCAGTCTCCCTCTTTGAGCGCGTGGCCAGTCGCGAGAGTCAGCGCATGGTCGGTCTTCGCCGGCTCGTCTCCACCCATCCCATCACCAAGGACCGCATGGCGGCCGTCACCCGCGCCATTGCCAAGCTTCCGCCCGAACCGGACTACGTGGTCTCCACATCCAGGTACGACGAGGTGGTCGGCCGCCTCTCGCGATTGGGTTACAATCACGATCCCGGCGTGCCCACACTCATCCGCAGGACCGGCCGCCCTGAGTCTCAACCGTGAGAGAATAATTCTGCCATGTCCCTCTCACGTATCCGCCGTTCCTGCTGCTCGTTGGTCGCCTTTATCGCGGCGATCGGTCTGCTCTCCTCGAATTCTCTCTTCGCGCGGCAGTCGAAAGACCCGCCCGCGAAGTCCGACCCGCCGAAATCCTCCAAAGATAAGGACCGCGAGGCGGACCTTTGCGTCATCCATATCGAGGTCACCGCGGGCGAAAAGAATGTGCCCGTCGACAGCGCGAGCGTCTATGTCCGTTTCAAGGAAGATCCCAAGTCCAAATCGGACAAGCTCGTCGAGATGGATTTGAAAACTTCCGCAGAAGGGAAAGTCCGCGTTCCCTATGTACCGAAGGGCCGCATCCTCATTCAAGTGATTGCCGAGCACTGGAAAACCTACGGCAAGTGGTTCGATCTCACTGAAGACGGCCAGGTCTTCAAGATTCATCTCGATCCCCCGCATCACTGGTACTGATTTCTGCGCTCGTTTCGCTGCGATGTCGTCTGCAGCATCTTGTGTGCCAGTCGCGCGGCGGCCTGGTTTGCTGCATTCGAGTGCAAACCGGGAGAAATTCTTTCCCGCGCGTGGTTTGGCGGCTTCCTTGCGCCGTTTTCCACAAACTTTTCAACACAATTGTTGAAATCTCGTGACTCGGTGAGTTGGAGTGATTCCTCGGACGCAGCGTCCGTCGCCGCCCTTGCGGTCGTGGTAAAGTAGAGCCCAGCCACAGCGCGAGCGGAATGTCCTACTACGGCACCACCTACTGGCAGTTGCTCTGGAACAACCTGCGGGCCCGCCCCATACGGACCGCTCTCAGTGTCGTCGGCGTCGCCCTCCAGGTGACGTTTGTCCTCCTCATCGTGGGCATGACACTTGGCTGGGTAAACGATTGGCAGAAGCGCGTGGAAGGCGTGGGCGCCGACATCATTGTCCAGCCTCCCAACGCCTCGATCTTCTTCCAGCTCGGCAACGCAGTCCTCCCCGAATCGATGGCGCAAACCATTCAGCAGGCCGCCGGCGTCGATGAGGTCTCTCCCGTGCTGGTCATCGCCAACCAGAAGACCCTTGACGTCGTGTATGGAATTGATTTCAAAAGCTTCAACGCGCTTAGCAAGGGCTTCGTATTCCTCGCCGGCGGCCCGTTCAAGGGCCCGGACGACGTGATCGTGGACGACCTGCACGCCGCCCGGCACCACCTACGCGTCGGCGACAAGATGAATCTCTTCGACCGTGAGATGACCGTGTGCGGCATCGTGGCGCACGGCAAGGGCGCGCGATCCTTTGTCCCTCTCACCACGGCGCAAGATATCGCCGATGCCGAGCATCGGGTCACTCTCTTTTATGTGCGCAGCACCGGACAGACCGAGACCGCCCGGCAGGCCATCGTGCATCTGCTTCCAGCCAATTACATCGTCCGCTCCATGCAGGACTATCTCACCCTGATGAACTCATCGAATCTTCCTGCCATGCGGCCTTTCCTCCGGGTCATGATTCTACTCGGCGTTTCCATTAGCTTTCTCGTGGTTCTGCTCACCATGCACACCATGGTTCTCGAGCGCACGCGGGAGATCGGCATCCTGAAGGCGCTGGGCGCCTCGCGCACGGAAATTGCCCGGCTGTTCGTGGCCGAATCTTCCATCATGGCGGGCATCGGCGTGGTTCTCGGCCTCACCGCCACTTTCCTCGCCCGCACGTTTCTTCATTTCTGGTCGCCCGGCCTGGCCGTTTTGCTCACTCCGGCCTGGCTCGTGGCAAGTACGGGGCTGGCGTTCCTGGGCGCGTTACTCGGGGCCCTCTATCCCGCCTGGCGTGCCTCCGGGTTCGATCCCGTGGAGGCATTGGCATTTGAGTGATGACGCGGCGTGCGTGCGCCCCGTCCAGGCGCGGCTGCGGGTCCTATGGTTTCTGCGGGAAGCCCCCGCAAGGAGGAAGCGAATGAGAGCAGGTTGGAAGATGACGACGGCCGTGGCCGCGCTGGCGATGGCCGTCCCCGTGTGGGCGCAGTTCGGCATGCGCTCGCCCAGCATCAGCGGTGTGTTTCACCCGGTGGTTGGCAATGGCGCTGCCTACGAGATGAAAGGGCACGATCCGGGCGCCAAGGACATCGAAATGGCCGTCGTGGGGAAGGAAGACTACGAGGGCCAGACCGGCTATTGGCTCGAAACCTCCTTCCAGGATCCACGCGGTGGCATGGGTGCGATGAAGACGCTCATGGTCATGGAAGGACCGAATCCCGGTGCCAAGCGCATGATCATGATGATGAACGGCCAGGCATACGAATTCCCCATGAACAATCCGATGATGGGCCAGAGAATGGCGCAGTCCGCGCCTCACGACATCCGCAGCGATAAGACCATCGTTCGCGTCGGTACGGAGACTATCACCGTCCCCGCCGGCACGTTTTCCTGCGAACACTACCGCTCTTCAGACGGCTCCTCGGAATTCTGGATCTCCGACAAGGTTTCGCCGTGGGGGCTGGTCAAGTCCGTCAGCAAGGACAACACCATGGTCCTGACTCGCCAGATCACGAATGCAACTTCGAAGATCACCGGGCCCGTTAAGCCGTTCGATCCCATGCAGATGATGCAGCAGCGTCCCTGAGTCCGTTTCCGATTTGGTTCGCGGCTTCCTGTGGCCGTTCCGAGGGGCGGGCACGGGCAGCCGGAGTTAGGTTGTCGGCGCGTCCGTTTCCAGATCCTCCACCACTTTTCGAGCCGCGCGTATCGGGAGGGAGACGTGCACCGTCTCGCCCGGGTCGTCCACGTCCACGGTCAGGCTCCCGAAGTGGATGTTTACGCGGACGTGCTCTTTCGGGCCTTCCACCTCCACGAGCGAGGCATCCGGCAGCTTCTCGAGTTCGCTCAGCACAGCGCGGGCGATGCCCAGATCCTCGCGATGGTTCCGCAGGTGTTCGCGCAGTTTTTCCTGGGGCGCCAGGTGCACTCCCCAGGTGGCCAGTGTGGCGGGCACGTAGAGGTGGACGTGATTCCCGTCCTTGTGGTGTTCCTGCACGTTCACTTCAATCAGCCCGTCCTTCATCACCACGACTGCAGCCAGGGTAAGTCCCAGGGCAAATTTTCCCATGAGCGGTATAGGCATGGCCGTCTCCCTGTTCTCCCTCAGTCCTGCGTCGTTTTCGTGTCGATCCAGACGCGCACGTTGTTTTCTTCGTCGTGGACCGAGACGAGCTCCAGGTGGTCGTGCCGGGACAGCAGGTCGAGCGCCGCGCCCACGTTCAGCTCGTCAGGCGCGCCGCTGAAGAGCGCATCCGCCACCTCGATCGGCACCCGGACATCCACATTTTGCGGGCCGGAGGAGGACTTGTGATGCTCGAGATTGATGTGTTTGCCGGTCCTGTCCTCCACGTGGATCAGGAACATGTTGCCCTGCTTCCGAACGCGCACGTTCGTATCTTTTCCCTCGACGGTCACATACTCACCGTCCTGCGCCGCTTTCACGGCCTTGAGCATGGCGCGGACGTCCACATCGTTCATGCGCGCGTTCTCAATGTGAATGATGCCGTGATCCAGCTTGCCTTTTTGCACCGAGGCGAGCACCGTGCGGGCGAGCGAAATGGGCAGATTCACGCGAACGCTTTCGCCATCTTCGTTCTTGCAGGTCACAGCCACGTGCAGCCAGCGCTCCGCGCTGGAGGAATTATCCGCCGTCGTTGTGCCGGACTGCGCTGTCTGGGCCGCCTGCGCTACCGGTGCGGCGCGCAGCAGCACCGCCAGCAGCAGAGCCGTCGCTGCCAGGGCCAGCGCGGCCAGCAAGATCGTCCGTCGGGTCTGGGATGCGGGCATTGACCACCTCCTCTGGTGTTCCATCGCTTAGACGTACGCAGGCCCCCGAAAGAAAGTTCCCGGCAATTTGCCCTGGCAGGCATCCGCCGCACATTCGGCCTTCTTTACGCCTGGGCCGCGGTCTTCGCCCGCAGTTTGAAGTAAATCACGGCCAGCGGCGGCAGGGTCAGGTGCAGGGAATAGGGCTTCCCGAGGTAGGCTTCCGCGACTGCCTCTGCACCACCCTTATTGCCCACGTTTGATCCCCCGTAAATCTCACCGTCGGTATTAAGGATTTCCAGATAGTACCCGGGCGCGGGGACGGGCACGCGGTGCCCCTGCCGCACCACCGGCGTGAAGTTGCACACCACCAGCAGCCAGTCCTGCGGATCATTCGCGCGCCGCACGAAGCTGAGCGCGCTATTGTCCCCGTCGTTCGGGTCCATCCATTCGAAGCCGCTCCAGTCGTAGTCCACTTCGCGCAGCGAGGCTTCGCGCTGGTAGAGCGCGTTCAGGTCGCGAACCAGACGGTGGATGGAGGCGTGGCGTTCGTGGGCCACGAGGTCCCAGTCCAGGCTCCGTTTTTCGTCCCATTCGCGCCACTGCGCGAACTCGCCGCCCATGAACAGCAGCTTCTTGCCCGGATGCGCGTACTGATAGGCGTAGAGCGCCCTCAGGTTCGCGAACTTCTGCCAGTCGTCGCCCACCATCTTTCCGATCATGGAGCCCTTCATGTGCACCACTTCATCGTGGCTGAAGGGCAGCAGGAAATTTTCGCTGAACGCGTACATCATCGAGAAGGTGATCTGGTTGTGATGGAATTTCCGGTAGATGGGGTCCTGCTTGAAATACTTCAGCGTGTCGTTCATCCAGCCCATGTTCCATTTCAGGTTGAAGCCCAGCCCGCCCAGGTAGGGCGGCTTGGTGACCAGCGGCCATTCCGTGGATTCCTCGGCAAACATCAGCGCGCCTTTGTGGTGCTGGTGGACGGCTTCGTTCAGGTGGCGCAGAAAGTCGATGGCCTCGATATTCTCGCGCCCGCCGTACTGGTTGGGCACCCACTGGCCGGGCTCGCGCGCGTAGTCGAGATACAGCATGGACGCCACGGCGTCCACGCGCAGGCCGTCAATGTGATATTTCTCCAGCCAGAAAAGAGCGCTGGCGATCAGGAAATTCTGCACTTCGTGGCGGCCGTAGTTGAAGACCAGAGTGCCCCACTCGGGATGCGCGCCCTTCCGCGGGTCGGCGTGCTCGTAGAGATGCGAGCCGTCGAACTCCGCCAGCCCGTGCGCGTCGCGCGGAAAGTGCGCCGGAGTCCAGTCCAGCAGCACGCCGATGCCCGCCTGATGGCACTGGTCGATGAAATACATCAGATCTTCCGGCCGGCCATAGCGGCTGGTGGCCGCGTAGTAGCCCACGGTCTGGTATCCCCAGGAGCCGTCGTAGGGATGCTCCATCACCGGGAGCATTTCGATGTGCGTGTAGCCCATCTGCTTGACGTAGGGAATCAGCTCCGCGGCCAGTTCGCGGTAGCTGAGCATGTCGCCCAGGGGTTCGTCCGGCGCGTACTTCCTGCGCCAAGAGCCGAGATGCACTTCGTAGATCGACATGGGCGCGGCGAGCCAGTTTTTTTCCTCGCGCGCCTTCATCCATTCCGCGTCGCGCCAGACGTGTTTGTCGAGAGTGGCGACGACGGAGGCAGTCTTCGGCCGGAGTTCGGCGTAGAAGCCGTAGGGATCGGATTTGAGAAACGCCAGTGGGCCGAAGCGCGAGCGGATTTCGTACTTGTAGATGGTGCCTTCGTCGAGGCCGGGTATGAACAGTTCCCAAGTGCCGGAGGAGCCGCGCAGCCGCATGGCGTGCCGCCGCCCGTCCCACTGATTGAAGTCGCCGACGACGCTGACGCGGAGCGCGCTGGGCGCCCACACGGCAAAACTCACCCCGCGCACGCCCTCCAGTTCGCACACGTGCGCGCCGAATTTTTCGTATTTCTGGTAGTGCGTGCCCTCCCCGAGCAGGTGCAGATCGAATTCGGAGAGCAGGGGAGGGAAGCGGTAGGGATCTTCCACCAGGGCCTGCGTTCCGTCCTCATATTCGACGGCAAAGCGGTAGGCGCCGGGCGGTTCCGCGCCCGGCAGTTGCGCCTCAAAGATTCCTTGGACGTGGCTGCGCTGCATGGGTGCGGGAGGCCGCGCTCCGGGGAGGATCACATTGGCGGCCGCCGCGCCGGGAAGAAACGCGCGAATCACTACGTGCTTCTTGCCGCCGCTCTCCACCAGATGCGGGCCGAGGACGTGAAAGGGGTCGGAATGCTCGGCGTGGACAATCTGCTCGAGCTCAGTAGTCAGGTCGGATTGGGGAGTGGTGGGCATCAGAGTTTATCCGGCGAACACGATAGCAGGGAACGCGCGGGAAGTGGCGAATGACGAGTGGCGAGTGGCGAGATGGAGGCATGAGGGACAATGGTGCGCACGGAGCAGCTTTGGAAACAACTGAAAGGAAAAGAGTTAGAATCGTGGGTACCCCCCTCCCCCGGGAGTGTGCAATCGCTTGGTAAGAAAGGGGATACACGACATTGAGTTTCCAAGTGGTTTGTTATGTGTAGGGTAGAGTTTGTGGAGAGATGCGGACAGAGAGAAGGGGTGGCGAGAAAGGAGTGGGAGCGAATCTGACGGCCTGTCGAGTGCACTTGCGAACTCCCTGAGAACTGCCTTGCGGTGCTTCTTCGAGCGGCGCTCGGTGGCGCGGCGGGCGGAGAAGTAGGCCGATATACCGGCGACAGTGTACTAGAAGGTAACGAAAAGTCAAGGGAAAAAGAGTGGGGGTAAGTGATGAGTGATGAGAGGAAAGTGGTCCGTCTTGGCTAGGGCTAAGGCGCGACGGGCCGCGGAGGAGAAGTGGAGAAAAGGACGCACCCTTTGCTGGTGACGGCGACAAAGGATGCGGCACCCGGCCGACATATCGCAGGTGAGCAGATAATTCTTCTGCTAGGAT
>DATKNR010000206.1:0-2956 GCA_035541255.1 Patescibacteria group bacterium | reverse complement strand
CGCGCCGGAGGCGGACCTGTCGCAATTGAAGCCCGGCCAACGAATCCGGGAGCAGTTGGACATCGATTCCATGGACGCGCTCAACTTTGTGATCGGCCTGCACAAAGAACTGCAAGTAGAAATTCCCGAGGCGGACTACGGCAAGCTGGCTACGCTGAATGACTGCGTCGAATATCTTGCCTCGCTTCAGGCGAAGTGAGGAAACTCCTGCGCCCGCAGATATCGTTGGCGGGGCCGACGGGACTCGAACCCGCGACCTCATGCGTGACAGGCATGCGTTCTAACCAGCTGAACTACGGCCCCGCTGTGCGGTAGATGGTGGGCGGTCACCGATTTGAACGGTGGACCTTCCCGGTGTAAGCGGGATGCTCTAACCGCTGAGCTAACCGCCCCGCTCTTCAAGAGTACCGGAAGCGCCCGGGAGCGTCAACGCACGTGCCAACACCGTGCGACCGACGGCGAGCGCCGCGCACCCCTTACGTCGATTGGGGCGAGTGCATGCCCAGCCGCGCGAACGGCAGCGAGCCGACCAGCAGGGCGAGCCCTGGCAGAATGACCCAGGGAAGACTGAAAAGCAGCAGATTCCGGGCGAAGGCGTCGCTGGGCCCGCCGCGCTCGAAGGCGGCACGGAGGATAAGCGATGGCATCGCAAGTCCGCCAATCACCAGACTGGGAAAAAGCGCCGCAATCACGCGCTGACCAGGTCGGCCCCCGGCCCTCCAGGATGCGAATGCTCCGGCCGCTCCGGCCAGCGGAAGCATCAGCGACCAGGGTATCGGAAATAGGAGGACTTCCGCCACGTGCTCGCCCAGCAGGAAATCCATGTGCAGGAATTGGCTCATCTCCACTTGCATGACCCACCAGGGTCGCGCACCCATGGCCAGGATGGCGCGCAACAGGCCGAAGCCAACGACCGTGGACAATAATCCGGGCAGCCATACGGCCCGAATGTGCTCGTTTCTCATGGAGTCTCCTTCGCTGGCGCGCTCCAGTTTTTTGCGCAAGCGGATCCAATCCGAGACTTGAGCGAGCGCCTTGCGCTCGGCTTCGTGCTCCGCCTCGCCACGCCGGATCAGATCTTCGTAGAAATCCTCCAGGTGGCCGGCCAACTCTCCCACCACATGTGGGTGCGCGGAGGCGTAGGGCGTCCCCAAGCCACTCCGCACGATTGCCTCCCAGTCACGCACCGCGCACCCCGGCGACGAGATCGAGCGCCCGGAAGAAGCTGCGCCAGTCTTTTCGCAGCGGCGCGAGCGCCTTGCGGCCCTGTTCGGTCAGGCGGTACCGGCGCCGCCTCCGCCCGCTGGGGGCCTGCTCCCAATGTCCCGTAACCCATCGGCGGCCTTCGAGCTGGTAGAGGAGCGGATAAAGCGAGGCTACGTCGAAGCAGAGGTGCCCGCGGCTGCGCGCCTCGATGCGCTTGGCAATCTCGTAGCCGTGCAGGGCTTCCTCTTCGAGCACGGCCAGCACGGCCAGCGCAGCGCTGCCCCGCTTCATCTGGATCCAATCTCGCTTCATGGCCATGCATCCTTTATATAGGATTCCTATGTATATGTCAAGAGGATGTGCTGGACAAGCCAGCCCCGTCCGGCCCTGGACCGAAGCAAACGTCCAATCGAGTGTTACCCCGGCGAGAGAGCCTCCGCAGTAGTACACTGCCGCCGCCGAGCGGGAGTTGGGCGCACGGAGGGAACGATGTCGCGGATACTCGTTGGAATAGCATTACTCGGTTTGCTGGCCGGAAGCGCGCGGATCGTGCACGCGCAGGCCGGCGACGGCAGAAAATCGCCACTGCCCTTCACTGTCGCGCCGGACGTTGCCGAGCCGGGCTCTCTGGACGCAATCGCCAAGGCCACGGGGGACCCGCGGTTCGTCTCGCCGTGGGTGGCCTATCTGCCGGAATCTGCCACGGTGCCGTCCCCGCTCAAATTCTACGGTCGCATCATGGGCGCGCCAGGGGAACTGGTGGATTCGACGAAGGCGTACGCGTATTGCCGCGCGCTGGCGGCCACGTCACCGCGTGTGCGTGTAATCACCATCGGACGGAGCGAAGAAGGGCGCGAGATCGTGATGCTGGCGATTGCGGACGAGGCCGGCATCCGCGACCTGGACCGGCTGAAGAAAGCCACGGCGGATCTGGCGGACCCGCGCGTGACCGACCCGGCGGCCGCCGAAAGCCTGATCGCCACCTCGCGGCCCATCTATTACTTCAATGCTGCGCTGCATTCTGACGAAACCGGCTCGACGGAGGCGATGCTCGAGCTGGCCTACCGGCTCGCTGTTTCCGAGCAGCCCATGATCCAGCGCATCCGCCGCGAACTAGTGGTGTTGATCAACCCGGTGTCCAGCCCGGACGGTCGCGACAAAGACGTGGAATGGTTCTACCGCTACCTGAAGGGAAAAACGGTGCGCGACACGCTCCCGCGCATGTCGCCGCCCTACTGGGGAAAGTACGTGTTCGTGGACCTGAACCGCGACGCGCACCAGCAAACCATGCAGACCACGAAGGCAGTCCACAGGATGTTCTACGAGTGGCATCCCACCGTGGTGCACGACCTGCACGAGGGTTCGCCGCTCATGATGACCTGGAACGGCACGGGCCCCTACAATCCGAACATCGATCCCATCACCTACACGGAATTCCTGGAGCTGAGCTTTCACGAAGTGGAAACGATGACCGGATTCGGCATGCCGGGCGTAAGCACCTGGAATTTCGGCGAGGCGTTTGCCCATCTCTATCTCGACTCGGTGGCCATGAACCACAACAGCATCGGCCGCGGTTACGAAACCTGGGGCAACGGAAGCGCGGAAACGTTCCATCGGGTGCTGCGGCCCTCCGCCACGGCAAAGGAATGGTGGCGCGTGCTGCCCGCGCCGGCGGACGTGGTCTGGTCCATGCGCGACAACCTGAACTACCAGGAAACCGGAGCGCTCGCGGCTCTGGACGATGTGGCCG
>DATKNR010000205.1:0-5900 GCA_035541255.1 Patescibacteria group bacterium | reverse complement strand
AGCCGCCTCTCTGGGCATTCTGATGAACACGCGAGGCCTGATGGAGCTGATCGTGCTCAACGTCGGCATGGATCTCGGTGTGCTCTCCCCCACTTTGTTTGCTATGCTCGTCATCATGGCGATTGTGACGACCCTGGCCACGACGCCTGTCTTGCAGACGCTTGCGCGCCCTTCGGAGCCCGTCCCCGCGCGTAGCTCTGGGTAGCGCTCCTGCCGCAAGCCTGCGGTTCCAACGGTCCGTGTTCGTCGTGAAGTCAGGAAAAGAAGAACGGAAAAAAGGACGGGGCGCGCAAAACCCTGATGATCTCTTTCCAGTTGCTGTTTCCCATCTCGATTCTCGCGGGATTCGTGGGCGCGATGGCCGGCATGGGCGGCGGAGTGGTCATCATTCCCGTGCTCACGCTGCTCGGCGTTGACATCAAACACGCCATCGCCATCAGCATCCTTTCCGTCATCGCCACGTCCAGCGGATCGGCGTCTGCGTACGTCCGCGACCACATCACCAACCTGAAAGTCGGCATGTTCCTGGAGATGTTCACCATAGTGGGAGCCCTGGCGGGCGCGAAAATCACTCTGGCAATTTCACCCAGGCCGCTGTACATCGTCTTCGGCCTGGTCTTGCTGAGTTCCTGGCTGGCCCTCCTTCTGACGAAAAACTCGATGTGGCATACGGGCCCGCAGGACGCCTTCACGCGCTGGCTCGAACTCGAAGGCAGCTATCCCGACCAGGCCTTGGGCGAAACGGTTCATTACAAGGCGCGACGCGCATATTTCGGGGCGCCGTTGATGTTCGGGGCCGGCGTCATCGCCGGATTGTTGGGAATCGGCGCGGGTGCGGTGAAAGTTCTCATTCACGACCTGATCATGGGTCTCCCGCCGAAAGTCTCCACCACCACGAGCAACATGATCATCGGAGTGACGGCCCTGGCGGGCACGAGCGTCTATCTGGTCGCGGGTTTGATCAGCCCTCAGTTGGCCGCGCCCGTAATCCTCGGAATTGCGACCGGCGCTTTCCTGGGCACTCGGCTGCTCGTGCGCATGACCAACCAGGCCGTCCGGCGATTTTTTCTTTTCATTCTTCTGATTCTGGCCGTCGAAATGTTGATTCGCGGAATTCGAGGCGGGATATGACGGAATCCGGCAAGACTGGCGCTACAGGCAAGCAGCGGCTTGAATTCGACATGGATCTGCTGGTGGGCTACATCCTGTTGATCGGTGTATTGCTCAGCCTCGCCCTGGTTCTGGCGGCTCTGATTTGGAAATGGATGGTGACGCGAACCGTCGAGTTTGATTACACGCTTTCCGGCATGAACTTCGTCCAGTTGCTGACGAGTGAACTCAGGCTTGCAGCCACAGGCGCCCTCCGTCCGCGTCTTCTGCTCACTCTCGGAATCCTCATGCTCATGCTGACGCCGTTCCTGCGTGTCTTCGTGTCCATGGTGTATTTCATGTTTGGACTGAAGAATTGGAAATACACCGTGTTTACCGCGTTCGTGCTGGTGACCCTGATCTACAGCCTGTGCCTGCGGTAGGGCGCGTCGTCCGGGTACCGTCGAGAGACAGGCGTTCGCGTCTCCCTGCGGTGCTCTCCTGTCAGCTCGCCATGGGTTCCTGCTATATTCGTTGCGGTTCTTCGTGCTCAGTGCGGGGAGGATTCAGCTCTTCAATGGCCACGCGACGTGCACCGGAATTTTTCGCCGGCAAGCCCATTCAGGTCGGCATCATCGGATGCGGCTATGTGGGCCTTCCGCTCGCTCTGCGCTTTGCCGAACAGGGCCATCAGGTAACGGGTTTCGACACGGACCCGGAAAAAGTCGCTGGGCTCAACGCCGGCGAATCCTACATCCAGCACATTCCTGCCGCGAAGATTGCCCAGTTCCACAGTTCCGGTGCTCTCACCGCCACCACCGATTTCTCCCAAATCGCCGGGCGCGACGCCGTTCTCATCTGCGTGCCCACTCCTCTCGACGAGCGCCACGAACCGGACCTCACTTACGTCGAGCAGACCGCGCTAGCCATCCAGCCCCATCTGCAACGCGAGCAGCTCATCGTGCTTGAAAGCACCACTTATCCCGGCACCACCGAGGAACTCGTTCTCCCCATCCTGGAGAAGTCGGGCCTGCACTGTCCCGTTCAGCGCGATAAACACGTCGCTGATCCCGCCATCGATTTCTATCTCGCGTTTTCTCCCGAGCGCGAGGATCCGGGAAACAAGAATTTCTCTCTCGCCCAGATTCCCAAGGTCGTCGGCGGCATCAACGCTCCTAGCCGGCGCGCCGCGGCCGCACTTTACGGCCAGATCGTCGCCCGCGTGGTCGAAGTCAGCTCCACCCAGGCCGCCGAGATGTCCAAGCTGCTCGAAAATATCTTCCGCTGCGTGAACATCGCTCTGGTCAACGAGCTGAAACTTCTTTGCGCCCGCATGGGCATCGACATCTGGGAAGTGATCGAAAGCGCTTCCACCAAGCCCTTCGGCTTCATGCCTTTCTATCCCGGTCCCGGGCTCGGCGGCCATTGCATCCCTGTGGATCCGTTCTATCTCTCCTGGAAGGCTCGCGAATACGACTTCTCCACGCGATTCATCGAGCTGGCCGGTGAGATCAACACCGCGATGCCGTACCACGTCGTCAACGAAATCGCTTCAGCCCTGAACGAGAAGCAGAAGAGCCTGAAGGGCTCGCGCATCCTGATTCTCGGTGTGGCCTATAAGAAGGATGTGGACGACCTGCGCGAATCACCCTCGCTGAAGATCATGCAGCTTTTGCTCGAGCGCGGCGCCCAGCTGGACTACAACGACCCGTATTTCGCCAGCCTTCACCGCATGCGCCACTATGACTATTCGAACATGCATTCGGTTGAGCTGACGCACCGCGCCCTGGGCGGCTACGACGCAGTGGTCATCGCCACGGACCACTCCGTCTACGATTGCCAGCAGATCGTGGATTCCGCCCAGCTCGTCATCGACACCCGCAACGCCACAAGAAACATCGTGCGCCACCGCGACAAAATCGTGCGTTGCTGATTTTCTGCCCTCAGTTTCCCTGTCTGGGAAGACGGCCGCCTCACGCGGCATGCGCTGCGAGTCAGCCGCTCTCAGCCTGCGCGCGCGAGACGCTCCGCGCCGGAATCCAGTTGCCGCCGGCATAGTGCGCAGAACTTGCTGCTCTTCAGATCAATCCATTCCACTGCGTGGGAAGGCGCCATCACGCATTCGTAATTCTCGCAGTGAGCCAGGCCGAGGGTGTGCCCCAGTTCGTGGATTGCTTCTTTCAACAGCCTCTGGCTCTCCAGTTGCGCGTCCGCGGGCAGCCCGTAGAATTCCTGGCGCAACCGGCACGTCGAAACCACGGCGCACCGGCCCTCCGTCTGGGCTTCCCCGAACACGAAGGTCAGCACCGGGATGTACAGGTCCGAGGCCGTCACAGCCACTAGCCGCGACCCATTCGCCGGTTTCCGGGCCGCCAGCCCTGCCAGAATTTCCGTGGAGGAATATTGCTGCCGGCTCACGTTGAACGCGCTCGCCGGCGTCGGCTCGCTGTCCAGCAGTTCACAGGCGCAGCCAAGCTCCTCCGCCACGCCGTGGCACAGCGTGGCCGGCATTCCATGCGGCAGGTTGCCCAGCGGCAATACGAGAATCCGGTTCACGCTACGTCGGCTGTCACTTTTTTCCAGCCGTACTTCTTCAGCTTGTTGTGCAGCGTTACCCGGTCGATATCCAGCGCTGCCGCCGCCTGTGTTTGATTCCCGTTGCATGCTTCCAGCACCGCCAGGATGTGAGACCGCTCCGCGTCTTCGAGCGTGCGCGGGGTTTCCGCGTGCGTTGCGAGTTTTAGCGAGAAATCCTGCTCGCGCAGCTCCGGCTCCTGCGCCACCACCATCGCACGCTCCACCGCGTTTTCCAGTTCGCGCACGTTGCCCGGCCAGCCGTAGCTGGTCAGCAGTTCCATCGCCTCCGGCGAGACGCGCGTGATTCGTTTGTTCATCGCCCCGCAAAAGCGCCGCACGAACAGGTCTACCAGCAGCGGGATGTCGCTTTTTCTCTCCCGCAGCGCCGGAAGCCGGATTTGGAACACGTTCAGCCGGTAGTAGAGATCCGGACGGAATTTCCCTTCTGCTACCAGCACCTCCAGATCCTTGTTCGTCGCCGCGATGCACCGGAAATCCACGTGAATCGGTTGCGTGCTCCCCACACGCGTGATTTCCCGCTCCTGCAGCACCCGCAGCAGGTCGGTCTGCGTTTTCAGGCTGATGTCGCCGATCTCATCGAGAAACACCGTCCCGCCTTCCGCCATTTCAAAGCTGCCCTTCTTCCGGTATTGCGCGCCCGTAAACGCGCCCTTTTCGTGCCCGAACAGTTCGCTTTCCAGCAGCGTCTCCGTCAACGCCCCGCAGTGGATCACCACCAGCGGATTAAACCGCCGGTTGCTTGCCGCATGGATCGCTCGCGCGCACAGCTCTTTTCCCGTCCCGCTCTCGCCTGTGATCAGCACCGTGGTTTCCGTCGGCCCCACCGTCTGGATCGCTTCCAGTACGCGCATCATCTCCGGGCTCTGCCCCGCCAGTTCTTTCGTGCCGCTGGTGGCCGCCAGTGTCTCGCGCAATTGCGTGTTTTCTTTCTCCGCCTGTTTGTGCGCCAGCGCGTTCCGCACCGTGTGCGACATCTCCTCGGGATCGAACGGTTTCGACACGTAGTCGTACGCGCCGTTTTTCAGTGCCGCCACCGCCGTCTCCACCGAGGCGTATCCGGTCATCATGATCACGAGCATTTCCGGATCCACTTCGTGCATCCGCCGCTGCAGCTCCACCCCATCCGTCCCCGGCATCTTGATGTCCACCAGCGCCAGGTCATAGTGGCGCTGTGCCATTTTCTGCAGCGCGTCTTGCGCGCTCTCCGCCACCGTCGTCTCGTACCCTTCTTCGCGGAACCACTTCGAAAGCGAGTCCCGCACGATCAGTTCGTCGTCCACGATTAACAAATTCGCTTTGTGTGTCACGGCCGCACTTCTCCCTCACGCCGCCTGCTCCGGGCGCGCATCCACCGCCGCACGCCCGCGCACCGGCAGCGTCACCGTCAATATCGTTCCGTTCCCGGGCACCGATTTTGCCTCGATGGTTCCTTCATGCCGTTCGATGATGCTCCGGCTGATGGCCAGTCCCAGTCCCAGCCCGCGGCCCCGCTCCTTCGTCGTGAAGAACGGCTCGAAGAGGTTGGCCATCACCTCCGGCGGCATTCCCACTCCGTCGTCCCTCACTTCCATTTGCACCTCGGCCTCGCCTTTTCTCCGCGTGCGCAGGGTCAGGTTGCCTCCATTCGGCATCGCGTCAATCGCGTTCACCACCAGCGCCAGCACTACCTGCTCGATCTGTCCCGCGTCGCACCACACCCTGGGCAAGTCGGCCGCAAGCTCCTTCACGAGTCCGATGTTTGCCAGCTCCAGTTTGTGTTGCACCAGTTTTACGCATCGCGCGACCACATCGTTGAGGTCCGTCTCTCCGTAATTCAGAGAGGTCTTGCGTGCGAACGTCATCAGGTTCTTCACGATCTCCCCGCACCGCCGGCTCTCCGACTCCATCAGGTCCAGCGTGCTGTAGAGTTCCGGGTCCTTCCCGGCAAACCGCTTCTTCAGCAGCTTGGAATACGTCAGGATCCCCGCCAGGGGATTATTGATTTCGTGCGCCACCACCGCCGCCAGCTTCCCGATCGACGCCATGCGTTCCACCCGCAGCATTTCTTCCTGTGCGCTGCTCAGCTCATGGGTTTTCTGTTCCACACGCGCTTCGAGCGTCCGCGTCCACGCGTGAATTTCCTCCCGCGCTTCCCGCAGCTGGTGGCTCATCGTGTTAAATGCGTGCGCCACGTCCGCCAGCTCTCCCGCCTGTCCCACTTCCAGCTGGTACCC
>DATKNR010000204.1:0-58742 GCA_035541255.1 Patescibacteria group bacterium | reverse complement strand
ACGGTTCGCCGTCTCGTACTCCACGTGCGCCACCGCGATGGTGATCCCACGCTCCCGCTCTTCCGGCGCGTTGTCGATCGAATCGAACGCCCGGAAGGTCACCTTCGGGTTGTGCTTCGACAGCACCTTGGTGATCGCCGCGGTCAGCGTCGTCTTCCCGTGGTCGATGTGGCCGATCGTCCCTACGTTGACGTGCGGCTTGCTCCGTTCAAATTTTTCCTTCGCCATATTTCTAATCGCTCCTCAGCCTATCTCCAGAAATCTCCGCGTCTGACGCGCCGGCTACCTGGCCACGCGGCCCGTAGCCTTCGCGATCACTTCCTCGGAAACCGATGCGGGCGCTTCCTCATAGTGCGAGAAGTGCATGGTAAAGCTGCCGCGGCCTTGTGTGCGGCTCCGCAGTTCCGTCGCATAGCCGAACATGGTGGCCAGGGGCACCTGTGCCCCGATGATCTGGCTTCCCGCGCGCGACTCGCGCCCCGAGATCTGGCCGCGCCGCGCGTAGAGGTCGCCGATCACATCGCCCATGTACTCTTCCGGGACCACCACTTCCACCCGCATCATGGGTTCCAGCAGCACCGGGCCCGCCTTCGAGCACGCCTCCTTGAATCCCATCGAGCCCGCGATCTTGAAGGCCATTTCCGAACTGTCGACCTCATGATAGCTGCCGTCGTAGAGTGTCACGGCCACGTCCACCATCTCGTACCCCGCCAAGCCGCCCGATTCCATGGCTTCGCGAATTCCGTTTTCGACCGGCGGGACGTATTCCTTCGGAATTGCGCCGCCCACGATCTTGTCGATAAACAGAAGCCGGTGCTCCTTGTCGAACCGCCACCGTGCGCCAGCGCCCGAGATCTTCTTTGCCAGTGCGTCCAGTTCGTCCGTGGACATTTCGCGCATATCTTCGTGGCCGGAAGACGGGAGCGGCGCCACCTTCAGCTTTACGTGTCCGTACTGGCCGCGGCCGCCCGTCTGGCGGATATATTTCCCTTCCGCCTGCGATTCCTTCTTGATCGTCTCGCGATAGGCCACCTGCGGCCGCCCTACGTTGGCCTGCACGCCGAACTCGCGCATCATGCGGTCCACGATGATTTCCAGGTGCAGCTCGCCCATGCCGGAAATCAGCGTCTGGCCCGTATCCGGATCCGTGTTCACGCGGAACGTGGGGTCCTCCTGGGTCAGCTTCGCCAGTGCCTGGCCCATCTTTTCCTGGTCGGCTTTCGTTTTCGGTTCGATGGCTACGCTGATGACCGGTGTGGGAAATTCAATGTTTTCCAGCAGAACGGGCTTGTCTTCCGAGCACAACGTGTCGCCCGTGGCGATGTTCTTCAAACCGACGCACGCGGCGATATCGCCCGCGTAGACGGCTTCAATTTCCTCACGCTTGTTCGCATGCATGCGCAGCAGCCGGCCGATGCGTTCCCGCGTCCCCTTCGTCGCGTTGAACACCATGTCGCCCTGCTTCAGCACGCCGGAATAGACCCGGATGTAGGTCAGATGACCCACGAACGGGTCGGACATGATCTTGAATGCCAGCGCGGCAAACGGCTGGTCGTCCGCGGCACGCCGCAGCTGCGCTTCCGTGCCGTCGAGCGTCGTACCTTCCACCGGGGGCTTATCCGTCGGCGCCGGCAGGAAATCCACCACCGCATCGAGCAGCGGCTGAATGCCCTTGTTCTTGAACGCAGCTCCCGCCACGACCGGCACCAGCTTCAGCGCGATCGTGGAACGCCGCAGGGATGCGCGCAGCTCGTCCGCCGACAGGTCGTGCTCCTCCAAGTATTTCGCCAGCACGGCATCGTCGTGCTCGGCGATATACTCCACCACTTTGGCGCGGTGCTCGTCGTAGAATTCCTTGGTAATCGCAGAGATTTTCAGAGCCGCCGCGATGTCCTCGCGCCCGGCCACGAATTTCGCGTCCCACAACTGGTCCACGGGAAAAGTCTCGAACTTCGTCCCCTGGCTGTCCGACGCGTCCGCGTAGACAATCACTTTCTGCTCAATGAAATCGATGATGCCGATGAATTGATCTTCCTTGCCGAGGGGAAATTGCAGGGGAACGGGATGGGCACCGAGGCGCTGGCGCATCGAGCGGATGCAATGGTCAAAATCCGCTCCGATGCGGTCCATCTTGTTGATAAAGGCGATGCGCGGCACGCGATACTTGTCCGCCTGGCGCCAGACGGTTTCCGACTGCGGCTGCACTCCCGCCACTCCGTCGAACACGGCGACCGCGCCGTCCAGCACGCGTAGCGAGCGCTCCACCTCCACCGTAAAATCCACATGGCCCGGGGTGTCGATGATGTTCACCCGGTATTCCGTTCCGTTGCGCTTCCAGAACGCCGTTGTCGCCGCGGAGGTGATGGTGATCCCGCGCTCGCGCTCCTGTTCCATCCAGTCCATCGTCGCCGTGCCGTCGTGCACTTCGCCGAGCTTGTAGGTGACACCCGTGTAGAACAGGATGCGCTCGGTGCACGTCGTCTTTCCGGCGTCGATGTGCGCCATGATCCCGATGTTCCGGGTATGTTCGAGTTGTGTCTGCCGTCCCATTTCGATCTCTTGCGTCTGCGCCGCGGGGCTCATTCCGTTTTGAAAGCTCCTACCACCGGTAATGAGCGAACGCCTTGTTCGCTTCGGCCATGCGGTGCACGTCTTCCTTCTTCTTGATCGCTCCGCCGCGGTTGTTCGCCGCGTCCAGCAGCTCTTCCGCCAGCTTCCCTTCCATGCTCTTGCCCGCCCTCGAACGCGCGTAATCAATCAGCCAGCGGATGGCCAGCGACTGCCGCCGGAAGTTGTTCACTTCCACCGGAACCTGATAGTTCGCCCCGCCCACGCGCCGCGTCTTGACCTCGACGATCGGTTTCACGTTTTCCACCGCTTTCTTGAAAGTCTTCACCGGATCGTCGTTCGTCTTTTCCTGAATTTGCGACATGGCGGTATAGAAAATCCGCTGCGCGGTGGCCAGTTTTCCGTCCCACATCATGCAGTTGATGAACTTGCGGACCAGGTCGCTCTGGTGAACCGGGTCCACCGTCACCGTGCGCCGTGGGACTGCTCCTTTACGCGGCATCCTCGGCTCCTCCTACTTCTGCGCGGCCTTGGGCCGCTTGGCGCCGTACTTCGAGCGCCCCTGCTTCCGGTTCTCCACGCCCGCCGCATCCAGCGAACCGCGGATGATGTGATAGCGCACACCGGGCAGATCCTTTACGCGGCCGCCCCGCACGAGCACGATGGAGTGCTCCTGCAAGTTGTGCCCGATCCCGGGAATGTAAGTCGTCACTTCGGACGCGTTCGTCAGCCGCACGCGCGCCACTTTGCGCAGCGCCGAGTTCGGCTTCTTCGGCGTTTGCGTGTACACGCGAATGCAAACCCCGCGCTTTTCCGGGCTGCCTTCCAGCGCCGGCGACTTCGTCTTCGACTGGATCAGCTCACGCCCGTAACGCACCAGCTGTGAAAATGTGGGCACGTCGTCTCCGTGGAACAGACACTCTTGTCTGTCCCTTGTTGCTCACTGCCAAACTCCTCCGTCCTCACGCTGCCGGACAATCGACAAGACTTCTCACGCTTCGCGACGCGCACTTGCGCGTGCAGCTTGCCGGTGATCGGCGGACATGCGAGCTACGACTCGCAGCGACAACGGAGGACAAGCAAGAAACTCCGCCAACTGGCGAGACCTAGAGCTTGCTCTTCAGGTCACGTGCGGAGAGGCTTACTCGGCTTTGCGGGGCTGGCGCCCCATTCCGGCCGCTCCTCTGCTCCCCCCGTCCCGCTCCCGAGTGACCGGCATGCGGGCTGGGCCAGAGGACCTTCCTACCACCACAGACAGAGGAACTCCCCTCTGCCGAACCCAAGCAGTATAGGGAACACGCGCAACTCTGTCAAATCCAAACGCTTCCGGGCTTGTGGATAAATCCCGGGCAGACTACCCTTGAGCCCTCGACGTACCGCGGCGCGCCGGAACCTGCCCTATGCGCTTTAGATTCAGCCACTTACAGGAAGGCGCCATGCGGACCGTGGTCTCCCTGATCCATGGGAGTGACCGCGTGCAATCCCGAGTGCAGAAATCATTTGTCACACCGCGGAACACTCCCTATTCTTCTAAAGGTTTACGAATTTGCGGACCGACCTGACGGTGCACGTCTCACCCAAGTTTCGCCAGCTGTTGCTCGGCGCTCTCGCAATTGCCGCCCTCACAGTCCTCACCGACACTTCCTCACTTCTCCATGCGCAACAGTCACCCACCGCGCAGCCGCCGGCCGCGGCACAGAAGAAACCCGACAATTCCCAGGAACCGCTCATCGTCGAATCGCTCGTGACTCGCGCGCGCTACGAAGACGACGGCACCGGCCGCATCGAATCCACCACCCGTATCCGTGTGCAGAACGATGAAGGCGTCCGTGCGCTGGATGAACTCGTGTTCGCCTACAACAGCGCGACGGAGCGAATGGAGATTTCCCACGTACGCATCCACCACGCGGACGGAACGACGATCGAGGCTCCCTCGGCAAGCATCCTGGATCTCGCCGCACAGGCCGTGCGCGACGCCCCTCTCTATTCCGACGCGAGAGAGAAGCACATCCGCGTCCCTCCGCTCCATCCGGGCGAAGCGCTGGAATACGAAGTTCTGGAAACCATCCATCAGCCGCTGATCCGCGGGCAGTTCTGGTTCCAGCAAGATTTTGAAAAGACCGCCATCACACTGGAGCAAAAACTCCAACTGGACGTGCCCGCTGCGCGCGCACTCAAGCTGAAGACACGGCCGGGATTCGAGCCTCACGTCGAGGAATCCTCCGGCCGCCGCATCTACACATGGACCACATCGCACACCAGCCACACGGAAGATGCGAAGGACCAGCAGAATTCGGCGGCGGGCGGCGACGCACCCGATGTGCAGGCCACCACGTTTGCGAGCTGGGAACAGCTGGGCGCCTGGTACCAGTCTCTGCTGCATGCGGCAACTGCCGTTACGCCCGAAATCCAGAAGAAAGCGGACGAACTCACGGCGAATTGCAATACTCCCGCGGAGAAGCTGAACGCCATCTACGATTTTGTCGCCCTGAAGCTCCACAGCGTGGGCGTTGCTTTCGGCAGCGGCAGCTACGAGCCGCACTCGCTATCGGCTCTGCTCAAGAATGGTTACGCCGATTCGATTGACAAGCACGCGTTGTTCGCCGCGCTGGCTGCCGCCGAGGGGCTGCATGTGGATGCCGTGCTCATAAGCTCGCAGCGTGCATCCTCGGGCTCCGAAAAACTCGACCCGGATATCCCTTCTCCCGCTGCCTTCGACCGCGTAATCACCCGTACACAGGACGGCGACAAGGCCGACTGGCTCGACACCATCACAGAGGTGGCTCCCTTCGGTTTGCTTACGTCCGCGTTGCGCGGCAGACAGGCGCTCGATATTCCGGCCGAAGGACCGGCGACGATTGTCGAGACTCCGCCGGACCCGCCCTTCCCGGTGCATCAGTTGTGGCGCATGGAAGGCAGCATCAGCGATCTGGGAAAGCTCGATGCGACGGTCCATTACACGTTGCGCGGCGACAACGAAGTCCTGCTTCGCGGGGCGTTCCACCGGACCGCGCAGGCGAAGTGGAAGCAGCTCGGCCAGGCCATCGCCGCCTCGGACGGCCTCCGCGGCGAGATCACTGACGTGAAGCCCTCCGATCCCGGCGACACGCATCATCCCTTCACTCTCGAGTATCACATCGTGGAGTCCGGCTTCTTCGACTGGGCCAACCGCCGCGCGCAACTGGCCCCTCCCCTGCCCGCTCTGGCTCTGCCTGATTCGCCCGCCGCCGGCGCCGCCATCGTCCTCGGCTCGCCTGCGGAAGTGACCATGGAAATGAGGCTGACGATTCCCCAGCACTACACGGCACGCGCTCCCGTGGCCACTTCCGTGTCGCGCGAGTACGGAGAATATCGTTCCACTTATTCCGCCGCGGGCGGCTCGCTATCCGCCTCGCGCACTCTCAACATCCGCAAGCACGACATTCCGGCAGCGTCCGCAAACGACTACACCATGCTGTTCCGCAACGCCGTGCGAAACGATGAATCCCAATCCTTCGTTCTGGAATCCACCGTGGGGGGAATCTCCGCGATTCCCGAATCGGCGCCGGTGGATGATCTCGTTCAGGCCGCCACGCATGCCTACGCCGAACAGAAGTTTCCGCTCGCCGAGCAACTGCTGGAACGTGCCGTAGCGCGCGAACCGGCGCACAAACGCGCGTGGAAACTCCTGGGAGCGGTGCGGCTGGCGCAGCAGGAAAACGAAAAAGCCATCCAAGCCTTTCGGAAGCAGACCGAGATCGATCCCAAGGACGAATTCGCCTACGAAGGCATCGGCCTGGCCGAGGCGGCCATGCAGCACTACGACGAAGCCATAGCCGCGTTCCGCAAACAGATCGAGGTGAAACCGCTGGACGCCATGGCTCAGGCCAGCCTTGGAGCGACGCTCGAGCAGGCCCATCGCTGGGCGGAAGCGGAGACGGAGCTGGAGAAAGCCGTGGCGCTTTCTTCCACCGACCCGCGGCTGTACATCAATCTCGGACGTGCCGAGCTCAACCTGAACCACCCGGACAAGGCCAAGGCCGCATTCGCGAAAGCCGTGGAACTGAACCCTTCGCCTCCCGTGTGGAATGCCGCTGCGGTCGAATTGATCGATCACGGCGTCGATCTGGAGAGCGCCCAGCAATACGCCGGCTTGGCGGTGGCCGGCGTGGAATCCGATCTCGCCAATCTGACGATCGACAAAATTTCGCCGAGGGACCTTGCCCGCGTGGCCTCTCTGGCGACGTACCTCGACACACTGGGCTGGGCATGCTTCCAGCGGGGTGAGCTGAAACGCGCGGCAAAATTAGTGGACGCTGCCTGGCGACTGAGCCTGCGCGGCCAGGCCGGCGATCGTCTCGGTCAGATCTATGAAAAGGAAGGACGCACCCAGGAGGCAGCCCGGATGTACGCTCTCGC
Organism: Patescibacteria group bacterium; assembly: GCA_035541255.1. Lineage (GTDB taxonomy): Bacteria > Acidobacteriota > Terriglobia > Acidiferrales > UBA7541 > JOPF136. The sequence continues at coordinate 51,776 of DATKNR010000204.1, read as the reverse complement.
CGCATCCGCCGCCCACTCTCCGGCTGAAACGCGCGCGCGGCTCGAAAAACTTGTGGGCGGTACGAAGCAGGCCGACGACCTCATCGTCCACGTCCGCGAGGATCCCTCGCTTTTCGGCGAACATTCGCTCCCCCGCCTCCTGCCGGCGGGCGCGTCGGGGTCGGCGGAATTCCTGGTCCTGCTCGGCACGGAGGCGAGTCCCGTAGCGGTGAAGTTCCTGCGCGGAGACTCATCGTTGCGCGCCGCCGCGGACAAGATCCGCGAACTCGCACTCGGTCCCGCGGTTCCGGACGAGTCCCCGGCCAAAGTACCCAGGCTCGGCCGGCTGGCATGCGCGGCCCAGGGACAGGCATGTACGTTTTCTTTCTTTCCGGCGGATCAGGTGCGCGCGGCGGATTAGCGGCGGGGCGCCACCGGTCTACTTGATTTCCATCACTTCTTTTTCTTTGGCCGCGGACAGGTCTTCAAGCTTTTTCGTTTCCTGGTGCGTGACTTTCTCAAGTTCTTCCACGGTGCGCTTGCGTTCGTCCTCGCTGATTTTTTTCTCTTTTTCCAGTTTTTCGATCGCCTCTTTCACGTCCCGGCGGACGTTGCGAATCGCCGTGCGGTGGTTTTCCAGAGTCTTATGCAGGTGCTTGACCAGTTCCTTGCGCCGCTCTTCCGTCAAGGGCGGAATCGGCACGCGCACCACCTTCCCGTCCGTCGCGGGATTCAGCCCCAGGTCAGAGGTTCGAATCGCCTTGTCCACCAGCGGGACCACGCTCGGATCCCACGGCGAGATCAGGATCATGGTCGGATCCGGCACGGTCATCGTCCCCAGCTGATTGATGGGCATGGGAGTCCCGTGATAGTCCACCCGGATGTGGTCCAGCAGGGTCACGTTCGCCCGTCCCGTGCGCACACCCGCCAGCTCTTTCCGGAAATCTTCCACGGCCTTTTCCATGCGCGTCCGCGCCTGGTTCATGGCGTCTTTCGTGTTCGCGATCGCCGTCATGCGATCCACCTCCGCCTGGGTGCCGGCCTACTTCACCGCGCACACAACTGAGCCCACCTTTTCCCCCCGGATCACTCGCTGCACGTTGCCCGGCTTGTTCATGTCGAAGACCACGATCGGGAGCTGATTGTCCATGCACAGGGAAATGGCCGTCGTGTCCATCACCTGCAGGCCGCGCTGAATCACTTCCAGGTAACCGATCCTCTCGAACCGCTTGGCGTTCGGCACTTTCTCGGGGTCGGCGTCGTAGATTCCATCCACACGCGTGGCCTTCAAGATGGCTTCCGCCTTGATCTCCACCGCTCGCAGCGCCGCCGCCGTGTCAGTCGAGAAATACGGATTCCCCGTCCCCGCCGCCAGGATCACGATGCGTCCCTTTTCCAGGTGACGCGTCGCGCGCCGGCGAATAAACGGTTCCGCCACCTGGTGCATTTCAATCGCGCTCATCACCCGCGTGTGGCAACCCAGCTTTTCCAGCGCGTCCTGCAGCGCCAGCGAATTGATTACCGTGGCCAGCATGCCCATGTAATCGCCCGTGACCCGCTCGATTCCCAGCCCGCCCTGCCTGGCACCGCGGAAAATGTTTCCGCCGCCGACCACCAGAGCGATTTGCGCTCCCAGTTCGTAGACGGCCTTGATCTCGTCCGCCAGCCGCGCCACGGTTGGCCCGTGGAGGCCAAAGCCTTGCGGCCCCTGGAGAGATTCTCCGGATAATTTCAGAAGGATGCGTTGATAGCGCAGGTTCGCCTGGGGTGCGGGTACCACGGAACTCCCTTGTGCCACGGCCATCGAGCTCGCTCCAAGCTTCCCGGCAGCGCGGGACGCCCGCAGCCGTTGCGGCGGGCGACTCCGTTCGATTCTAGCAGAGGAACGTGCCGATTCGGCACGCTGCCGCGGCCCTCAGGCGGGAATCTGCTCCGCCGCCTCCGAACCTGCCGCGGCCGCGTCCTGGGCCCCTTGCTCGCCCACCTTGAACCGGGCAAAGCGGCGCACGCCGATGTTCTCGCCCATTTTTGCCACTGCTTGCTGAATCAGGTCGTTAACCGTGATCTGCTCATCCTTGATGAAGTGCTGTTCGTACAGGCAGCTCTCGGCGAAGAATTTCTCCAGCTTTCCTTCCACGATGCGCGGCAGCACATTCTCGGGCTTCCCGGTGGTGCGCGCCTGCTCGAGGTAGATGGCCCGCTCGCGCTCCACGATCTCCGCCGGCACGTCGTCGCGCTTCACGTAACGCGGGTCAAGCGCGGCCACATGCATGGCCAGGTCGTGGCATAGCTTCTGGAATTCGTCCGTGCGTGCGACGAAGTCGCTTTCGCAGTTCACCTCCACGAGCACGGCGATTTTTCCGCCGGCGTGAAGATACGTGCCAACCGCGCCTTCCGTGGCCACGCGCGCCGCCTTCTTCTTGGCGGCCGCCTGTCCCTTCTTCCGCAGAATATCGACAGCCCCGTCCAAATCGCCTTTCGATTCGACCAGCGCGGAGCGGCAGTCGCTGAAGCCGGCACCCGTCCGTTCACGCAGCGTCTTCACGAGCTGCGCCGAAATCTGCGGTTGTCCGTCCTTGTTTGGTTCGGTGCTCATGGTCTCATTCGGTCCTTGGCGCCGGTCATGCGGCGCGGCGGGTGCGGACTTGCCGGCTCCGGGGCGCGAACCGCACGCGCCGGCGGAGCGGCACCGGCCCGGAGCGGCTATTCCTGGCTTTCTTTCTCGGTTTGCGCCAGCAGCTCATCTGCCGCGGGCGTCTCGAATGCCCGGTCTACGAAGTAGCCTTCCTGCTTCTCGTATTCCTCGTAAGCGCTGGCATCCACGAACGCTGCGCCTTCCGCCGCCGGCGCCCCAGCCGGGACTGCGCCTTCCACAGGCTCCGCCGCCTTCTGCGACTCCAGCTGCGAGCGCTCGAACTGCTCGCGGCCCTCTTTCACCGCGTCCGCAATTTTCGACGTGAACAGTTTGATGGCGCGCAGCGCGTCGTCATTGCCGGGGATCACAACGTCCACCAGGTCGGGGTCGCAGTTCGTGTCCACGATGGCCACCACGGGGATCCCCATCCGCCGCGCTTCGCGCACCGCGATCTCCTCGCTCGACGAATCGATGACAAACAGCGCGTCCGGAAGCGCCGTCATCGCTTCGATTCCCTCCAGGTTGGCCTGCAGGTGCTTTAACTCGCGCTCGAGCCGTGCCGCTTCCTTTTTCGAAAGCTCGGCCATCCGGCCATCCTCTTTCATGGCCTTCAGCTCGCGCAGCCGCTTGATCGATTTTTGCACCGTGGCGAAATTCGTCAGCGTTCCGCCCAGCCACCGGTTGTTCACGTAGAACATGTTCGAACGCTTGGCTTCTTCCGCCACCGCCTCCTGCGCCTGCCGCTTGGTGCCGACGAACAGGACCGCGCGTCCCTGCGCCGCCAGTTCGCTCACGTACCGCGCCGCGTCGCGGAACATCTTCAAGGTCTTTTGCAGGTCCACAATGTGGATCCCATTGCGCTCCCCGAAGATATATTCCTTCATCTTCGGGTTCCAGCGCCGCGTCTGGTGGCCGAAATGGACTCCGGCCTCCAGCAGCTCCTTCATGGAAATTTCGACTGCCATGTTCCTCCTTTGCGAAAGGGACACTTGAATCCGCCATGGCGGACAGCGTCCTTTTTTGCCGGCGCCTCGCCGGCCGTGATTTGTACCGCCTTAACGCTTGCTGTACTGGAACCGCTTCCGCGCGCCCTTCTGTCCGTACTTCTTGCGCTCCTTCATGCGCGAGTCGCGCGTCAGGAATCCGTTTTTCCGCAGCCGCGGACGCAGCTCCGTGTCGTGGCGCGAAATCGCGCGCGACAGTCCCATGCGCACTGCGTCTGCCTGCCCGGCCGATCCGCCGCCACGGCACGTGCACGCCACGTCCACTTTCCCTTCCAGTTCGGTGAACCGCAGCGGTTCCGTGGCGATCAGCCGCCACACCGAATTCTTGAAGTAGTCCTCCAGCGGTCTTCCGTTCACCGTGAACTTCCCGCTCCCCGGCCGCAGGAATACACGCGCGATCGCTTCTTTTCTCCGGCCCGTCCCATAGGCCGGCTGATTCGTTCCCACATTCTTCGATGGCTGTGGCGGCGCCGGCGTCGCGGGCACCACTACCGGTGGCTGTGTGCTCAAATCCCCTACCTCCATGAATTCCCGTTCCGAACGATCCGGCGAGCATCCCACCCAGCGGGGACCTGCTTCAGCGGTTCATCCGTGCGGTCAATTTCTCTGCCGGCTCGTCTCTGCCGCTTCCGGCGGCCGGCGTCAGACGGCGAGCGGCTGCGGCTTCTGCGCCGCGTGCCGTTCCAGCCCCTTCGCATCCACGTAGATGCGAAGTTTCTTCGCTCTGTGCGCGCGCAGCTTGTTCTTAGGCAACATGCCCAGAATGGCTTCGCGAATCACCTCTTCGGGCCGCTCGGCCAGGCGCTTCTTCACGCCTTCCTCTTTTAGCCCGCCGGGGTATCCGCTGTGCCGGTGATAGACCTTCTGTTCGATCTTTCGCCCCGTCAGCACGATCTTCGCGGCGTTGATTACCACCACGTGGTCGCCGCAATCGAGGTACGGCGTGAACTCAGGCTTGTCTTTGCCGATGAGCACACGGGCTACCCGCGTCGCCAGCCGGCCCAGCACCTTGCCGTCCGCGTCCACCACGAACCAGTTGTTACCTTTGCTCAATTCCTCGGCACGTCCGCCCGAGGGAACATACGTTCGCATCGCTCAGTCACACCTTTCCCTGTAGAGACAATTTGTCAGAGTACTAAAACCGCCCCGTGAAGTCAACGCGGCGGAGTGCGGCCCACGGGAGAATCGTCGGCATAAAGAAACTTCCGAGTTGTGTGTCGCCCGGTTGGGACTATCCGGCGTGGGCGGGCTGGGCTTTGGCCCGCTGCGCTTCGGCGCCCTTCTCAATTTCGATCGAGCCTTTGAAGTACGCACCATCTTCAATCATGATGCGTGCTGTAGAGAGATCGCCGACCACCGACCCATCCTTCTTAATCTCGATCCGGTCCTTGGCCTTCAGATTTCCCTTCACGCTGCCGTAAATGACAATTTCGCGCGCGGATAGATCGGCGCTTACCTTCGCCGTCGGTCCAATGGTCAGCCGCCGCTCATCGAGCGACACCGTGCCCTCCACGCTCCCGTGGATTTCCAGATCTTCGCTGCCGTTGATTTCACCCTTCACTTGCACGCTCGGGCCTATCCGCGCTTGTCCACCTGCGGCAGCGGGAATCGAACGGCTTGGATCGAATGTGCTCATCTATGTGCCTCCTCACCAGAGTCGGCCGGGAAGAGCGAATCTATCCCCGCCGGGGGCACGGAGCAAGCAGTAAGTGGAGAAAGCGGACTAGGAGATACGGGGTGTAGTGGCCTTGCAGGCCGGTCTGCGCAGGATCCTCGTAGAAAACGCCGCCCGCGGTCCCGTCCTGTAAAATCAGTACTTGCGAAGCACTCCCAGGACCCTGCCCTGAATCTTTACGTCGTTCGCCGCCACGCGGATTGGCTGCATCTCCGCATTCGCCGGCTGGAGCCGCACGCGGCCTGCGCCTTCGCGGTAGAACCGTTTCAGCGTCGCTTCGTCCCCGCCCACCAGGGCCACCACGATTTCCCCGTTATTCGCCACCTGCGTCGGCTCCACTACCACGTAGTCGCCGTCCAGAATGTGGTCGTCTACCATCGACTCGCCCTTTACCCGCAGCACAAACACGTTTTTCGACCGCGTAAAGTCCGACAGCGAAATCGTTTCCCGGTCCTCCACCGATTCCAGCGGGCGCCCTGCGGCAATTCTCCCCATCAGCGGCAGCTCCGTCACGGCCGCGCGCTCGATAATCTCCTCCCTCACCGGCCGCGGCAGTTGCAACACTTCAATGGACCGACTCTGATTGTATCCGCGCCGGATGAAGCCCTTTCGCTCCAGCGTGAGGATGTGTTTATGCACCGTGGCGAGCGAAGCCAGCCCCAGCCCCTTGCCGATTTCCTCGTAGCTGGGCGCATAGCCCTTCTTGTTCTGGAAATGCACCAGCAGATCCAGCACCTGCTTCTGCCGCTTGGTCAAAGCCATGGCTCGCTCCCCGGGCCGGCGTCCTCCGGGGGACGCAGACCTCACGCCCTCCACCTTAGGCGAAGATAGAGCGAAAAGTCAAGCGATATAAGACAAGCAGTTGCTGCGGTTGGGGGCGGTCCTACTTCTGGTCCTTCATCTTCAGCCGGCTCTTGTTTTCTTCCAGGAATTCGCGCAGGCTGTCGGCCGCGTCGAGCAGCCGCACCCACTGCTCGTAATAGAGTGTGACGGGAAATCGCCCCAGCCCATACACGCTCACTCCGCCCTTCTCTCCGACCCGGAATTCGAGGCTGCCGCGTTTCCGCGTTCCCTGCTGCTTTTCCAGCTCCGCAATCCGCGCCATCAATTCTTCTTTGGTTGGTTCCGCCATACACTTGCCTCCGCGGCGTCCGCAGGGGACGCTCGAATTCACTGTTTCCCGGTTGTGAAGGCGAGCGCGAGCAGCGTCTCCTGCTCCATCTCGTGCGCCTTCGCCGATCCCGTTGCCGGCGTCGCGCTGGCCGACCGCTTGACCGAACGCACGGCCCGGCCGGTGGCCAGCCGCTCCAGCCGCGGCAGCACAAAGAACAGCGCTCCCATGTTCGCCGGCTCTTCCTGCACCCACACGACTTCATGCGCCGCAGGATGCTGTGCCAGCGCGTCCGTCAAATCCTGCTCCGGGAACGGATACATCTGATCCAGAAACAAAATCGCGGTCGACGTGTCGCCGCGCCGCTTGCGCTCCGCCTTCAGTTCGTGCCCGATCTTGCCGGTGCACAGCAGGATCCGCTTCGCGTCCCTCACTTCCGCATCGCGCAGCACCGGACGGAAGTGCGCCCGCGTGAACGCCTCGATCGGCGACGACGCGTCCGGATGCCGCAGCATGCTTTTCGGCGTGAACAGCACCAGCGGCTTCCGCCACTTCCGCAGCGCCTGCCGCCGCAGCAGGTGGAAATACTGCGCCGCGTCCGACGGCTGGCAGATCTGGAAATTATCCCGGGCGGCCAGGTGCAGAAACCGCTCGATCCGCGCGCTGGAATGTTCCGGCCCCTGGCCCTCGTAGCCGTGGGGCAGCAGCATCACTAGCCCGGAGAGCAGTCCCCACTTGTCTTCCGCCGCGGCGATGAACTGGTCGATGAACACCTGCGCCCCGTTCGCAAAATCCCCGAACTGCGCCTCCCACACCACCAGCGCCTCCGGATAATCCCGGCTGACGCCGTACTCGAAGCCCAGCACGGCCGCCTCGGAAAGCGGCGAATTCTGTATCTCGCACCACGCCCCGTTCTCGCCGATGTGCTCCAGCGCTACAAACTGCTCCTCCGTCTCCGTATCCACCAGCGCCGCATGTCTCTGATTGAACGTGCCCCGCCGCGAATCCTGCCCCGAAAACCGCAGAGGAATTCCCTGCCGCAAGAGCGTGGCAAACGCCATCGCTTCCGCCATCCCGTAATCCACCGGCCGCTCGCCGCGCGACATTTCCAGGCGCTGATCGAGCAGCTTCTTCACTTTCGGATGCACGTGGAAGCCCGCCGGAGTGCGCGTCAGCAGTTCGCCCACTGCGCGCAACTCTTCGCCCCTGACCGGCGTGGACACCTCGCACTCCGCTTTGTATCGCCCGCCGAAATACGGCGCCCAGTAGCCCGGCAGCTTCCTCATCGAGGGAATTTTCGCGAACTTCACAGCTTCCTTCTGTTCCGCGCCCAGCGACTCGCGGACGCGTTTCGCCACCGGCTCCGCGTCCAGCCCCGCCCGCTGCGCATAGATCTTCCATAGCTGTGGATGCTCTTTGATGTGCCGGTACAGCACAGGCTGCGTGATCGTGGGATCGTCAATCTCGCTGTGCCCGTGCCTCCGGTATCCCACCAGGTCCACCACCACGTCGCTCCCAAACGCCGCGCGATACTCCGCCGCCATCTGCGCCACGCGTACGACCGCGTCCACGTCCTCGCCGTTCACGTGGAAAATCGGTATCGGCACGCGCCGCGCCACGTCCGAAGCGAACGGAGTCGGCTGCAAATCCTTCGGCTCCGTGGTGAACGCGATCAGGTTGTTCACGATCACATGAATCGTCCCGCCGACCGAATACGCCCGCAGCCCGCCCAGGTTCAGGGTTTCCGCCAGCACTCCCTGCCCGGAAAACGCCCCGTCGCCATGCAGCACCACGGGCCATACCTTATTTTTTCCGTCGCGTCCCGCGCGGGCCTGCTTTGCATACGCGCGTCCCATCACCACCGGGTCCACAAATTCCAGATGGCTCGGATTCGACACCAGGTGAATCCGCAGCTCGCGCCCGTTCCGCGCACGGAATTCTCCCGTCGCGCCGCGGTGATATTTCACGTCCCCCGCGCCCAGCACGCTCCGCGGATCCACGTCCTCGAACCCCGCGAAAATCTCCGCCGCCTGCCTCCCCGCCGTATGCAGGATGACGTTCAGCCGCCCGCGATGGCTCATCCCCACCAGCGCATGCTCGCCGCCAAATCGCGCCGCAGTCTCCAGCACCTGGTCCAGAAACGGAATCACCGCCGTGCTGCCCTCGAGCGAAAACCGCTTTGCTCCGGGATAGCGCGCCTGGATGAACTGCTCGAACAGTTCCGCCGAAGTCAGCCGCTCCAGAATCCGCGCGCGGTCCGGCGCAGGCGCCGCCGATTCCATCCTCTCCTGAATCCATTGCCGGCGTTTCGAGTCCAGAATGTGCGCAAACTCCACACCAACCGTCCCGCAATAAAAACCGCGCGCCGCCTGATGCTCTTCCGTGTCCCCTTCCAGCTCCTGCACGGCGGGCAAACGCAGCAGGCCCAGCGGATCGAGGTCCGCCTCCAGGTAGCCCCAGCGGCGGAAGCACTCGAAAATCTGTTCGCGTTGCTCGGTAAGTGTGGGCATCACCGGTATCAAGAACGGGCGTACTTCTATTCGATATCTTGCCACAACTGGAGGATACGTGTGGATGTGGCCCGTCTCACGCGGCGGGCCCGCGGAATCGCGAACGATCTATCTAAATTGGCTGCCTCAGCGGGAGGCCGTGCCGCAACGCTACTTCACTTCCCAGGTGTCGCCGGTCTGCAGCAGTTTGTCCAGATCCCCACGGCCGCGCTTGGCAATCACATTCTTCACCTGATCCTGGATCACATCTTCATAGCGGGGCAGGTCGTCCCAGGAGCGGAACAGACCGATCGGAGTCGGGAATCCGGGCCGGTGCTCCATGTGCGACAGCAGGAAGGCGTACGACGCGCGCGTCTGGTGCGCATCGTGGATCACCAGGTCTTCCGGCTTAATCCCGTTCCCCAGTGTCACGACTTCAATGTCACCGTCCGGCTTCCGGCGGATTCCTTTGTCGCGGTTCTTGCCGAAAATGAGCGGCTTGCCGTGTTCCAGCACCAGGACATGCTCGGTGCGCGCGTCTTTCTCCGTCAGCGAGGTCCACGCGCCATCATTGAAAATGTTGCAGTTTTGCAGGATTTCGATGAACGCGGAACCGCGGTGCTTCGCCGCCGCCTTCAACGTGTCCTTCAGATGCGACTGGAACACGTCCACCGACCGCGCCACGAACGTCGCTTCCGAACCGATCGCCAGCGACACCGGATTGAACGGCCGGTCCATCGAGCCGAACGGTGTGGACTTCGTCTTCTTGTTGAATTCGGAGGTCGGCGAGTACTGTCCCTTTGTCAGGCCGTAAATCCGGTTGTTGAACAGCAGCACCTTCACGCCCACGTTCCGCCGCAGCAGGTGGATCGTGTGGTTTCCGCCGATCGACAGCGCGTCGCCGTCTCCGGTGGCCACCCACACTTCCAGATCCGGCTGGATGGCCTTGATACCCGTGGCCACCGCGGGCGCGCGCCCGTGGATGGTGTGGAACCCGAACGTGTTCATGTAGTACGGGAACCGGCTGGAGCAGCCGATGCCCGACACCACAACGAACTTTTCCCGGGGAATGCCCAGCTCCGGAAACACGGATTGCACCGCGGCGAGGATGGCGTAGTCGCCGCATCCCGGACACCAGCGCACCTCCTGGTCGGTCTGAAAATCTTTTCGCGTCAGCGGTGGCGGCAGCGTTGCGGTGCTCATTGCACTCTCTCCCGTTTGCCCAGAATTTCGGCGAATCTTTCTTCCAGTTCGGCCTGCCGGAACGGCCGGCCCTGAATTTTGTTCAATCCTTGCGCGTCCACCAGGTACTTCGCGCGAAGAACCCACAGCAACTGGCCCATGTTCAGTTCCGGCACCAGCACTTTTTTGTAGCGCTTCAACACGTCGCCCATATTCCCCGGCAGCGGATTCAGGTGCCGCAAGTGCACGTGCCCCATTTTCGTGCCCCGTGCCCGCTGCGCCTTCACCGCCGCAGCAATCGATCCCGCCGTCGAGCCCCAAGAAACTACCAGCAGTTCTCCCTCGGGATCTCCGTCCACTGCCACCGGCGGAATGTCCTGCGCGATGGCTTCCACCTTTGCCGCGCGCGTGCGCACCATCTTCTCGTGGTTCAGCGGCTCGTAGCTGATGTTGCCGACCACATCCTGCTTTTCAATGCCGCCGATGCGGTGTTCCAGTCCCGGAGTGCCGGGAATGGCCCATGGCCGCGCCAGCGTCTTCGGATCCCGCTTGTACGGCAGGAAACCCTGTGGGTCGGTGGCGAAATGAACCGGAATCGCCGGAATTTCCGAAGCCTTAGGAATCCGCCACGGCTCCGCACCATTCGCGAGATAGCCGTCGGACAGCACGATCACCGGCACCATGTATTTGATCGCGATCCGGCTCGCTTCCACCGCGGTCCAGAAGCAGTCCGCCGGCGTGGACGCCGCCAGAACCGGAATCGGCGCCTCGGAGTTCCGGCCGAACAGCGCCTGCAGCAGGTCTGCTTGCTCCGTTTTGGTCGGCAGTCCGGTCGAAGGCCCGCCCCGCTGGATATCGCAAATTACCAGGGGAATCTCCACGGCCACGGCCAGGCCCATCGCTTCCGTCTTCAGCGCCATCCCCGGCCCCGAGGTGGTGGTAATTGCCAGCGCGCCGGCATACGCCGCGCCAATCGCGCTCGTGATCGCCGCAATCTCGTCTTCCGCCTGGAACGTGATGACTCCGAAATCCTTGTAGTGCGACAACTCGTGGAGGATGTCCGACGCGGGTGTAATCGGATAGCTGCCCTGGAACAGCGTCAACCCGGCCTTCTCCGCTGCCGCTACGAAGCCCAGCGCAAGCGCCTGGTTTCCGCTGATGCTGCGATAGATGCCCGGACTCAGGTGCGCCGGGGGAATTTCGTAGCTGATCTGAAACGCTTCGGTGGCCTCGCAGTAGGAATATCCGGCCTTCAGCGCCAACTTGTTCGCTTCCACCAGCAGCGGTTTGTTGTGGAATTTTTCCTCGATCCACCGGACTGTAGGCTCCATCGACCGGTTGTATAGCCAGTAGCACATTCCCAGCGCGAAGAAATTCTTGCAGCGCGACTTGGCCTTCGCGTCGATCTTCACTTCTTCCAGCGCCAGCTTCGTCAGGCGCTCCAATTCCACCGGGAAGAGCCGGTATTTGTCCAGCGAATGGTCTTCCAGCGGGTTGGTTTCCATCTGCGCCTTGCGCAGGTCCGTCTCCTGGAAGCTGTCCGAATTCACGATCAGGATGCCGTTGGCCTTCAGTTCGGCAAGGTTGACTTTCAATGCCGCCGGATTCATCGCGATCAGCGCGTCCACCGCGTCGCCCGGCGTATACACCTCGTTCGACGAGAAGTGAAGTTGGAATCCGCTCACCCCCGGGATCGTTCCCGCGGGAGCGCGGATCTCCGCCGGATAGTCCGGAAACGTCGCAATGTCGTTTCCGTACAGCGCGACCGTGTTCGTGAACTGGCTCCCGGTCACCTGCATCCCGTCGCCGGAGTCGCCGGCAAACCGGATTACCGCGCGGTCGATCACTTCCCGTTTCGATTTCGTTTGCGGAGATTCTACTAAGGTGGACATGGCTTCACTCTTCCCCTGATTCCGTTCGACTCCCCCCGCCGGGATTAGGTTTCCTTCGGGGACCGCAACTCGGCTTCGAATTTCCTGCCGGTCGAGGACGCCGCCAGGCCGCACGGCACGACATTCTGGCTGGACAGAAGACCGCGCGGCTTCCAGCAACAAAAACTAGAATAGCACATCCGGCGAAAGCGGATTGTGAGCGAAATCACATCAGGTTGTGATGTGCACACAACCTGGAATCACTACGGATTTCCCGGCGTGCCCCCGGTCGCTGCCCGCGCCACCTGAGTGCCCGCCGACGGCAGCAGCGCGATCCATCTGTCGCGGTCGGCAACGAACTGCGAGAGTTGCGCTCGCGACACGGGTTCGGCCGGCGGCAATCTCAGCGTCTCGAAATTGCGGAACGCCCCGTTCTGTTTGATGCGGAAATCCAGATGCGGTCCCGTAGCCAGCCCCGTGTGGCCCACCAGTCCGATGCGCTGGCCTTGCACTACGGGCTCTCCCGTATGCACCAGGATTCGCGACAAATGCAGGTACATCGTCTCGTACCCGTTTGTATGCCGGATGCGCACCATGTTTCCTTCGCCCCCGCTCCGGCCGGCGAAGATCACACGCCCACTCCCGATCGTCTGCACGGGCGAACCTTCCGGCGCGCCGTAGTCGATGCCCAAATGCGGCCGGTAAATTTTCAGGATGGGATGAAACCGGCTGTAGCTGAAATGCGACGTGATGGGCGCGTGGAATTGCAGCGGCGAGCGCAGGAACGCTTTCTTCAGAGCCTTCCCGTCCGCTCCGTAGTACGCCGGGTGCCCTTCCGCGTCGTGGAACAGAACCGCCTGGTAGCGCCGGCCCGCGTTCACGTATTCCGCCATCAGGATGCGCCCGTAGAGAGCCAGCGAACCGTTCGTGTAGCGCTTCTTCTCCACCACGATCCGGAACGTGTCGCCCGGCCGCGTATCCGTGTTGAAGTCGATGTCCCAACCGAAAATGTCCGCCAGCGCCAGCGCCAGCTCGGGTTTCTCCCCCGCGTCCGTCACCGCGTTGAACAGCGAATCATCCACTCGTCCGGCGACCCCTTCTTCATTCGTGGTGATCGGAATCGGTTTGATTTCCGCATGAAACGACCGCGCCTCCGGTGTCACCCACAATTCATGCTCCGGATCGATGCGGTACTCCACGGCACGCAGCTGGCCCATCACCGAGCGGCCCACGGCCAGCTCGTTCCCCGCGCGGAAATGCCGGAAGTTGAACACGGCGCCCGCCGCAGTCAGGATTCCGCCCACCGCCTCTGGCGCCACTCCCATCTGCGCCAGGGCTCCCGCGAACATCTGTCCGGAATGCGCGCGCCCGTGGAAAAACAGAACAACGCTCTGTTGCATCTGCTGCGCGACACCCGCGGCCAGCGCCGCCTGCCGCAGGATTTCCTGTTCGCTGGCTCGCCGGACCTCCACGGACCACGCCAGTACGCCCAGCCCCGCCACAAGTATCATCGCCATCAGTATTCGTACGAATCTTGCCATCGTGCCCCGCTTCTTTCTCCCTGTGGAAGCACCAACCGACGCTAAGCCTATCCCCATTCTCGCACCGGGAAAAGATACGAATCGCGCCCCGCGTTCCTTCCCAGACACCCCGCGGAGCGGCCACGCCCCGTTCATTTTTCTCCCCATCCTGCCGATATGCCTGATGGAGACTCCATGTCCACGCCAGCCAAGCCGGTTGCCTCAATCACTGGACTCCCCGCCAATCCCGCGGCCACCGTGACTCGTCATCTGTTGGGGAGGGCCCTGGCGGTCACGTTTTTCTCCTTTGTCGTCTCCGACGTGGCTATCGACGCCCTGCGCATCGGCTCCGTGCTCGTCGACGCCTTCGCGGCCGCCCTATTGGCCGTCCTTATTGCTCTTCCTCTGCTCTTTGTCGCCGTCGTGCTGCCCGCCGTGCGACTCATTACCCGCGAGGCTGCCAAGGCCACGGAAAAACGCATTGAGGCCATCCTCGACTCCGTGAGCGATGGCGCGAGTCTCAGCAGCCTCGAAGGAGTGATTCAGTTTGCCAATCGCGCCATGCATCAGCTCCTGGGCCACCCTCCCGGCTCGATGAAGGGACGGCGCGTCACGGACCTCACTCCGCCCGAATACCATCAGCTTCGCTCCGCAGACCTGGCGGCCTTCCTTGCAGGCGAAGAATGCGCTTTGCTCAACCGCGGGCCGCGCGAAGGCTTTGCTCTACGCTCCACGGGCGAGGTCTTTCCCGTCGAGCTCACCTGGAATTCTCTTCCCCAGCTCAACCCCGCCGAAAAACCCCAATTTGTCGCCATCATCCGGGAAATTACGGCGCGCAAGCGCCGCGAAGCGGCCCTGCAGGAAAGCGAAGCTCTCTTTCGCACCCTTGCGGACACAGCCCCGGCCATGATCTGGATGGCCGATTCCTCAGGCAAGCTCAATTATCTGAACAAAGGCTGGCTCGATTTTCGCGGCCGCAAACTCGACGAGGAACTCAATTTCGGCTGGGCCGATGGCCTTCATCCCGAGGACTACAAACGCTGCCTGGACACCTTTGATCAGGCCGTCATCAAGCGCGAGTCTTATGAAATGGAATACCGCATGCGTCGCCGGGATGGCGAATACCGCTGGCTGCTCGACCGCGGCGTTCCGCGATGGAACGCTGACGGCGCCCTTGCCGGCTTCATCGGTTTCTGCATGGACGTGACCGTGCGCAAGCAGGCGGAAGACGCGCTCCGCGCCAGCGAGCGCCGCTTCCGCGAGTTGCTCGAAGGGCTGCCCGTCGCCGTCCGCATCGTGCAGGACGATAAGGTGGTCTTTGCCAACCTCGCCGATGCCCACCTGCACGGCTACTCGCGGCCCGAACTGGAATTTGGTCTTGACCCGTCGAAACAGGTGGCCCCGGAAGAGGTCGATCGCCTGGCCGACCTCCACCGCAGGCGCATTGCCGGCGAACCGGTTCCCCGCCGGACCGAGGTCCGCGGGCGACGCCGTGACGGCTCCGAGGTGCTCACCGAAATCGAAGCGGAGCGCACTTTCTTCGACGGCCGGCCCGCCAGCCTCATCGTCATCCGCGATCTCAGCGACCGCAAGCGCGTCGAAGTTTACGAGAAGCTGCTCCCTGTCTGCTGTGTGTGCGGCAAGATTCGCGACGACGGCGCCTCAAATGGGGCTGCCACATGGCAACGCCTGGATCAATATTTGTCGCGTCATTCCGACGCCGAATTCAGCCACACCTTTTGTCCGGATTGCTTCGTCGAGTACAGGCAGAAGAATGTTACCCGCGGTCAGTGATTATACCTGCACGCCCCGGTATCCTGCGATCGCCCTGATTGGATTGGCTTCGGTCTGAGGTTTAACGCCCGCCGCCGCTGGACAGGCTGGACTTTTCACCCTGGGCGGCCACGGGAGCGGGATAATTCAGTTCGCGGAGACGGCGATAGATCTTACCAGCCACTGCGCTGGCCGTGGGCCCGTTGATGCGGTGCCGGTAGCCTCGCAGCAGCACGACTACCACCAGTTGCGGATGATTCGGGTTGTTGTAGGACTCGTACCAGCCCAGCCGCCGGCCTTCGTCCGAACACGTGCCCGTCTTTCCCAGGATTTCATCGCCTCCGGGATCGTTGCTTCTCCTCGCCGTGCCGTATAGCACGGCGGCCAGCATGCCCTCGCGAACGTCCGGGAGCTGCTGCGCCACGTCCAGCTTGCGATGCACGATCGGTTCGAAGTTTTGCCGCTCCTCATCCGTCCTTGGATATTGGAGGTAGTAGAGAGTCCCGCCGTTCGCCAGCGTCGAGGCCACCCCCGCAAGTTGCAGCGGCGTGATCCGGAAGCCCTCGCCAAAACTCGACATCCGCGCCACTCCGCCTCGTTCCGGCGGCGCGTCAGGCACTTCCCCGGGACGTTCCTGCGGAATGTCGCGGCCCACCGTCTCGCCCAGACCGAACTCCCGGGCGTATTTCGTCACCGTAGCGAAACCCATTTGGCTGCCCAGCGACTCAAAAAACTGGTTGTTCGAGTGCGCCAGGGCCTCGGTCAGGTTCATATACCGGCGCCGGGAGACTCGGAGCATTGAGTCGCGGGTCAGAATCCCCTCGTTCAGCGCCGCTACCGCGATGACCGGCTTGATGGTTGAACAGGGGATATAGTCCGCGGAGAAGACCAGCGGCTGATTGACAGCGGAGAGAATCCGGCCCGAATTGGGGTCCACCACCACCACTCCCCCGTCTTCATGCCCCAATGCCTCCACAGCCACCTGCCGCACCACCTGGTCATCGAAACTGGGCACATCATCCTTGGTTGGATCGACCAGCGGCCGGCGGTGGTGCGTCGTGGTGCGGGTTCGGGCGGCAGGAGTGCTGGTTCGAGAGGTTGCCTTTCCCGCTCGGGCGGCTTCCGCGCCTGTAGAGACCATCAGGCAGGCCGCGCCAGCCAGCAGCAAAGACAGTATAACGCCGTGGTTTCCCCGTGCTCTCATCTCTGGCCCTGCGGTGGCCCCCCAGAGGGCCGAAATCTCGGCAAAGTGTAGGGAAATGCAGCGGCTAAGGCAAGGAAAACGTCGGACAGTGGTGCCTGACTGGTCGACCAGCCGTCCCCCTGGCCTAACCCGGCACGATTCAGACGCAGGAACGGGACTGCGCGACCCGGAATCCCGACGTCGGGTTGTGAATCCCTGGCTGCTTAGCGCGCCACGCGGGCCTTGACCGCGGGGTTCGGGTGCGCCGCCGCCGCGAGTGTGGGCTTGCCAGCCGGCTCGGGCTCAACCTGAGGTCCGGTGGCAATGCCCAGCGCCTTCCGAATCGCACCCTCCAGCTTTTCGGCGATGTCCGTGTTCTCCTTCAGGAACATCCGCGCGCTCTCCCGGCCCTGCCCCAGCCGTTCACCCCCGAACGACAGCCAGGTGCCCGACTTCTCCAGAATCCCCTTCTCCAGCCCGAGGTCCAGCAGGTCCGTCTCCTTCGAAATCCCCTCGCCATAAAGAATGTCGAATTCCGCTTCGCGGAAGGGGGCTGAAAGCTTGTTTTTCACCACCTTGGCGCGCGTCCGCGAACCGACCACCTTGTCGCCCTCTTTAATCGCCTGGATTCGCCGGATGTCCACCCGCACGGACGAGTAGAATTTGAGCGCCCGGCCACCCGTCGTCGTCTCCGGATTCCCAAACATCACTCCGATCTTCTCCCGGATCTGGTTGATGAAGATGAGGCAGGTCTTCGATTTCGCCACGATGGCGGTCAACTTCCGCAGCGCCTGGCTCATCAGCCGCGCCTGCAAGCCCATCTGCGGATCGCCCATATCCCCTTCCAATTCCGCCTTCGGCACCAGCGCCGCCACCGAGTCCACCACCACGATGTCTACCGCGTTCGTACGGATTAGCGTTTCCGTAATCTCCAGCGCCTGCTCCCCGTTGTCCGGCTGCGATACCAGCAGGTTGTCCACGTCCACGCCCAGTCTCCGCGCGTACACCGGGTCGAGCGCGTGCTCGGCGTCAATGAACGCCGCCTGCCCGCCCAGCCTCTGCGCACTGGCAATGGCGTGGAGCGCCATCGTCGTCTTGCCGCCCGATTCCGGCCCGAAGATCTCGATCACGCGCCCTCGCGGAAATCCTCCCACCCCCAGTGCCGCGTCCAGCGAGATCGATCCTGTCGGGATCACGCTGACGGGCACAAAAACGTCCTTGCTGCCCAGCCGCATGATCGAACCCTTGCCGTACTGCTTCTCAATGGCGCTGATCGCCGAATCCAGCATCTTCTGTTTTTCGTCCGCCATGGCTGCTCCTCAGCTTCCTGTTGTTTACCGGCCTGCTACGTCCCCAGACTCTAGCGGCCGGAGTCTACTACATCGGGCCCTTCCCGGTCCGGGAATTCCCACCGCGGCATCCTACGAAAAAGGCGAACAAAAGGCAAACTATTTCTTTCGCCTCATGTTCGCCCACGTTACCTCCCTGTCCTCCGTCTCTCCGTGCCCACCGTGATAGCCTTTTTCTTCAGTCCTAGCTGTACTTATAAAATCCCCGCCCGCTCTTCCTCCCCAGCCACCCCGCCGCCACGTATTTCCTCAGCAGCGGGCACGCCCGGTATCGCGGGTCCCCGAATCCTTTATACAAAACCTCCAGAATGTCCAAGCACACATCCAGCCCGATAAAGTCCGCCAGTTCCAGCGGCCCCATCGGGTGGTTCATGCCCGTTTTCATCACCGCATCCACCGCTTCCGGCGTCGCAACTCCTTCCATCACCGTGAAGATCGCTTCATTGATCAGGGGCATCAGCACGCGGTTCGAGACGAACCCCGGCGAGTCGTTCACCGCCACAGGTTTTTTCTCCAGCCGCTCGCAGAGCGTAAGCGTCGTTTGAAACGTGTCATCGCTCGTGGCCAGACCGCGGATCACCTCCACCAGCGTCATCACCGGCACCGGATTCATAAAGTGCATGCCCACAAACCGCTCCGGCCGCCCGGTCGCCGCCGCAAGCTGCGTTATCGAGATCGACGACGTATTCGTCGCCAGAATCACCCCCGGCCGAAGCTTCGCGTCCGCCTCCTTCAGCACGCGCGTCTTTAGCTCCGCCAGCTCCGGCACAGCCTCCACGCAAAAATCCGCTGCCGCAATCGCCGCTAGGTCCGTCACCGGCAGCACGCGCCCCAGAATCGCCGCGCGTTCCCCCTCTACCACTTTTCCCTTCTTGATTTCGCGGTCCAAGTTTTTACCGATGGTCTCCATCGCGCGGTCCAAAAATTTCTGCTCCACGTCGCGCAGAATCACCTGGAATCCCGATCGCGCAAACACGTGCGCGATTCCGTTCCCCATCGTTCCCGCGCCCAGCACCGCTACTTTGTGGATTTCATGCGATGACACAGCTCCGCCTCCGACAGTCCGCCCGCGCAGAGTAACACACCCCTGCCCCGCTCATCTCATTCCCTTATTTTGCGGAAATTTAGACCTTCGGACTATCGCTCGATTGCCAGCGCCACTGCGTTTCCGCCACCCAAACAGAGCGCCGCGATCCCGCGATGCAGATTCCGCCGCTCCAGTTCGTACAGCAGCGTCACCAGAATCCGCGCGCCCGAAGCCCCGATCGGATGTCCCAGCGCCACCGCCCCGCCGTTCACGTTCACCTTTTCCGGATTCAGGTGCGCTTCCTGGATCACTCCCAGCGCCTGCACTGCGAACGCTTCATTCAATTCGTACAGGTCCACATCTTTCTCGCGGTCCCATCCCGTTTTCTTCAGCAATTTGTCGATGGCCGTCACGGGTGCCATCATCACCCACTTCGGCTCCACTCCGCTCACCGCCTGCGCCACAATCCGCGCCCGCACCGGCCGTCCCAGCCTCGAAGCCGTGCGCTCGCTCGTCACCACCACCGCCGCCGCGCCGTCGTTCGTCCCGGGAGCGTTTCCCGCCGTCACCGTGCCATCCTTCTTGAACGCCGGCTTCAGTTTCCCCAGCGTCTCCATCGTCGAATCTTCCCGCGGCGACTCATCCTTCCGAATCACCACCGGCTCGCCCTTCTTCTGTGGAATTTCGATCGGCAGAATCTGCGCCTCGAAGAAACATGACTTCAGGGCATTCACCGCCCTCCGGTGGCTCTCCACGGCAAACCGGTCCTGCGCCTCGCGCCCGATTCCGTATTTCTCCGCCACCAGCTCTCCGGTCATTCCCATGTGGAAGTTTTCGTACGGGTCCCACAATCCATCGATGATCATCGAGTCGAGCACCTGCGCGTTCCCCAGCCGGAATCCCGTCCGCGCGCCCGGCAGCAGGTACGGGCAATTGCTCATCGATTCCATCCCGCCCGCCACCACCATCTCCGATTCGCCGGTCATCACCGCCTGCGCGGCCAGCGCCACCGCCTTCAGCCCCGAACCGCACACTTTGTTGATGGTCATCGCTGCGACGCTCGCGTCCAGCCCGCCGCCCAGCGCGGCCTGCCGCGCCGGCGCCTGTCCCAGCCCCGCGGACACCACATTGCCCATAATGCATTCGTCCACCGATTGCGGATCGATCTCCGCGCGCCGCACCGCTTCCGCCACGACCTTCGAGCCGAGCTGCGTGGCCGAAAGCGGCGCCAGCCCGCCCTGGAATTTTCCGATGGCCGTGCGCACTGCGCTCAGAATCACTGGGGAATCCATCGAGTCACCTCTCCTGCTTTCGATTCCTCTCGTCCGGTTTCGTCTCCAAAAATTCTACGCTCCGCCGCGAGACCGGTCAATTTCACTGGCCATCATCCCCCGTGCTCGACCGGGCTTCGCGACGTGCGCTACCATTGCTCAAAGTGGCTAAGAAAGTAGATTCGTCCGCCCAGGCGGTTGCCGTCGAACTCAACGCCGAGCAGCTTCGCGCCGTCGAGCATGGCGAAGGCCCGCTCGTCGTCATCGCCGGCGCGGGCACCGGAAAAACCCGCGTCATCGTCGAGCGCATCCGCCGGCTGCTCGAATCCCGCTCCGATCTCGACGCCGCCGCAATCCTCGCCCTTACCTATACCCACAAAGCCGCGGGCGAAATGGCCTGGCGCGTCAAGCAATCCATTGGCGAGCGCGCCAAGGGACTCGTCGCCACCACCTTCCACTCCTTCTGCCACGATCGCCTGCTCGAACAGAATCCCGAGCTCCGTCTGATTGAAGACGTCGACCACTGGATTCTGCTCAGAAAAAATCTCGCACGCCTCGGCCTCGTCCACTACCGCCGCCGATACGATCCCGGCCAGTTTCTCAACGACTTCACCAAGTTCTTCTCCCGCTGCCAGGACGAGCTCGTCACCGCCGCCGAGTACCGCCGCCACGCCGAAAGTGAAGCGGCTCGCCTCTCGGCCGGTGCAGACGACGAAGCTCGCGAGGACGCCGCGAAGCAGCTCGAAGTCGCCCGCGCCTACGAGGAAAGCGAACGCCTGCTCCGCGAGAAAAACCTGCTCACCTTCGGCGGCAGCCTCATGGAAACCGTGCGCCTGCTCGAAAGCAATGCCGCGAAGCGCGACGAGCTCCGCGCCCGCTTCCGCTTCGTCCTCGTGGATGAATTCCAGGACACCAACGTCGCCCAGATCCGGCTGCTCGGGCTGCTCGCCGGCGCTCCGCGAAACCTCTTTGTTGTCGGCGACGACGATCAGGCCATCTACCGCTTCCGCGGCGCCTCCTTTGCGAGCTTCCGCATGTTCGAGCGCGAGTATCTGTCTGCGGGCAGCGGCTCGCGTCTGCTCCTGACACGAAACTACCGCTCCACAAAGCGCATCCTCCGCATCGCTGGCGCCGTGATTCAGAACAACGGCGACGCCAACCGCATGTTTCCCGACAAGCAGCTCAGCACGCAGAACGGCGAAGGCGATCCCATTCGCATCGCCGGTCTCGCGAGCGAAGCCGCAGAGGCGGACTGGATTGCCTCGCAGATCGAAGCGGAGCATGCACGCGGCCGTCCGTGGTCCGGTTTCGCAGTGCTCTACCGCACGCACGCGCACCGCGAACACGTGGTCGCGGCGCTCGAACGCCGCGCGATTCCCTTCGTCATCCGCAAGCTCTCCGTATTCACCAATCCCGTCGTCCGCGATCTGATTGCTGCGCTCCGCTGGATCGACCGTCCCGGCGACAACGTCGCCTGCGCGCGTGTGCTGGCCCTTCCGCGCTGGGGATTCACTCCGGAAGAGCTCGTCCGCCAGGGGCAGCGCGCCGCAAAGCATCCGCGGAAATCTCTCTGGGCCGCGCTCGGCGCGGAAGGAGCGGAAGAGATGCCGGAGGCGGAGCCACCGTCCGCCGCGCCGTTCGCCGCCGAACTCATCGCACTCCATACTCGCCTCAGTCAGATGGCCCGGAAGGAGCCACTCACCGCCGTCTTCGACGAGCTCGCCACAGCGTTCTCCGTGCTCCCGCTCGCGCTCGATTCCGACCGCCGCGCATTCAAAGCGCTCCGCAGGTTCGTTGACGATTGGCAGCAGGCGCATCCCGCCGAACGCCTGCGCGACTTCCTCGAATACTTACGGTACTTCCAGCAGGCCGGCGGCAGCGTCACTCTGGACGAAGAACGCCGCGGCGCGGAATCGGCGGGGCCGGAGGAATCCGCGGGCGACGCCGTGCAGCTGATGACTGCGCACGCGGCAAAAGGCCTCGAATTCGAGCATGTATTCGTCATCCGCCTGTGCCGCGGCTCGTTTCCCGTCCGCAATCGCCGGCCCATCTTCGAATTCCCCGACGCGCTCATGAAAGAGGAATTGCCCAAGGGCGATCACCACATTCTCGAAGAGCGCCGGCTGTTTTACGTCGCGCTCACACGCGCGCGCCAGCGGCTCACGCTCACCACGATCACGCGCGAACGTACCAAGCCCTCACCGTTTCTCGAAGACATCGAGCTGGAAATGGCTCGCCTCGTCAAAGACGTGCAGCGTCTCTCGCCGACTGTGGTTCCGACGCCCGACACCGGAGAGCCTTCGGCGTCTCCGAGCCCCGCGGGTGGGGCCGGCGGATTATTCCCCGGCGCGGCGGCACAAACGTACCAGCCTTCGCGAATCGGCAAGTGGGCCGGCGCGTACCGCCCGCCGCTCGCCATGCCTCTCGAGCTCAGCCCGGAATCCATCGAGAGCTATCAGAAATGCCCGCAGAAATATCTATTCGGCCGCGCCTGGCACGTGCGCGAGCAGCCCGGCGCCGCGGTCACCTTCGGCAGCGTGATGCACACCACGATTCAACACGCAGTGCGTGAACTGCGCGACGGCAACATGCCGACCCTCGATCGTCTTCTGGCGCTCTTCGACGAGGAGTGGCGCAAGCGGCCCAGCGCCGTCTTCGAGGACGAATATCAGGAAACCACGTTCCGCGAAGCGGGCCGCGAACAGCTTCGTAAATTCCACGCGCGCCTTGCCGCGGCGCCGCCCGCCGTGCGCGAGCAGGAGAAGACGTTTGCGCTTCCGCTCGCCAACGACGTCGTGCTCACCGGACGCATCGATCAGATCAACTCGCTCGGCGGCAGCGCGTACGAGGTGGTGGACTACAAGACGGCAACGCCGCACGACGAGAAGCACGCGAAGAAGGATCCGCAGCTCACGTTCTACGCGCTCGCCGCGCGCGACGCGCTCGACCTCGGACTTCCAGCCGTTTCGTTCCACTATCTGGAAAACGACTCGGTGATCTCCACACGCCGCGAGCCGAAAGATCTTGCGGAGGCCGAGACGATCGCGCAGGAAACCGCGGCGGGAATTCGCGCCGGCCAGTTTCCCGCGCGTCCCGGCTGGAACTGCCGCCACTGCGACTATCGCCTGATCTGCCCCGCGCACGAACGAGGTGCAGGTCCGAGCGCGGAATCCGCGGAGGAATAGACGCGTACAAATGCGAAACGCCGGGCGAATTTGCCCGGCGCTTCACGCTTGAATCATCTGCGCGCAGACTGCGAGTTGCTACTTCAGCAGCGTCAGCGTGGCGTCTACCTTAAACACGTGGCCCGTGACCGGGTCCGTGATGGCCGCAGTTTCCCCACTTTGCTTGTCGCGAAGCAGGAATTGCATGTTGGCGCGAAACGTCTGGTCGACGGGCGCGGAGCCCGGCGAGGGATCGCCCAGCGCCCACGCACGGCCCTCCACTTTGCCCTCTTTCGTCTCGGCGCGAATGTACAGCGACGATCGCTCCAGCGTGAGCTCGAGCTGGTAGAGTTCGCCGCTCGCGTGCTGCACACGCACGTCCAGCATCGTTCCCACGTCCATGTACTGAATCGAGCTCTCTCCGGATTTCGTGCTGCCCGCGACCGGCACGCGAAGCCCCACGCGCAGCGAGCCCATTGCCGGACGGTTCGTCCCGCTCACCGCCACGGGAATGATGTACGGCAGGCTACCGATCTTCGTCGCCCCGTCGTATTCGGAAATCACCACTTGCACCTTGTAGCTGCTCGCCTGCTCGGCGGATCCTTCCGCCGGTTTCTGCTGCGCCCGCGATGTCGCGGGCAGCAGGAGCGCGGCGAACGCAGCCAGAATCAGTCTCGTCAGTTTCATCGCCTTCATCCTTTCCCCTCGTTTCGAGTTGCCTTGCATGCAGAGAAGACTCCGCAGCAATGCCGGCCGTTCATCGCAACCTGCCGTCGCCACCCGCGGGTGATGCCGCTTCCTCAGGTGCAGCAGGCAGAGCGAGGGGCGCGATGGCCAGTTCCTTGACTTCCAGTGGCTGCGCGCTGTGCGCGGAGAGCTGCACGAGCTGCGCGCCGTCGATCGCGCCTTCGTTCAGGCCTTCGCTCAGCAGGAGCGCGGCGGAGAGCTGGCCTTTCGGCACCAGGACCTCGAACGACGGCTCGCGATGCCGAACACGAGCGTCTCCCCGGCCGTGATTCCCTGCGACGCGCGTCGCCGCGATGGGCTGCCCTGGCGCCGTGCGCTCGGTTACGACCGGCTGCTGCTCCGCGCGCGGCTGCGCGTTTGCGGCCGGCTGCACTTCCGTTGCAGGCTGATGCGGCGCACGAATCGAGAGCGCGATGATCAGGACGGCGGCGACGAGCGCCGCAGCGGCAAACCGTGGCCACGGAAGCGTCGGCCATGCCGATGGCGCAGGCTCCTCCGCGATTCGCGCGCGAAGGCGCGCCGCAAATTGCGGCGAGGGCTCCCCCTTCACCAGCGATTGCACACTGCGATCCACGGCGGCGACCAAGGACGCGGTCACTTCCCACTCCTCGCGGCAGCGGGCGCAGCCGGCGGTGTGCGCGCGCAACTCCGCCTGGTCCGCTGCGGGCAACCCGCCAAGCGACGCCGCGGTCATCCAGCCGGAGTACTTTTCACAAGCCATCGCAGGCTCTCCGCCAATTGCTTCCGCGCCAGGAACATCCGCGAGCGCACCGTACCTTCCGGTATTTCCAGCAGCGAGGCCACTTCGCGGGTGTTGTATCCCTCGATCGCCGCGAGCACCATCACCTGCCGCAACTTCTCCGGCAGGGCGTCCATCGCGCCGGCGACGTGACGCTCGAACTCGCGCGAGGCCGCAACGGCTTCCACTTCCGCGTGAGGCACGGCGGCGAGAGCAGCCGTCTCGCGCTTCTCGCGCCTGCCCGCGGCGCGGATGCGGTCGAGCGCGAGCCGCCAAGCGGTTCGCGCGATCCATCCGCAGAAGCGTTCGCGGTCGCGCAGCCGCGCGAAATTCCGGTAGGCGCGAATCATGGCTTCCTGCGCCACGTCTTCCGCCTCCGCAGTATTGCGGAGGACGCCGAGCGCCACGCGATAGGCAAGCTTTGGGCAATCGGCCAGGCACGCGTCGAATTCGCGCGCCAGCGCGTTCTCGTTGCTCACCGCGGTTCCCGCAAGGCTGGCAGCCAGGGCATCCATGTTCGTCCTATAGCAGAAGACGCCGCTCGCGGCGTTTTGGCTCAGCGAATTATGAAGGGATTGGCAACGCAGACGGCCGGGCGCAGCGCAGGAAGGCGAAGCTCGTCATCCCATCGAGGTGAAGTGCTCGGGTTCGATGATGTAGCGCACGCGCACTTCGCCGGGACGACGGAAGGGATATTTGTCCTTGTCCAGATATTTCTTGGCCATCTTGTCGATGTGCTGGTCCGCGCCGCTCTCGGTGACTTCCACAACGCGGCCGCGGACTTCCAAATAGCGATAGGGATTTTCGGGATCGATCACGGCAACCGCGACGCGCGGATCGCGGCGCATATTCCGATCCTTCGCACGGCCCTTGGCGGAATTCACCACGAGCTTTCCGCCCTCGAGATCGATCCACACAGGAGTGACCTGCGGCTGGCCATCGGGCATCAGCGTAGCCAGACTGCCGAAGGCGCGCTTCTGGAAGAGATCGAGAAAGTTCGGGGGAATCGTGGCGGGCATCGATCCGTCCTCCTGTGCCGGAGCGAAGGCCGGCAACGCGGAAAGCATCTCGCAGATTCGTGCGGCGGGCAACGGAAAGAAGCGGCGAGAAAAAGAGAACGGGGCGGTCCGTTTCCGGATCGCCCCGTTCATTCCGTTTCGCGCTGGAGGCCGGCTGCCTCACTTCGCGGTCTTGCTTGGGCCCGTTTGCCGTTCAACGATCGCGCATTTCTTCCAGGACCCGCGTGCGTTGCGCTCCCCTCTGCGGCGCACAACGCATCGGTCACATTCATCTATACGAGCGGAGCAATTCGATGTCAAGAAAAAAGATACGGCGCGGGGAAAAGCGAAACATGCGGAAAAATTTCCGTGAGCGCCGCGGGCGGCGAGAATTAGTTTCGCCGCTCATTTTTTCGGCACGAGCACGTAATAGCCGTCGCGCGCGGTGACTTTCAGGCCCGGCCGTTCCACGCGCACTTCGATTTCGTGGAACTCCTTGGTGCGATCGGTGCCCGTGGGCGAATAGGCGAGCGTATAGCGGTTGCGCGATTCATCGAGGATGTGCGAGTAATCCTCCTCGAGCGAATGCTGGTGCATGGCGTAAAAGATGTCGCCGCCGGTGGCGTCCACGTAGCGGGCAATGGCAGCGCGTTTGCGGTCGAGCACAGCCTCACTCACACCCACGCCATAGACGGACACGTCGGAAGACAGCAGCGCGCGCACCGCCTGTCCGTAACTCGCGGTGTTGTTGTGCGAGTTGCGGCCGTCGGAAACTATGAGCAGCAGTTTCCTGCGCTCGCGCGGCCGGTTGTGCAACATGTCGGCACAATAGAGCACGGCATCGTCCAGATCCTTCGACACCTGGCCTCGGATTTTCGCCCATTCGGGAACACCGACTCCCTGTGAGGTTGCACTCGGCTGCGCCGGCATGGTCATCGTGGGGCTGGCCGGGAGCGAATAGTTCCCTTCGCCCATGGCGGTGCGGTTCAGCACGTTGTAAAGCCTGTCCTGATCCGTTCCAAAATCCACTACGGTGCGCGGGAACTGTGCGAAGAGGACTACGGCCAGCTCGTCTCCCTGCGCCATTCCGCCCAGGATGGCCCTGAGACTGCGATTCACCATTTCGGCTGTGCGCTGGGGCAGGTCGTCGTCCACGAGAAACACAACAGAGAGAGGAAACGGTTCCTTGGAGAAATACGTGATCTTCTGCTCGACGTCGTCCTCGAGGATACGGAAATCCTTGGGCCCCAAATCGAGCACGGGATCGCCGTCGTTCGTCCGGACGAGCACAGGCACCAGGACCTCTTCGGTTCGCACACGGAAAGGCGGGGGCGCTTGCTGGGCCGGTGCCGGAGTTGCGGGGGCAGACTGTGGCCCGGCCGCGGGAGCCGGAGCCTGTGGCAGTTGAGCCGCCTGCGGCGGCCATGCAGCAGCAGCTTCCGCAGCACCAGCCAGCAGCGCCAGTCCTGCAATCCAGTGAATTGTTCGTGTGGTGCCGCTCACAACTTTTGTTTTCACGGTCATCCCGTACAATAGATGCCGTCCGCGGGACAGCAGTTGGGCCGGCGGATGCATCCTAATCGTCGCACAGAATCGAGCGGAGAACATCTATGTCTATCGGCCGGGCGCACCGGATATTCGCGGCAGCCGTGATGGCGGGATCCCTGCTGGCAGCCGGGGTGCGCGGGCAGAATTCGCCGCCGGACCAGGCGCAGGACCAGAAGGTACCGCCGGAGCAAATTCAAAAACCGCTCAAAGTACAGGTGGGCGTGGTGAACCTGTTCGTGACGGTGCGCGACAAACACCACGCCATCATCACCGATCTGACGAAGGACGATTTTCACGTCTACGAGGACGGTAAGGAACAGAAGATCGAATTCTTCTCGAAGGAACTCAATCTGCCGCTGACGATGGGAATGCTGATCGACACGAGCGGGAGCATGGAACGGATGCTGCCGGCGGAACAGCAGACGGCGTCGTCGTTTCTCGAACGTGTGATGAAGAAGGGCGACCTGACCACGCTGATTTCGTTCGATCAGGATGCCGACCTGCTGGTGGACTTTACCGGGAGCGTGGCGGAACTGGAACGCGGGCTGAACCGCGCGCGCGTGAACGAACCGTTTGCGCCCGTGACTCCGGGAACCGTGCCGACGCAGAATCCGCGTGGGACCGTTTTCTACGACGCCATTTATCTGGTGTCGCGCGAAAAGCTGGCGCAGGAGGTGGGACGCCGGGCGATTGTGGTGCTGACCGACGCTGTGGACGAAGGCAGCCGGGTGCGGCTGGATGAAGCGGTCGAAGCGGCGCAACGCGCCGATTCCGTGGTGCACATCCTTCTGCTCGAGGACCCGTCCTGGTTCTTCAGCCAGGGATCGGGAGCCGGAGTAGCCCACAAAATCGCAGATGAGACGGGCGGGCGCGTGATAGAAGTGAGGGGAGCGAAGCACCTGGAAGAGGCGTTCGATCAACTGGCGGAGGAGTTGCGCAGCCAGTATTCGCTGGGTTACTACCCGTCGAATGCGGCGCGTGACGGACGCTATCGAAAAGTGAAGGTTGAGGTAACCCGGCCGGACGTGCACGTGCTGGCGCGGAAGGGATACTACGCGCCGAAAGATTAGCAAGGCAGCAGGCAACCTCCAGTAGATTCGCAGACTCGCTCAGAATCGAGAGCCTCACCGGACGTGGAGCGGGCATGGCGAAGAAATCCCCACGCTTGCCTGAATTACGCAGAGCAGGGGCCTGCCATACCTTGACTATCTACATCTGATGTGTAGATAATCTGGGCATGGGAAAACCAAGCGACCTGGTGCAAGGCACACTCGACCTGCTGATCCTGAAAACCCTTTCGCTCGAGCCGAAGCACGGCTGGGCCATCGCCAAACGCATCCAGCAGGTGTCCGGCGAGGTGCTGCAGGTGCAGCAAGGTTCACTCTACCCGGCGCTGCACCGGCTGGAGCAGCAGGGATGGATCCGTTCGAAATGGGCGGAGAGCGAGACGGGACGCGAAGCGAAATTCTACGCGCTGACAGCGGCGGGACGGAAACACCTGGAAGCGGAAGCGGCAAACTGGAAGCGGCTGTCGGGCGCGATCAACGTGGTAATCGAAAACGCGTAGGGCGGAGGCACACCGATGCGCTGGCACGAAAAACTCCGCATGCGCCTCCGGATGCTGTTTCACCGCCGGAGGGAGTCGGAGCGACTGGATGCGGAAATGCGCTTCCACCTGGAACAGCAGACGGCGGAATACTCCGCCGCGGGGATGAGCACGGAGGAAGCGCGATGCGCTGCATTGCGCGCGTTTGGAAGCCCTGCGGCGCTGCGGGAAGACACGCGCGACGTCTGGGGCTGGAGCCGGATAGAACAGGCCTGGCAGAACGCGCGCCTGGGAGTGCGAACGCTGGCGCGGACGCCGGGCTTTGCGCTGATCACGATTGCAGTGATGGCGATCGGCATGGGCGCGAACGTGGCGCTGTTTACCGTGGTCCGCTCCGTGCTCCTGCGGCCGCTTCCCTTCCCGGAGCCCGACCGGCTGGTGCGAGTCTACGAGCACAGCGCCGATGACAAATTCCCGCTCAACTGGAACGCCGGGGGAATCTATGCGGCGTGGAAGGAATCGAGCCACAGCTTCACGGAACTGGCTATCCAGTCGTCGGGCGACGAGTACAACCTTTCGGGCGCGGGCGGGCAGTTGCCGGAGAAAATCCGCGCGGCCACCTGCTCGTGGAACCTCTTCGCGACGCTGGGCGTGGAGCCTGCGGTCGGCCGCAGCTTCACCGCAAAGGAGGATTCGCCGGCGGCGAACGGCACGGTGATTCTGAGCTGGGGCCTATGGAAGCGGCGGTATGGCGGAGATCACGCGATCCTTTCGAAGACGATCCGGCTGGACGCAAAACCCTACACCGTGGTCGGTGTGATGCCGGCATGGTTTGCTTTTCCGGACCAGAGCGCGCAACTGTGGGCGCCGATTTATCACGAGCAGCCGGGAGAGGAGATGCGGTCGCTGGGAAGCCATTCCTTCGAGGTGATTGGCCGGCTGAAGCCGGGCGTCGGGGCAGTACAGGCGGAGGCGGAACTGGCGGTGGTGACCCGACGGATCCACGATGCCCATCCGGAAAACCCGTTCATCAGCAAAGGGGCGCACGCGCGTCCGCTGCTGGAAAGCGTGGTAGGAGAAGTGAAGGCGCCGCTCTACCTGCTGCTGGCGGCGACCGGATGCGTGCTGCTGATTGCGTGCCTGAACGTGGCGAACTTGCTGGTGGCGCGGGCAGCCGCACGAAAACGCGAGCTGGCCCTGCGCATGGCACTGGGCGGCAGCCGCGTGCGCCTGCTGTTCGAACATCTGACGGAGAGCGTTCTGCTTTCGGCGGCGGGAGGCGCGGCCGGAATTCTGCTGGCGTGGGTGGCCGTGCGGTGGTTCGTGGGGACGCGGCAGGATATCAGCCGGGTGGAGGCCATCCATCCCGACGGGATGGTGGCGCTGTTTGCCGGCCTGCTGATTGTGCTGTGCGGCGTCTTCTCCGGTCTGATTTCCGCGCTCTCGATCCGGGACGGACAGATTCTGAACGCGCTGCAGGAATCATCGCGCGCCAACAGCGCTGGCCCGGGCCGCGCCGGACTTCGAAAGACGCTACTGGCGATCGAGGTGGGACTCACCGTGATTCTACTGGTGAGCGCAGGCCTGCTGATGAAGAGCTACGAGCGAATACGGGAGACGGACCCGGGATGCATCACGAAAGATGTTCTGACCATGCAGTTCACGCTTTCGGAAGCGAAATACCCGAAACCTGCCGAGCGGCTGAATTTCTATCTTTCACTGGTGGAGCGCGTGCGCGCGCTGCCGGGAGTGGAAGGAGCGGGGTTGACGCGCGTGGTGCCGGGAGGCGGTTACGGAGGCGACTCCGGATTCACGGTGGCCGAGCATCCACCGCTACCGCCGGGAACGGCGGAGTACGCGCTGACGCGATGGGCGGACGCGGGATACTTTGCCGCGCTGGGGATTCCCCTGGTGCGAGGCCGGATATTCGACACGCGGCAGCAGCCGGACGGCCCGCGGCAGGCGCTGATCAGCGACGAATTTGCGCGGAAGTATTTTCCCGGTGAAGACCCCGTGGGCAAACACCTGCTGACGCTGGGCACGCAATCTTTTGAAATAACCGGAGTGGTGGGAGATACGCGATACCGCATTGCCGAGGCTCCCCAGCCCATGATGTATTTCGCGCTGGGAGGGCTGAACGGGATGGAATTCGGGCAGAACATGTCGCTGGTGGTGCGTTCCGACAGAGATGTGACGGCGCTGGCGCTGCCGGTAGAGCGGGTGATTCAACAACTTGATCCGGAGCTACCCGTGTCCAACGTGCTGACAATGGAGCAGGTGATCGGCAGATCGATGCGGGACGCGAGTTTTGACGCCACACTGGTGTCGGCATTCGCCGTATTGTCCCTGCTGCTGGCGGCAGTGGGTCTATTCGGCGTGGCGTCCTATACGGTGTCGCAGAGGACCACGGAGCTGGGCATCCGGCTGGCCCTGGGCGCACCACGGCAAAGCGTGCTGAGGCTGGTGCTGCTGGATGGGTTGCGGCCGGCGATCGCAGGGCTCGCGCTGGGGCTGGTGGGGAGCCTCGGAGCAGCAGGACTGATGCGCTCGCTGCTGTACGGCATGGATCCGGCGGATCCACCAGTGTATGTGCTGGTGGTGGGGACGCTGCTGCTGGCGGCCGCGTGCGCGTGCGCGCTTCCGGCGTGGCGCGCCACGCGTGTGGATCCCATGCGGGCCTTGCGCGCGGAGTGAGGACCGACGGCAGCAAGACCGGCTACGGGTTGTTTTTGTCCGAAGGGGCGGGAGAAGCGGGAGGAAGGGGGTAATACCCCTTGCGGGCGCGAACGACCAGTCCTTTGCGGCTTACATCCACATTAATCTTTCGAAATCTACCGTCGTTCTGGCGAGCGGGAGGAATGTAGGCGAGCGAATACTGATTGCGCAGTTCCTCCCCGATGTCCTGGAACGACTGGCCGAGATCGTCCACGCTGTAGGGAAAAAAGGCGCGGCCACCGGTCTCGGAAGCAAACTGGACCAGAACCTTGTCCGGCTCTTCCATCAGGAATTTCCGTTCCACGCGCTTCTGAGGGTCCGTGGTCTCCATGGCGGAAACCCATTGAGTGCTGCTGCTGATGCAATAGATGGCGGCGCCGGCGCGCTCGGCGGCCTCCATCGCGGAGCCGCGCGAGGATTCCGAAAGATTGTCGTCGCCGTCGGAAATGACCACGATGACGCGGCGGACGGCGGAATGGTCCGCGGGCTGGGGAGCGTCGGAAAGCTTCTGCGAAGCGCGGGTGATGGCGTCGTAGAGCGCGGTGCCGCCGCCGGCGCGCTGGCGCTGCACGGCTTCGGTGAGCACTCCGGCGTCCTCCGTGTAGTTCTGCACCACGGCGGGCTCGTTGTCGAAAATCATCAGGAAAGCTTGATCCTTGCCGCGGCGCAAGGTGTTGTGAAGGAAATCGATGGCGGCGTCCTTTTCGAACTCGAGGCGCTCGCGGATACTGTTGGAGGTGTCCATCAGGAGGCCGATGCGGAGAGGCAGATCGGTCTCGCGGGAGAAGAACTGGATTTTCTGTTCCTTGCCGTCTTCGAAGACGTGAAACTCGGACTCGCTGAGATCGGCGACAAGCTTTTCGCGACGAGTGACCACGGTGGCAATGATGTTCACCAGGTTGGCCTGAACGCGCAGGGGAGGCTGCGTGACGCTTGGAGCTGGATTCTGCGGCTCGGAAGCCGGAGGCGGCGGAGATTGCTGCGCGGCGAGGACGCCGGCACCCAGTAACAGAATCGCGGGAAGAGCGGCGCGGATGGGCGGACGGGTCATTGCGTCTTAGGAGGCCGCGCGACCACGGAGGGTTGTGCGACCCGGTGAAAATTATAGGTATGCGGCGAGAGCGGAGTCAATTCTGGCAGCGGGCACGCCTGCGGCATCGCTCACGGCTTCAAGAAAGCGACGCAATTCGGCAGGCAACGGAGCGCGCAACTCCAGGCGGCGCCTCGTGCGGGGATGGGTGAAGGCGAGCCGGGCGGCGTGGAGAAAATTGCGGCCGAGCGAAGGCAATGGGCGGCCGGCGACGGCGGGAGATTTGGGCGCGCCATACAATGCATCGCCGACAACGGGATGGCCGAGCGCGGCGAAATGCACGCGGATCTGGTGCGTGCGGCCGGTGTGGAGACGGGCTTCGACGAGAGTGAACGGGCCGAGCACGGCGAGCGCGCGCCAGTCCGTGTGCGAGGCGCGGCCTTCGGCAGGGCGGCGGCGCGTGGTCATGCGGGTGCGGCGGCGGAGGTCGCGGGCCACGGCGAGGCGGATGGTGCCGGAGCTTTCCTTGAGGGCACCGTGGACGAGCGCGAGATAGGTCTTTTCTACCGCACGCCCGGCGAATTGCGCTGCGAGCGAGCTGTGAGCGGCGTCGTTGCGGGCCACGACGATGGCGCCGGAGGTGTCTTTGTCCAGGCGGTGGACGATGCCGGGGCGGTCCGCTCCGCCTGCGTGGGAGAGCGAACCAAAATGATGAACGAGCGCGCCGGCCAGTGTGGGGGCGCCCTCGGGAGTTCCCGCGCCGGGATGCACGACCATCCCCGCGGGTTTGTTGACGACCACGAGGTCGTCGTCCTCATAGAGGACATCGAGCAGAACGGCCACAGGTGCAGCGCGAAGCGGCTCGCGGGGCGCGAGGAGGACCTCGACGACTTCGCCGGCGGCGACGCGCCGGGAAGGACGCACGGGCTCACCTTCCACGCGCACGAGTCCCTGGCGAATGAGCGAGGCGAGGCGGGTGCGGCTGACCGCGGGGAGTTGCGCGGCGAGAAATCGGTCCAGACGCTGGCCGGAAGAGGAGGGAGAAACGCGGAGTGTGACGTGATCGGACATTGGTAAGCGAATTCTAGAGGAGATAGTGGAGGTAGAGGAAGTGTGGCGGCCTAGGCCGTAGCGGGGCCGGGGCTGCTGGGAGCGGGGCGGGTCACGCCGAATCGCGGACGGAACCACAGCCACAGGCCAACGAGCATCAGAACCACGCTGACCACCTGCATGAGCGAGAATTCGCCGCCGGCCAGCAGCGTGCGACCGGGATCACCGCGGAAAAATTCCACGGTGCCGCGCGTGAGGCCGTAGAGAAAGGCGTAGGCACCGAGCACCTGGCCGGCGGGCCGCTTACCCACGCCGAGACTAAGCAGGATGGCGACGTTGATGAATTCGGCGAAGGCTTCGTAGAGCTCGGTGGGATGCAGGCGAATTCCAAGCGGCGTGCCGACGAGCTGGTGGGCGTAAGGACTCGAGAACACGACGCCCCAGGGCATGGTCGTGGGCTTGCCGTAGCAGCAGCCCGCGGCGAAACAGCCGAGCCGGCCGATGCCGTGGCCGAGGGCGAGCGGGGCGGCATAGACGTCACCGAGCTTCGCGTAGGAGAGTTTGGCTCGCCAGGAATACACAACCAGAACCAGGACTGCGGTGAGTAGGCCGCCGTACCACACTCCGCCGGCTTGCAGAGTACTCCAGCTGAAAATCTCGCCGGGATTCTGCCGGTAATACTCCCAATCGGCGAGGACGAGCCACAGCTTCGCGCCGGCGAGCGCGGCGAGAACCATGTAGACACCGAGATTCCAGATGCGGTCGGGATCGAGTCCCGCGGCGGGTGCGCGGCGCTGCGCGAGCCACAGGGCCAGCAGGATTCCGAAAGCGAGCAGAGTGCCATAGGAGTGAATCGTGAATGGGCCGGCGTGAAAGAGGACGGGATGCATGGTCAGGCGCGCTCCGTCTCGGGATGGCGCGCGAGGAGTAGTTCGAGCAGGACGAGAGCGGCGCCGATCACGATGGCGGAATCGGCGACATTGAAAGCGGGCCACTCATGACCGCGATAGTAGAAGAGAAGAAAGTCCACAACGCCGCCGTCGAGCAGCCGGTCGAACAAATTGCCCGCGGCTCCCCCCAGGATTAGAGCGATGCCGACGCGGGAGCGTTGCCCGCCGGCACGCCCGGCAACGAGAAGCCATGCCATGGCCGCCGCAGCTACGAGCGAAAGTCCGATGAGGGCCATACGCATCCAGGGAATGCTGGTGTCGGCAAGCAAGCCAAAGGCGATGCCGGGATTGCGCGTGTGGACGAGCTGAAAGAAGCCCGGAATCACGTCGTGGTGCCATCCGGCGACGGTGAAGCGCTCGATGAACGTCTTCGTCAACCGGTCCGTGACGAGGACGGCCAGGGAGAGGATCACCCAGGGAATGGGCAGCCGCCTTATGCCTTTGGGGTTCGTGCGATCTCCTCGAGCGCCGCGACGCACCGTTCACAGACGGTAGGCCACTCGGCGCTCTCGCCGACGTGCTCGGAATAATTCCAGCAACGCTCGCATTTGATGCCGCGTGCGCGATCGACTTTCACAGAAAGGCTCCCGGCGCCGCCATCCCCGGAGGGGGGCGGAGGAACCAGCTCCACCTGTGAAACGATAAAGAGCGCGGGAAGTTCCCGGTGAAATTCCTGGAGCAGCGCAGCCATCGGCCCGGCGGCATGGAGGATAACGCGGGCCTCGAGCGAGGCGCTGATTTCCTTGGCGTTGCGTTTCTCTTCGAGCGCTTTCAGGACGGCGTCGCGCACGCCGACCAATGCCTGCCATTTGCCGGAGCGGTCCGCGGGCAGGCCCGTGGCCAGATCCTCGGCTCGCGGGAAACGCGTCATGTGAACGCTCGGCGGATCGCCGGGGCGGCGCGGCATGTATTTCCACACCTCTTCAGCAGTAAAGACGCATGCGGGGGCGAGGAGGCTAGCCAGCGCGCGGGCGATTTTTTCCACGGCGGTCTGCGCGGAGCGGCGCGCGGGATTGCGCGGCGCAAAAGTATAGAGGCGGTCCTTCAGCACGTCGAAATAAAACGCGCTCAAATCCACGGCGCAGAAATCGTGCACGGCGTGGAAGACGCGGTGGAATTCGTAGGTCTCATACCAGCGCGCGCACTCGGCGGCGAGGGTGGCGGTGCGCTCGAGCATCCAGCGGTCCATCTCCTGCATTTCGGCGGCGGGGAGTGCGTCGCGGGCCGGGTCGTAGCCGGCCAGATTGCCTAGCGCGAAGCGGAAGGTGTTGCGGATCTTGCGATAGGCATCGGAGAGCTGCGCCATGACGCGTTCGGACATGCGCACGTCCGCGGTGTAGTCCTGCGATGCGACCCACAGGCGCAGGAGGTCGGCGCCGTATTTTTCGCAGATTTCGCTGGGGAGCACGACGTTGCCGAGGGATTTGGACATGGGCCGGCCGTGCTCGTCGAGCGTCCAGGCGTGGGTGAGAACCTCGCGGTAAGGGGCGCCGTCGCGCGCGGCCATGCCGAGCAGCAGTGAGCTGTGAAACCAGCCGCGATACTGGTCGGGGCCTTCGAGATACATGTCCGCGGGCCAGCGGGCATCGCCGCCGGTGAGGACAGCCATGTGGCTGGAGCCGGAGTCGAACCAGACGTCCAGAATGTCGGTTTCCTTGCGCCACTTTGCGGCGCCGCAAGGACACTGGGTGCCAGGAGGCAACAATTCCTGGGACGGGTGCGCGTACCAGGCGTCGGCGCCTTCTTTTTCGAAGAACGGGATGACGTGGCGCAATTTGGAGACGTCCTCCAGGCGCTGGCCGCACGAATCGCAATAGAAGATGACAATGGGCACGCCCCAATAGCGCTGTCGCGAGATGCACCAGTCAGGGCGTCCGGCCACCATGCCGCTCATACGTTCCTCGCCCCAACCGGGCATCCACTTCACCTTCCGGATTTCCTCCAGGGTGCGGCGGCGGAGGTCATTCTTTTCGATGCCGATGAACCACTGTTCCGTGGCTCGAAAAATAACGGGGCGGTGGCAGCGCCAGCAGTGCGGATAGCTGTGGGTGATTTTCTGCTCGCCGAGCAGTGCCCCGCGGGAGCGAAGCAGCGAGACGACGGCGGGATTTGCCTCGAAGACGGTTTTTCCCTTGTATTCGGGCAAGCCTTCCAGGTAGCGGCCGTCGTCATCGAGGGGGGCGTAGGTTTCGAGGCCGTAGCGCTGGCCGGTGTAAAAGTCGTCGGCGCCATGGCCGGGAGCCGTGTGGACGATGCCGCTGCCCTGATCTGTGGTGACGTAGTCGCCGAGGACGGCGGGGACAGTGAGATCCAGAAATGGATGGCGGAATTTCAACCCTTCGAGCTGGCGGCCCTTCCAGCGGGCTCGCTCGGCGCCGATTTTCAGGCCGGTGCCCGCGGCTACTTTCTCCGCCATCGCCGCGGCCATGAGCATCGGGCCGGAGGGCGTGTCGTAGACGGCGTAATCGAAATCGGGATGGAACGCGAGGGCGCGGTTGTGCGGAAGCGTCCACGGCGTCGTGGTCCAGATCACCGCAGCGACTTCCGGCCCGGGCATTCCAGCGGCACCCCCCGCAGCCACCTGAAACTTCACCCAGATGGACGGGCTGGAGTGGTCCTCGTACTCGACTTCTGCTTCGGCGAGCGCGGTGCGGTCGTAGATGCACCAATAGACGGGTTTGCGGCCGCGATAAACGTAGCCACGTTCGAGGACGGTGAGGAACGTATCGGCGATGACAGCCTCATAGTGCGGGTCCATAGTGAGGTAGGGCTGATCCCACCGGGCGAAAATGCCCAGGCGCTTGAATTGCACGCGATGCGCGTCCACGTATTTTGTGGCGTAGGCGCGGCACTGCTTTCGGAAAGCCACGGGATCGGCGGAACCGCGCCCGCCCATTTCTTTTTCCACCTGAGTTTCGATGGGCAGGCCGTGACAATCCCAGCCGGGAATGAAGGCGGCGCGGAAACCGGCGAGGGATTTCGAGCGCACGACCATATCCTTGAGGATTTTGTTGAGCGCAGTGCCGAGATGAATGTGGCCGGTGGGATAGGGCGGGCCGTCGTGGAAGACGTAGACCGGAGCGCCGGCGCGATTTTCGAGCACCTGCTGGTAGGTACGCGCGGATTCCCATTCGGCCAGTTGCCGCGGCTCGGTCTGTGGCAGATTGGCCTTCATCGGAAAATCGGTCCGCGGAAGGTTTAACGTATCTTTTAGCTTCAGGGTTTCGGGCATGGGGTCGGTCCCAGCAAAACAGTCTGCGGCGGCAGGTACACAGCCGGAAACGCAAACTCGTGCTCAAACTTCGTATGTTACAATGATTTGCGGCAGGAGTCAGCCGCAGCGGCCCTGTCGGCAGGCCGGACGGACATCCTTTTCCGCGCTGCCGAATCTAATGAAGGAAGCGCCCCCCGGCCAGGGGTGCGCAGAGGTGAGGCGCGTTCTGAGCCTCCCACCCGGCAAAGCCGATGTCGAGTGATCTGAACCAGCTGAGACCGAAGCCAGATGTGAAACCGGCGCCTGAACCTCAGGGGCGCCCTCTGAGGCTGCTTTCCAGCCAGGAGCGCTGGGGCAGTTCTTTCCTCTCCAATCTGGTGGAGTTCCTGACCGAGCGTCCCGTGCGCCTGCCTGCCGGACGTGGCCGCCTGCCGTTCACGCCGGAAGCCAGCAGAGACAAGTTCGTGGATACGTTCAGGGCGGCGATGAGCGCGGAGCCTCGGTTCGCCCGGGGTGCGGAGAATTCTCCGCTGCTCATCAACTGGAAACCAGGACTGGGCCAGTTCTGGCAAAACCTGCGCGACGCGATCTCACCGCCGAAGTTGCCGCCGCTGAAGGTGACGAGCGCGCCGGCGCCGCCGCCGAAAGACATCTGGTCGAGGGACGAAAACGCGTCGAAGGCACAGTGGCTATCGGCACTGGTGCACGGGCTGGTGGTGGTGCTGCTGGCCGTGCCGCTGATCTATCAGGCGGCGACCACGACCATTGAGGCGAAAAACAAAACGATAACCTCCGTGGACATGGGCAATCTCTCCGACTACATCATGAAGCTGCCCAAAGGGAACGATAAGTCGAGCGGAGGTGGCGGCGGAGGCGAACGGAATCCGATCCCGGCGAGCAAAGGCAAACTGCCGCGCTTCTCGCTGAAGCCGCAACTGGCTCCGCCGACGGTGGTGATTCAAAACCCGAACCCAAAGATGCCGGTCGAGCCGACCGTGGTGGTACCTCCGGACATCCGGGTGCCGCAGCCGAACCTGCCGAACATGGGCGACCCGCTGGCCGCGATGGTGACGCAATCTTCAGGGCCCGGCTCGGGCGGCGGCATCGGCACAGGAAATTCCGGAGGCGTGGGCAGCGGCTCGGGACCGGGCGTCGGCCCTGGTGACGGCGGCGGCATTGGCGGCGGACACTTTCATCCCGGGCGCGACGGCATCGGCGATCCCGTGTGCATCTACTGCCCGAACCCGCCGTTCACGGAAGAAGCCCGCAAGGCCCGCCTGCAGGGAAGCGTAATCCTGCAACTGGTGATCCGCCCGGATGGAACACCGAGCGAAGTCCAGGTGCTTCACGGGCTGGGTCTGGGACTGGATGAGAACGCGCTGCGCACGGTCCGCACCTGGCGCTTCAAGCCCGTCATCGGGCCGGGTGGGAAACCGGTCGCGGTAGAATTTTCGGTTGAAGTCGTCTTCCGTCTGCTGTAGCCGCTGCTTCTGTTCAGAGTGGTTCGTCTACGGGCATCCGTCCACCCGCCGCGCCTTCCGACAAAGTGAGAACTCTCCGGATGTTTCGTGCTGTTTCAGGAAACACGCGCAGCATGCGATGGCGTCATGGTGCGCGTTTTCTGCTACGATGCGCGACGATGAGGTACGCCACCCGTTTTGCCGCGGCGTGCTTGACGATCGGCCTGCTCGCCGCCACCATTCCCGCCGCCGCCCAGGTATCCGCCGGACGCGGGAGGTTGGAATTTGCGGCGCGCGTGACGCCCGCTTCCGGCCGAACGGAGCCCGCGCGTGGCCTGACCATCTTCCTGCTTAGCAAGAGCTACGACGACATCAAGAAGGAAGCCGAGGAAAAAACACCGAAGCCGGACCTGGACGCGTTCGTGGACCAGCTCCAATTCAGCCCGGAGATGAAGGCGTGGATGAAGAAGAACCACACGGTGACGATCATCGGCCAGGGGTTCCGCGACCGGATTACGCCCGACGATCTATTCCATGTGCCGGAGTTTTTTGACGCCTATGTGAACAGCAACCTCTCCGGCCTCAACCAGGGCTTCCCCGCGCCGAAATACGACGCTCAAGACCGGGCGCAACACACGAAGAAATACGAAACCAACAAGCAACCTTACGAAGACCTGTTGCGGAAATATCTCACGCTGCATCCGGACTCGAAAGACGCCATGGACACAATTCTGGAGCAGGTGGACCCCAGCACCCAGTGGGGGATACAGGAAGCGCACTGGCGCGAACATGCGCATCAGCGCGCGCTGCAGATGGCACAGACGGACTATCTGGCCGCAAAGACGGAGACCAACCTGGACGGGCGCGGGGCCTTTGAAGCGACGCCCGGAAACTACTGGCTCTGCACTCTGGACGGCGAGGCGCTGAGCGGCGAAAAGCACCTGCACTGGGACGTGAGCGTGCAGGTGCGCGCGGGCGAAGTGACGCACGCCGAGCTGAACAATCTGAACGCAGAACAACGGCCCTGAACGCGCCCGCAGAACTTTTCGGCCATCATGGTTCCCCTCTCATTCTGGATCGGATTTCACGCGGTGCTCTTAGTGCTGCTGGGGCTGGACCTGGGAGTGTTCCACCGCAGGCCGCACGAAGTGAGCTTCCGCGAGGCGGCGGTGTGGAGCGTGGTGTGGGTGGTGGTGGCGATAGCGTTCAATTGGGGCGTGTACGTCTACATGGGGCCCCGGCACGGGCTGGAATTCTTTACCGGTTATGTGATCGAGCGCGCGCTTTCCATCGACAACATCTTTGTGTTCGTCGTGGTGTTCGCGTTTTTCGGAGTTCCCGCGGAATTCCAGCACCGCGTGCTGTTCTGGGGAATTTTCGGCGCGCTGGTGATGCGGGGAGCGTTCATCGCGGCGGGCGCCGCGCTGCTGGCGAGATTCCACTGGGTGAATTACGTGTTTGGCGCGTTCGTGCTATTCACCGGAGTGCGCTTCTTCTTTCACAAGCCGGAGAAGGTGGACGTAGGCCGCAACCCGGCGCTGCGGCTGGCACGCCGGCTGCTGCCAGTTACGGAAGGATATGAAGGCCGGTCGTTTCTGGTGAAGCGCGGAGGGCAGTGGCTGGCGACGCCGCTGCTGCTGGTGCTGCTCGTGGTGGAGTCTGTGGACGTGGTTTTTGCGCTGGATTCCATCCCCTCCATCTTCGCCGTGACGCAATCGCCGTTTATCGTGTATACGTCGAATGTGTTCGCCATCCTCGGTCTTCGGGCGTCGTATTTCTTGCTGGCGGCGCTGGTGCCCCGGCTCGTGTATCTGAGCGCCGGGCTTGCCACCGTGCTGGTATTCATCGGGGTGAAGATGCTGGTCGAACCCTGGATGCAAATTTCCATAGGAGTCTCACTGGGGGTAGTCGTGTCGGCCCTGGTGCTGACCACGGTGGCTTCCCTGCTGGCTCCTTCGCGCGCCGCGGCGGGCGGCCGGAACGCGGATGAATCAGCATGAACGGCAGGCCAGCGTGGGTGGACGACCTGGCCGGACCCGATCCCGGAAAACGTGTTGCCGCGCGCGTGCGGCTCCATCGCGAGGGATGCGCGCTGGCGGACCCGACATTCGCCGCGTGGAAGCAAGATCCAGAATTCGATGTGCTCGTTGCGGGAGCGCCGATTGTGGGAGTCGCCGTGCCTCCGGACGACTTCGAGCGCATCAGGCAGGAGACGGACATGCCCCGTCTGGCGGAAGTGCCCGCGGAAATGAACACGGCGGAGTTCGAACTGCCCGGCCCGGGACCACACCTGGACATCCTGACCCCGGTGGACAGCGAGGGCCCGATACAGAAATTTCTGGATCGCTTCGGTCCGGGAATACAGCAGGTGGAACTGCCGGTACACGACGTGAGTGCCGCCGTGGGAATTCTCACGGCGCGGTTTGGACTGACTCCCGTATATCCCGAGGCACGAGAGGGAGCAGACGGGACGCGCGTGAATTTTTTTCTGGTGGACCGGCCGGAAGGCGGAAAAGTGCTTATTGAGCTGTTTGAGGCGAAGCGCTGACCACATGCGCGGTCTGCGGCGCAGGGGTGTTGGCGGTTACCCAGGCGTCCGCCAGCGACACTTCCACCGGAGGCCATTGCACCGGTTCCGTGAGCCCGATACGGCGGAGAATGGGCGCGCCCTCCTCGCGAGTGGCCAGCCGCGGCGTGGAATGCCATTCGATCACCAGCGGAGTGGCTTCTACGCGGTCCACGCGCGCGCC
Organism: Patescibacteria group bacterium; assembly: GCA_035541255.1. Classification (GTDB taxonomy): domain Bacteria; phylum Acidobacteriota; class Terriglobia; order Acidiferrales; family UBA7541; genus JOPF136. The sequence continues at coordinate 9,796 of DATKNR010000204.1, read as the reverse complement.
GGCAAACGTGATGCGCGCCATGATGGCGGTCTTCACTTCCGGCGGCGTGTACTGCTGGAAAACGAAATTCCCCAGGGAGTAGAAAATCCAGCCGTCGTGGTACTGCTCGAGGCGCTGCGGCACGTGCGGGTGGTGTCCCAGGACCAGGGCGGCACCCGCGTCAATGGCGGCGTGGCAGAATTCGATGGTCTCGGGCGCCACGCGCGCCGTGTATTCCGTGCCGTCGTGGAGTGAAACGATCACCACGTCGGCTACATTCCGCGCCGCGGCCACATCTTCCCTCACGCGCTCTGGATTGCGCCCCGCGATTACGGCGTGCACGGCATCCGGCGTATCGTTGCGGTCCGCGTAGGTGTAGCCCAGAAAAGCGAAGCGCACGCCATGGCGCACCAGGATTGCCGGACGATGCGCTTCCTCATAGTTCAGGCCGGCTCCCGCCGTGGCGATTCCATCGCGGTGAGCCAGATCCAGGCTGAACTGCATGCAAGCATCGCCGCCGTTGGCGAAATGATTGTTGGCTACGGAAAGGACGTCGATTCCGGCGTGCACGAGACCGGCAATCGCCGCGGGACGAACGCGGAACACCATGCCTTCGCCGTAGTAGGGCGGTTCACCGCAGAACGGGCCCTCGAGATTGGCAAACGCGATGTCGGCCGACTGGAGCTCCGGTTCAATGTGCCTGAACGCCATGGAGTAATCCTTCGTCTCCTCCATCAGGGTGCCCAGCGAGCGACCGAGCAGGATGTCGCCCACGGCGACGAGCGTGGTGTGTGCCGGCGGGAGGAGGTGCAGCTCCAGGGCGCGTTCTGAGCCGTACTCCGGCCGAATGGCTGAGAGAAGTATCCCGGCCACCAGCAGGCTGGCGACGGCAATGATCCTGCGCATTGGCATCGAGCGAACTGAATGCAGCTCCCTCTACGGCCATCGTCCTGCCGGCCGAGAGTGAAGTCAACTTGCCGATACGGCACAGGGTTCGCCTTGTGCACCGGCGACGTTGCGGTGATCATCCCCGGTTTACCAGACGGCTCGCGTCACCGGATGCACTCGGTTATCCTCCTCCCGGGTAACACATGAACTCTAGCTCCCGGATTCCCGCTTCCGCTTCGCCCATAGCCCGGGAATGGGGCGGTGCCATGGTGTTGGCCGCATTCCTGGCCTCACTCGCCGTGGTTCCCATTTTGTTGCTGGGCAACGTGTCCGGCCACGATGTGGAATTCCATCTGCCCAACTGGATCGATGTGGCCCGGCACTGGCACGAAGGCGTTTTGTACCCGCACTGGTCGGGAGGCGGACATTTCGGCTACGGGGACCCGCGATTCATCATCTACCCGCCGTTTTCCTGGTTGCTGGGCGGCCTGCTGGCCACTGTGCTGCCCGGAGCGATGCTGCCTGGCGCCTATGTGTGGATCTGCGTGATGGCCAACGCGCTGGGAGCGTACCGGCTGGCGCGAGAATGGTTTTCGCAGCGAGCCGCGCTGTGCGCCGCGGCGCTCTACGCGTCGAACCCGTATTTGCTGCTCGTCTATACGCACCGGTGTGCGTACGCCGAGCTGCTGGCGTCGGCGTTCTTCCCTGTCGCATTCCTATTTGCGATGCGCGTGGAGCGCCCCGGCCGCGAAGGCGTTCTCGCGACGCTGGGGCTGGCGCCGGCATTCGCGGGCATTTGGCTCTCCAACGTGCCGGCCGCAGTGCTGGGGAGCTACGCGCTGGGATTTTGTCTGCTGTGGCTGGCCGTGCGTGCGCGTTCGCCATGGCCGTTGGTGCGAGGGGGACTGGCGATGGCTCTCGGACTGGGCCTCGCCTCGTTTTACATTCTGCCCATCGCGCTCGAAATTCACTGGATCCAGAGCGAAGGCGCATTCGCGGGCGGCCTGAGCCTGTGGAACAACTTCCTGTTCCATCGCAGCGACGATGCCGACCACACGGCCTTCAACCTGCTCGTTTCCGTGCTGGCCTGCGGGGAAATGGTGCTGGCTGGGGCATGCTTTCCGCTCGCGATTCGCCGCATGCGCTCTCCGGACGGGCTGGCCAGTGAACCTCTCCGCCGCGGCCTGCCGGCTCTTTGCGCGGTAGCGGCGCTCTATGCCGTGATGCTGTTTCCATGGAGCGAACCAGTGTGGCGAATTCTGCCGCGAATCTGGATGGCGGAATTTCCGTGGCGCTCACTCTACATCTTGAACCTGGCGCTGGCTCTAGCAATCGTGGCGGCGATCCGATGTATGAAGCGGCCCGCGGCATGGGCGGCGGTGGTGACAGTCATCTGGCTGGGGGCTGGAGCCGCCATTCTCTCCCGCGCACCGTGGGATCCCGAAGAGATTCATGATCTTATCTCTGCGGCGAATTCCGAGCAGGGCTACGTGGGCGTCGTGGACGAGTTCCTGCCTGTAGGAGTGGACCCCGACAATCTGGACGCCGATGCCCCGCGCTTGACGATTATTGATGATTCCGGAGATGAAGCGGAGGATTCGGCCGCCAAGACGTCCGTGCTCCGCTGGCACACGGAAGAAAAGATGTTCACCGTGGAAGCGCCGGAGCCGGCGCGTGTGCGGTTGCATGTGGTGAATTATCGCGCCTGGCGCGCGACCGTAAACGGCGCGCCGCGCGCTCCGCAAACCGATTCAAGCACGGGCGAGATCGTCATTCCCGTCGCGGCCGGCCGCAACGACGTGCGCGTCTGGTTCGGCCACACTCCCGACCGCACTCTGGGCCCTGTGGTGTCGTTTACGGCCCTCGTAGTACTGCTATTTTCCTTCAGGCGCGCACTTATTTCCGGAGGGCGATTCCCGCGGAGTTCAGAAAATTTGGCTGGGAGGCATGGACTCGAACCATGATTCTCAGATCCAGAGTCTGATGTCCTGCCAATTGGACGACCTCCCAGCCGGTGGAGGCTACTGCAAGGCGCCTCGGACGACTGGGCGCATCGTCTAACTTTATTCGGTGCGTGGAATTCCGTCAACCATCCCACCAGCCGGCGGATCAAAAAAACTGTGAGCCTAGTCGGCTGGCGCGAGCGGCTCTGTCTCGGCCTCATGAGGGGTTGCAGGAAGATTCCGGGGCACGAGTTTGCCGTCGACGATACGAAACTCGGTGCCTCTCCATTCAATCTGGTTGCAGAAGAAACTGGCCACCCAAGTGGCAAACCCCATGGCGTCACGCAAAGGCACAAGCCACATGTGATTCCGGAGGAAGCGGTCACCCAGCCCCCAAACGCCGACCGTCCAGGCCGTCAGGGAGCGCAGCACCACATACGCGGCCGGATAACACGCGGCGATCCAATGGGAGGGAGCGGCGGCCAATGCCATCAGCGACCAGGGAAGCCCAAACGTAAGCAGCAGCCCGAAGTGCCCGCCCGGCCTGGCATGCCGTGTGGAAAGAGCGGCGCGAAGGTGGCGTCCCGCCGCTTCGCGAATCGTCTGGGGACCATGCACCAAAGTCACGGGATCGCGCAGCAACTCCACCTCGTAGCCTTGCGACGCAATTCGGCTCCCCAATTCGTAGTCATCCGAGTGATAGGAAACGAGCGCCTCGAAGCCCCCAATCGCCTCCAGCGCCCTCCGAGTGCAGGCCATGGTGGCGCCCAAAGCGAACTTCACTCCTTCCATCTGCCGCGCGAGAAGCACGCCCGCCTGAAATTCGGAGGTGATCCCAACGGCTTCCAGTTCGGCGCCCAGTGAGCCGTGGGTTTCCGCGCGATACATGGCCGTGGCGGCGCCCACGCGCGGGTCGCGAAACGGCGCGGCGACCTTGCGCAGATAATCGGGCGTCACACGCACGTCGCTATCGTTGATGACCAGCAAGTCGTGGCGGGCCTCAGCGGCCAGGCGGATCAGTTTATTGACCTTTCCGTTGGGCCCCACCGCGGGCACACTGCGGAGCAAGCGGATGGGCACTTCGGGAAAATCGCGCATCACCTGCTCAATGACCGCGACGGCGGGGTCCTTGGGATCCCCGACTGCAAACAGAATCTCGAATTCGGGATAGTCCTGCCGGCAGAAGCTCGCGAAATTCGCGTAGGCCTCCCGATCCAGGCCCCGGCAGGGCTTCAGGATGCTCACGGCCGGAGTAAACGGCTGCTGCTGCCCACGATCCCACTGGGCGAAAAAGCTTATCGCGCTCCAGATGGATAGCAGGTAAAAGACGAACGGGGCGAGTGCCAGCGTAAGAAGCACCATGCGCAGAAGATGCAGCGCGTCGTGGAAGTGCATTTATCCCGCCCACACCAGGGCGACGCCCAGGCACACCAGGCAAACGCCGGCCCAGCGATTCACACTCACCTGCTCGCCCAGAAAGAACCGGCCGCCCAGCGCCGCCACCACATAACTGAGGGCAGTGACAGGAACAACGAAGCTGACATTCGCCCGCGAGAGCAACACCAGGAGGGAGAAAAACGCCAGCGCCATCATTCCCAGACCCGCCCACATCCACGGTTCGGCCAGGGCACGAATCACCACACGCGCAATCACGCCAGGCCTGAAGGAAGTGACCTCACCGATGTTCTTCATCGCCCGGCTTACGAACATCTCGCCGGATGTGCCCGCCACCACTACCAACAGGACCCAGAAAGCGAGCGGCATCTCAATCCCCCCTCGCGGGTTCGGAAACCGGAGCGGCCGGAGCCGCCAAAGTAGTGCGCGGCGGGGTATTTCCCACGAGCGCGACGCCCAGAGTGATCAGCGCCACTCCGGTCCATCGCACGGGGCCCACGGCTTCTCCCAGGAAGAAATGTCCCAGAAGCGGCACCACGGCGTAGGCCGCCGCAGACGCGGGAAGAACAAAGCTGAAATCCGCCCAGGTGAGCACCAGCATGTAGGAGAGAAAAAACAGGAGCAGGCAGCCGAAGCCGGCCCACACGACGGGAGACGCCGCAGCGCGCTGTAGAAATTCGAAAACCGGCACAACGCTCCACGCCTGCGGCGGACCCACCGCGCGCATGCCTTTTCCCATGAGCGTGTCGCCGGAAGAACCAAACACGACCATCAGGAAAATCAAAAACGCAGTTTTCCCGTGGATCTGGCGGGTTGCCGACATGGATGAGGCTCAATCGGCCGCAGGGGGCACGCTCGGTCCCAGGGGTGCAGCGGACACTTCCAGCGAATCGGGCGTTTTCAAGCCCTTGCGAAGGATCCGTTTCCGTTCGAAGCGCAGCTTGAGAAAATCAATGGCTTCTTCGGTGAGCCGCTTCCGCTCGTCCTTGTCCCACAGCGCCTCGCGAACGATGCGCCAGATGACCCTCGGACGGAAATAATATTCGTCAAAGAAGCGATTCACGCCGGCCAGCATGTCTTCCCGGCTCAGGCCGGGATATTGCATGTGGGGAAGCTGGTGGCCCTTGCCGTCCGCCAGAGCCTCACTGGAAAGAAACCCCTTGTCCGCGGCAAACGTGTACAACTCCGTGCCTGGCATGGCATGCGCAATGGACACCTGAATGGTCTCCGAATCCAGCTCCTTTGCAAAATCAATTGTGCGCTGAATGGTTTCCTTCGTTTCACCGGGCAACCCAATGATGAAGTCGCCATGAACGCGGAGACCCACTTTCCTGCAATTCTTGGCGAAGGCACGGGCCATTTCCACAGTGGCCCCCTTCTTGATGTTTTTCAGGATTTGCGGGTCCCCGGATTCGTAGCCCACGATCAACAAGCGGCAGCCGCCGTCGGCCATGGCCTTCAGCGTGTCGTAATCGCTGTGCACGCGCGCGTTGCAGCTCCACTCGCGCCCGAGCGGGCCCAGGCGCTTCGCCAGTTCGATCACGCGGTCCTTGCGGATATTGAAAGTGTCGTCGTCGAAGTAGAACTCTTTGGCCTGCGGGAAGAGCTTCGTGGCCTGCTCGAACTCGCGCACCACGTTGTCCGCAGACCGCGTCCGCCAGGCGTGGCCGGAAAGCGTTTGGGGCCACATGCAGAAGGTGCAGAGCGCCGGGCAGCCGCGCGAGGTGTAGAACGCCACATAGGGATGGCGCAGGAAAGGGACGTTGTAATTCTCGATGGTCAGATCCCGCTTGTAGACCTCGGTGGCGAACGGAAGCGCATCCAGCTCCTCCGTGTGCAGCTTGGGCCGCTCCTGGTTGTGCACCACTTTTCCGTTCTTGCGGAAGCTGACGTTCTGGATGGTGTCCAGGGGGTGTCCCTGCGCGTACTCCACCACCGCGTAATCGAACTCGCCGCGCACGACGAAGTCGATGGCCTCGGTGGTCCGCAAGCTCTGCTCCGGCTGCGTCTCCACGTGCGGACCGACGAAGCAGATTTTCAGGTCCGGCCGTGCATTTTTCATCTGCTCGGCCAGGCGAACGTCGTTGGCGAATCCGACCGTGGAAGTGAACAAAACCACGAACTCGTAGTCGCGCGCGATCCGGACCGTCTCCTCCGGAGTCACTTTGTGCGGGCAGGCGTCGAGAAGGCGGCTGCCCGGCAGCATTCCCGCCGGAAAAGACAGCCACACGGGATACCAGTAGGATTCGATCTCGCGTGAGACCGGCCAGCGCGAGCTGGCGCCGCCGTCGAATTTTTCAAAGCTCGGCGGATTCAGCAGCAGGGTTTTCATCACACCAGACGTCATTCCATCCCCCAACTATTGTTCGCTCCGAGGGCTCGGGGCGCAGAGTGTTTATTCTACCTCACCCCCATGGGTTCCGCATTGCGGCGAAGCGCGCTTCCAGCCCGTGTGCTCATTGCAGAACGGTGGAGAGCTGACCCGTCGTACTGAGCAGCTGGAGCGAGGCCTGCTGATTCTCGAAATTGGCGTCCAGGAAGGCCAGCCACTTGGAACTCTCCTCGAGCCGAAGGTTTTCCACATCGCGCAGGCTCGCACGGCCCTCTTCAAACTTCGCCTGCGCCACCTGGAGCTCCTCTTGCACAAGCTTGAGCTCCAGACGCGCAACTTCGCGCGTCGCTTCCGTCTCGCGCACCCGCCGGGCCTGCGAACGCACCTGATTCTCCACACGGTGGCGCGTCGCGGCCAGCTCCAGCTCCGAGCGGTGCAAGTCGGCGCTGGCCAAGTCCACCGCCGCGGTGGTATGCGCGCTGAAGATCGGGATGTTGATCTGCAACCCCACGTTGATATTGTTCCTTTGAAAGTTCTTGTAGTACTGATCGTAGTTGTTGATCTTGCTCAGGAGGCTGTATTTCCCCACCAGGTCCACAGTGGGGAAGTAGCCGCCCTTTTCGCCCTTCAACCTTTCCTGCTTGGAACGGAGATCGAGCTCGGCCTGGTGAATTTCCACGCTGTTGTCGATGCCCATCACAACGAGTTCGGGGAGCGGCCGGTCCGCGGCCTCGGCAAAGTCGGGAGTCTTGTCCGTGGCGACGAGATCGATCTCCCGGTCGGGCGCCACGTTGCACAGGTCGCGCAGGTCGGACTGAAGAATGTCTTCGCGCCCCTCGAGTTGAAGCTTGCTCTGGACAACGCGCGCGGCGGCCAGTTCCGCTTTGGTCACTTCGATGGGCAGCTCCTGTCCTTCCTTCACGCGCTGCCGCGTGATCTCCAGAACCCGAGTGGAACTTTCCGTCTCCTTCCGCATCAGCTCGAGCCCGTGCCTTACCTTGCTCAGTTCCAGGAATGTCGAAGCGGTTCTTACGATCACCGAATCGCGCGTCAGGTCGATTTGCAGTTGCTCAATCTGGGCCTGCAACGATTGCTCGCGATACTGCCCGCGGAGCGGAGGGTTGAAGAGCGTCTGGACATAGGCCATGTTGAATAGCGATGGAGCAGTGCCACCGGGTGTCTCCGGAATTCCGTACGTGTAAATCGCACCGGAACCGGTGAACAAGTTGGGCAGAAACCTCGCCTTGGTCACATTGGCCTGACGGAGTGCCACGCTGGCCCGGATGCGCGCCAGCGTAACGTCGCGGCTGCTTTTCACCGCGCGGTCGATCGCGTCCTTCAGCGTGAGTTCCGCCGGCGGAGGGCTCTCCTGCGCCTGCACTGCCTCCAACTCCTTCGGGAAATCCTGGGCGGCTGCGGGAATGTTCATCGAGCCGAACAGCAGGAGCAAGCTGCCTGCCGCGAATGCAGCAGCATAGCGGCGCCCGGCGCCCAGGGCCGGTACTGTCCAGCAGTTTCTTGGCTCACTCATAACGCAACGATTCCGTTGGTTGCAGGCCCGCCGCACGGTTGGCGGGAAGATAGCCGAACAGGATCCCGGTGAAGCAGGTGACCAGAAATGCGACGATCACAGACAGCCACGACACCGAAACAGGAAAACCGCGCGGAAGCACCGGCCGCAGGACCACCGGCAGGCTTACGGCGAACAGGATTCCCACCAATGCGCCCGTTCCGCTGATCAGGATCGCTTCCAGCAGGAACTGCCAGCGAATCTCGCGCCGCGGGGCGCCAACAGCCATGCGCACGCCAATCTCGCGGGTCCGCTCGGTGACGGTGACCAGCATGATGTTCATGATTCCGATTCCGCTGATCGCCAGAGCGATAAATCCCACTAGCAATAGGATGATGGTGAGCGCCACGGATATCTTCCGGGCCGTATCCAGAATCCCGTTCAAATTATTGACGGAGTAGACGGCCCCGGGCCGGTGGCGCGACTTGAGGATTTCCTCCACCTGACGGGTTACGGCGGGCACTTCATCGAGCTTCCCGGCCTGAGCGTAAAGCGTCCGAATGAAATCGTTGCCCGAGTAGTACTTGAAGACGGAGAAGGGGATGATCACCGTCTCGTCCTGAATCTCGGACAGACCGAATGTGGACATACGTTCGCGAAATACACCCACCACGGTAAAGTGCAATTCGCCGACTCGCAAACTCTGCCCGATCGGATCCTGATGCGGAAAGGCCCTGGCCGCCAGCTTATCGGATAGCGTGCAGACCTTTGCCCGCGCCTCCATGTCATCCGAATCCAAAAAGCGCCCGCGCAGAATGATCAGGTTTCGAATGCGTTGGAATCCCGCGGTCACCCCGGTAAGCGTCACGGTCCGCGCCACGCCACTCGCCACAACGGCCATACCCACTTGAACGCTTCCCGCCACCTCCGTCAGGCCGGGAACGCCGACGCGGATGGCATCCAAATCCGCTTCGGTCAGTTCGTCGCTCAGAACCGCCTTCTGGCCCGGCCCCGCGCGAACCACCTCCGCGCTCACCAGGTTGGAGCCGACCGCTTCAATGGAGGAGAGTATGTACTCTTTACCCGTTGTGGCCACCGTGGCCACCAGGACGATGCAGGCGCTGCCAATCACCACGCCGAGCATGGTGAGCGTGGCCTTTAGCTTGTTTGCGCGCAAAGCTTCGAGCGCGACGACCAGCGTCTCAGTCTTCAGCGTTCCCTCCCGCGCACTCCACTCTTATGATGCCTTCGGGGCCGCCGGTGCTCCACGAACGCCTCAGGCTTCAATCGAGTCCTACATGAGAATTTTGGGCCCCGGCCGCAATCCCCAGGCGGAGATCCTTGAAGTCATGGCGGCGCCGGTCACGTCAGCGGCACTTCCGTCTGGTGGATGCAAACAGCTGGGTTCCATGATAATCGAGGCCAGGGGATTGCAAAACCCAGAAAACCGGGCGGTCCCATCCTCGGGCCATAACGCCACATGGCGCAGGAGTGCATGCCTACCGAGGGCCTTGACCGAGCCCGGCGTCGGACCGCCCCACCCCTGGAGGCGGCTGGGCCGCGGCGGCCCTGGGTGTTGGAGGCACTGAAGCGCGAGGGTTGAGTTCGGCGGCGGGAAGGCCGCAGTCCGGCTGACGGATGAGCGCGAAGTGATCCTGCATGCACCGCATCATCCCCGCCACCACCGCCCGGCCTTCTTCCGTCTCCGCCAGGTTCGCCGCCTCCTGCGGATCCTTGGTCCAATCGTAC
>DATKNR010000203.1:0-3248 GCA_035541255.1 Patescibacteria group bacterium | reverse complement strand
TGCAGCCTCTCCGCCAGGATTTTGGCCAGCGTGGATTTGCCGACCCGGATTGGCCCTTCCAGCGCGATGAAACGTGGCCGCCGGAACTCAGGTGTCGTGGGATTTCCCGCGAGGTGAGACATAGCGGGCGAAATTATAGCAAAGCCCGCCCGGGCGCCACTGCGATGGAGAATGGCGCCCAGGCGGAGATTCGCCTTCTGATCCGGAGTTTGCGCTAGACCACGGTGATTTTCTGCCGCAGTTCAGGCGCGAACAGGGTCTTCGGGATCATCGCGTGCACGCCACGCACAATGTCCACCACCTGCGTCACCCGGAAGCTGACGGCCATGCTGAGCAGGCCGTAGGCGTCGAGCTTCGACAGGCTGGTGCGCGCGGCCAGGAAGTCAATCGCATTCCGCGCCGCCAGGGTCATGGCCATGTTCAGGTCTTTGTCCAGCCCCAGCAGAATCCAGTAATGGGGAGTTTCCGCGATGGGCCACGCGAAATTCTTCTGCTTGTGAAGGAATACCTGAATGCGCAGCTCCTTGAGCCGCGTCTCGCAGGCGGTGAGGGAGATTTCTCCGTCGCCCTGCACCGCGTGCGAATCTCCCGTGAAGATCAGCGCTCCTTCCTTCCACACGGGAATAAACATGGTGGTCCCTTCTTCCATTTCGCTCAGGTCCGTATTTCCGCCGTGCGGACCCGGAGGAACCGAGTTGGTGACGCCGGGGCTCAGCGGCGGGAAAAAGCCGTCGGGCGGCGCCAGTCCGAGCGTTCCCTGGAAGGGCTTGAGCGGCACATGGATGTCTTTGGCAAATTCCGTGGTCATCTTCGCCAGGTCGAGCTTCATGTACCGGATGTGGCCCTCCGCAAAATCCTTGGCCAGCAGCCCGGTGCCGAGCGACCCGGGATTGTTGAACACCGCGCCCCAATCGAAAGGCACGATTTTCTTGTAGCGCACCTCGAGCACGTCCCCCGGCTCGGCTCCGTTCACATACACCGGCCCGATAATCGAATGCGGCCCGTGTCCCGGATTTTCCACGCGCCACTTGGCCAGGTCTTCGATCGGCACGCCCGGCTGCATCTTGTTCAGGAAATGCGACCAGGTGTTCGGATAGCTGATGGTGTCGCCGGAATCCACCTTGACGATGGGCGGCAGGTTGGTGTCGTAAATTCCGAGGCGGACGGTCTTGTCGTTAGACTCCACCACGTGAACGTGCCCTTCGTCTTTTTTCTTCTGGTCGCCGGCGGCGGGAATCTCGCGCCCGGCGTCCTCCAGCGCTCCGGTTGCTCCCGCCAGTTTGTTGAACCACGGCCCGACCGCGGCCAGTGTGCCCAGGAACGTGCTGGCCTGGAGCAGGCGTCGCCGGGAGCGGCCGCGCGCGCTCAGAAAGCCGTCAAATTGTTCCTGGTTCACTTCGTCCATGTGCTGCAGCCGGTCCGCGGTCTTCCGCGTGTATGCGGCATCTTTGATGTCTTCGCGCACCACGCCGGTGCCCTGCTCTTCGCCGCATCCGAACAGGTTTCCGCAGTGGTGATGTCCACATGCTTCGTGATGCTTATGCTCTAATTCCTCAGCCATGATGTCCTCCCGAGCGCGCGTCACAGACCCCGCTTTCTTGAACCTGCCTGCTGGACGCCCGCGGTAGTTCGCGGAAACTATACGCTCAGATGTTCTGCCGGGACAGTGACGGCCGGCACCGTCCGCCGGGTCAGCGGCCCCGGGCCCCCGCGGGTCAGTTGCACGTCGGAAAACCGGTCACAGGACGCCCCGCGACGCCTGCCGGGTGCGTGTTACCATCCCGTCCGCGGGCTTCGGGGCGCGGCCCAAGGTCGGCGCAAGAACCGGCCGCATGCAGCCGATAGCAATCAGAAATGGTGGAAAAGCGAAAATTCCGGCGTGTGCCTCTCACCGCTGTGGTGCGCGCGCAGGCTGCAGGACAGCCCTACTCCGTGGAAGGGCGCAACATCAGCGCCGGCGGCATGCTGGTGAAAACCGAGAAGACCCTCGAGGAAGGCGTCGAGCTGCGGCTGGAGTTCCAACTCCCCGGCGATCCCGCGCCCATCCAGGCCACCGGAATCGTGCAGCACGTGATGCCGGACGCGTTTATGGGGATCCAGTTCACGGAACTTTCCGAAGCGGACCGGCGCCGCATCGAAACCTACGTCAACGCGTCTGTTTGATTGGCCGCCTCGCGGGGGACCCGCGCATTGGCAATTCCCTTCCCGCTTACCACTCTTTCGCCAGCGCCTCCACAATGTCCGCCAGCCCGCGCACATCGCGCGTGTCCACCACTTCCGCAGGCGAGTGGGAATAACGGAGCGGCCAGCCAAGTGCCACATCCACCGTGCCGAAGCGGGTGAACACAGACCCGTCGTTGCCTCCGCCCGTAGCTCCGTACTGCACGGGAATATTGTGCTGGCGGGCGATCGCCACCACCCGGTCGGAGAGCGCGCGAGGAACGATGTTCGAATTGTCCACGGCGCGCACCACGAATCCCTGCCCCAAGAGTGCGTGCGCGAAACGCGGATTTTCCAGCGGCGAATCCGAGCTCACAAACGTGTCGATGGCAAATACGGTCTGCGGAGCGCGACCCGCCGCGGCCAGCCGCTCCGCTGCCGCCGCGGCCCCCTTTAGCCCCACTTCCTCTTCCGTGGACCAGATAAAGGTGACGTCGCGGCCAGGCAGTGTAGGCCCGAGCGCCCACGTGGCGGCCACCAGCGCCGTGCAGCCCACGCGGTCGTCGAAGCTGCGCGCGTTGGCGCGCGTGCCGGCCAGCGCGTGGTATCGCTTTTCGATGGTGATCCAGTCACCCACTTTGATGCCCAGCGCCTCAGCCTCCGCGCGGTTTCGCGCGCCCACGTCCACACGCGCGAGAGCGGCGCCACGATAATTCGGCCAGGTGAACTGGGCCGTATCCCATCCCGCCGGCAGTTCCATCACCGCGTCATGAGGACCGTTCGCAGAGTGAACCAGCGCGGGATGGCCGATGTAGTATTGCGCGAAGCCGCCGCCCAGTTCCGCCACCTGCAGGCGCCCGTCGTCGCCAATAGCATTCACTTCGTAGCCGATTTCGTCCATGTGGGCGACGAAAACAATCGGCGGAGCGGTCTTGCCCGCCTCCGCATGGCCGCTCGCCTGTGTCCCGAAATGCAGGATCAAATTGCCGGACGCGTCCGTCTCCGGCTTTGCCCACGACGGCAACAGGCTCAAGACCTTCTCGCGGACCGCCGCCTCGTGCCCGCTCGCGCCATAGGCGACAGACAGT
>DATKNR010000202.1:0-8630 GCA_035541255.1 Patescibacteria group bacterium | reverse complement strand
ATCGGGTCAACATCGGCAATCACGGTCGGCCGGATGAAGTAGCCCTCGCCCAGCTCGGTCGCGCGCTCGCCGCCGGTAATCAGCCGTCCGCCCTCGGCGATGCCCTTCTCGATGTAGCCCAGGATCGACTTCATCGACTTCTCATTCACCACCGGACCCATGCCCGGGTTCTCCGCCGGATCGCCGACGGTAATCTTCTCCACGCGCTCGCGCAGGCGCTGCACGAAGCGGTCGTAGATGCGGTCATCCACAATGGCGCGCGAGCACGCCGAGCACTTTTGGCCGCTGAAGCCGAAGGCCGCGCTCGCCACGCCCTCGACCGCTGCGTCGAAATCGGCATCGGCATCCACCACGATGGAGTCCTTGCCGCCCATCTCCAGCACGGTGCGCTTGATCCACACCTGTCCCGGTTGCGGCTTGGAAGCAACTTCCTGGATGTGCAGTCCCACTTCTTTGGACCCGGTGAACGATACGAACCGCGTCTTGGGATGCGCCACCAACGCGTCGCCCACCACGCCGCCGCGCCCCACCAGCACGTTCACCACTCCCGCCGGCGCACCCGCCTCGAACAGCAGCTCGATGAATTTGTGCGCCACTGTCGGCGTGTCGCTCGAAGGTTTCAGCACCACCGTGTTTCCGGTCACAATCGCGGACACGACCAGCCCGGCCATGATCGCGCACGGAAAATTCCACGGCGGCACGATGGCCCCCACGCCCAGCGGGATGTACACCAAATAATTCTTCTCCCCTTTCATTGGCGTGAGCGGTTGCGGCGCCGCCAGCCGCAGCATTTCGCGCCCGTAGAATTCGCAGAAGTCGATGGTCTCCGCCGTGTCCGCGTCCGCCTCGGGCCAGGTCTTCCCGGCTTCGTAGCAGATCCATGCGCTGATTTCGTGCTTGCGCTCGCGCAGCAGGTCCGCCGTGCGGAAGAGCACCGCCGCGCGGTCCGCCGCCGGCACATGCCTCCAGGATTCGAACGCCTTCTGTGCCACATCCATCGCCTTGCCCGCGTGCTCCGCGCCCGCGGCGGAAAACACGCCGATTACTTCGTTCGGATGCGAGGGATTCGTCGAGGTGATCTTGTTTGCCGTGGAGATCCGCTCGCTGCCGATGATCAGCGGATACTCGCGTCCGAATTCGGATTTCACTTTCTTGAGCGCCGATTCCATGGCCGCGCGGTTACGCGGTTCCGAATAGTCGGTAAACGGCTCGTTGCGGAATTCTCCTCGTTCGACGACAACTTCAGCGGTGGCCATCCCAGCTCTCCTTTGTAGATTGCGGTCTCTCAGCAGGGCGCCCGGCACATCCTGCGAACCGCCATTTTACTTTGCCCACCCCTGTGGTGTCACGCCTGTCCCGCCGGCGGAATCAGCCGCGGGGACGCGCCCACCCCGGCGGGCCTCCCGCGCGGCGCAGTGCGTCTTCCAGGTCGGAGAGCTGCTGGCGCAATGCCCGGATCTTTGCGTCCTGCGCGTTGATCCTGTCGCGCAGCACGTTTTCCTGGTGGAACGTAACGCTTTCCTTCAGCGTGGTGTTCGGGTTCGGATAGTATTGTAACTGGGCGATGTTGAATTCCCGCTGCAGCGCGTCGCGTTCCTCAATCGCCGCAGCAAGTTCCCTTCTCATCTGCGCGAATCGCGCGCGCCATTCCGCTTCCGTCTTCGGAAGTCCTTGCGGCTCCTGCGGAGGCGGCGGAAGCTCGAGCGCCTGGTAGTCGGCGTAGTCCTCGGCCGAAGGCTCGCGCCGGAGTTCTCCGGGAGAGATGCCGTTGCGCCGGGCCATGTCCTCCAGCGCATCGATTTGCTTCAGGTCCCGGTCGCGGCGCGCGTGCAGAATCCGGATTTCGCTTTGCGGTGTGATGCCCTCGGGCTCGGCCAGCAGGTTATTGCCCTTGTGCCCGCCGGAGTGGCTGTCGAGTTCCGACTGGATTCGATCGGCCTCGGCTTGTGCCCGCGCCGCGTCCGCGCGGAGCTGCGCCAAGCGCACACGGTACCATCCGGGATCCAGTTCGCGCGGCGGCAGAGGCTGCGTGGCCTTCTGCGCGCCGGACGCGCGAATTGCGGCAGCGGAGGGAGCGGACCCCGCGATGGGATGCCCGTCGCCCTGAAAAGACGCCGGCTCATTCCCGAGCGCGCGAATGCTGTTGTTGGTCCATACCTTTGTGGGCGCTTCGTTCGGCGCAGGCTGCGATGGCGCGGCAGCCAGCGCCACTCCGGCGACGAACGTCCACGTAGCTACAAGCCCTGCTGCGGTGAGTCCGGCGAAAATGCCGCGCGAAACAGTGTGCGCCATGGACACCTCCAACCCGCTGAGCTGACCCTGGCCCCTGATTATTAGATGTATTGGGGAGCCGGCTGGATCAGGCCGCGGTCACATTCGCGGCCGAGAGTCGCGTGCACCTGTGCGATTCACCGCCGGCAAGGCACCCGCTCTGAAAGACTAACGAGGAGACGCGTCGGAATCGCGCAAGAGAGCGATATCGATGTCCTCGTGGATCCGGAGTACGAGGATTGACTTACCGTCCGGGGAAAACGAGAAATCCGCAAGGAAGTCGTTGCCCGTAAATCGGGTGATCTGGCGACCGCCGCCGCTCCGCGCGTCGAGTGGCTGCATCCAAAGATTGTCCACGCCATTCTCGGTAATCGCATAAGCGAGGGCCTTGCCGTCGGGACTGAATTGAAGTCCGCCTTCAATCAACGGGTTGGGATCAAGAACCCGCTGGACGGTCTGGCCTCCCGCAGGCCGCAAGCTCGTAACCACGATTCGGTGCACGCTGCTGGACGGCGCTCCTTTGGGAGAGATGGCCACGTGCACAGCCAGGAATCCGCCATCCGGTGAAAGACAAATCTGGCCGGCGGGAAAGGAATCCGGCAAAGTGCTGCCGGGCACGACTTCCGGCGTTCCGCCTTCAAACGGCACCTGTTTGATGGCCTGTGCGTCGCGGTCGTAGTAATAGATCCATTTTGCGTCGGGAGAGCAGACGCCATACATGTCGTTGTCGCCGTTGGAAAGTTCCTTCAGGTTCGAGCCGTCGTGATCCATGCGCCATTTCCGGAAGTGCTTGGCGTCCCGTCCGGACCAACTGAAGAGGATCGCCCTTGGGCTTCCTGAGCGGGAATCCCCACAGGCGACCGGGTAACTGATCGCCGAGGATGGCTCGTTCATCAGCGTGGTGCTCTGCTTTCCGTCCAACGAAAGGCGCAGAATCTTGCCGGGAGCAGTCGCGTACAGCTGGTTATCGCCAAGCCAACTGAAGCCGGACAAGTCCTTGCTCTCTTCGAAAATAGGCGCCGGCACGCTCGTCAGGGAGGCCGCATACGGAAGGAGGTATGGACGAGTCGCACCTTTCCGTTCGACAACGGCCAGAGTGCTGCCGTCGGCGGAAATGGACGCGCCGCCGTAGGAATTGGTGTCCTTCGTGATGGCGTGGAGCGTTGCGTCCTGCGCGTTCAGGTATGCAATCTGGTACCGCTGAAAGCCGGTCGTCTTGTCCGTGAATGTGACGATGAGTCCGCGCCCACCCGGCATCCATACCGCCCGCTCGACCACGGCCTCCGTCAGGCTCGCGAACACACGGCGCGCGCCCGAAGCCGAATCGAAGGAAGTAAGTGTGGAAAGCGCTCCCCCGGAAACATGCTGAAGGGCGAGGATCTGCTTTCCATCGGGCGACCACGCCACCGCGCGCGGATATTCCTCCATGGGGCGCTCCGCGAGCGCGGACTCATTCGAGCCGTCCGCGTCGGCGACGAGCAGCCTGTATCTTCCGAGCTGGGGATTGTTTGCGCGTATGTAAGCGATCCGCTTGCCGTCCGGAGAAAAGGAGGGAGCGGTATCAATATCGCGGACCACAAGCTGCGGCGTGCCTCCCAGGATGGGAGCGCGGAAGAGGTATCGGAATTCATATGCAGAACGTTCCGCCTTCCGGTAATAGATGTAACTGCCGTCTGGCGAGAACATAGGATCGAAATATTCAACGGCCGCGGGCGGGATGACCTGAGTATCGCTGTTGGTCTGAATGTGGCGCAGCCACAAGCTTTCGAACCCCCGTTCGCTCACCACGGTGAGCAGATACTTGCCATCGGGAGAGATGCCGGCGGCGGTGGACTTGCCATTGTCCGTGACCTGCGAAATTCTGAAGTTCTGGAAAGGCACAGTGGCCGCTTTTCCACGCAGCAGCGAATAAACGCCGTAACCCGCCGCGGCCACAAGCAGCAGAAGCATGACAATGATCGCCGCCACCTTGCCTTTGTGGCGCTGCGCCGCCTCCGCGATCACTGAACTATCGGAGGAATGCGCGGCGGCGGAGGCGCCCGAAAAGGCCGAGGTCTCTCCTCCGGATCCTGTGGTTGCTATGCCGGACCGGCTGGCATCCGAATCGCGGCGCAGCCGCTGGAGTTCGGCACGCATGTCGGCGGCGTGCTGGAAGCGCAAGTTGCGATCCTTTTCGAGTGCGCGATTCACCACTTCTTCGAGTCTGGCAGGCAGATCCGGATTCAGGCGCACGGGCCGAACGGGCGCGCGGTTCAAGATCGCGTCGAAGATGACCGCGGTCGAATCGCCGCGGAACGGGAGTGCGCCGGTGGCCATCTCGTAGAGCACGACTCCGAAGGAGAACAGATCGGAGCGCGCGTCGAGATCGTGGCCACGGGCCTGCTCCGGCGACATGTAGGCAACAGTGCCGACGGCGGAGCCAGGATTGGTGAGGTGCTCTTCCCGTGGCGCGGCCGCGGCGTTCGTGGCCAGTGTTGCGCCTTCGACTGGCTCAGGAGTGCGCACCTTGGCCAGGCCGAAGTCGAGAATCTTGGCGTGGCCGCGAGCAGTGACAAAGATATTTGCAGGCTTGATGTCGCGGTGAACGATGCCCTTGGAATGGGCGGCGTCGAGGGCGTCAGCGACTTCGGTGGCAATCTCGAGAAGCCGGTCCAGCTCGATGGGCTTGCCGGTGATCATGTGCTTGAGCGTCTGACCCTCGAGAAACTCCATGGCGATGAAGGCGCGTCCGTTCTCCTCGCCAATGTCGTGAATCATGCAGATATTGGGGTGATTCAGGGCGGAAGCCGCGCGCGCCTCGCGGCGGAAGCGTTCAAGCGCCCGCGGATCGCGGGCCATATCGTCAGGGAGAAACTTGAGCGCAACAAAGCGGCCGAGGCGCGTATCTTCGGCCTTGTAGACTACGCCCATGCCACCGCCGCCGAGCTTTTCGACGACGCGGTAGTGCGAAACAGCCCTGCCAATCAGAAGTTCAGAGTCGGGCGCCAAGTGCGCACATCTTACTTGCGAGGGTGAAGTGAGTCAACGCGACGCAATCGCTGCTCTTTCTGTTGAACAAAGCCCTCAGACCGAAGCAAAAAATGGATGGGCAGGGATCACTTCTTGTCTTTCGATTTCTCCCGGAGAATTTCGCGGGCCGCGTTGGCGCCACTGGCGCCGGTGAGACCCGTGCCGGGATGCGTGCCGCTGCCGCAGAGGTACATGCCGCGGATCGGAGCGCGATAACGGGCGCAATCGAGCGCGGGACGCATGGTGAAGAGCTGGTCGAGAGAAAGCTCGCCGTGAAAGAGATGGCCGCCCGTAAGGCCGTAATCGCGTTCGAAATCGAGCGGAGTCAGAATCTGCATGGCGAGAAAATGTTTGTCGATGCCGGGTGCTTGCTCGGCGAGGAGCTTGCCCACGGTATGCTCCAGCTCGAAGCGGCGCGAATCCCAATTCCCTTCCCGCAGTTTATAAGGCGCGAACTGCACGTAGATGGACATGACGTGTTTGCCGGCGGGCGCGAGCGAGGGATCGAGCAGCGAAGGAATCGAGATTTCAAGAACCGGATGCTCAGAAATCGCTCCGTACTTGGAAGAGTCGAAGGCGCGCTCCAGATAATCAATTTCGTGGCCGATGTGCAGCCGGCCGATGAGCAGCTTCGACGCATCGCCGCCGTCGAGCGAAGCGAGCGCGGGAAATTCCGGCAGCGCATCGAGCGCGACGTTGATCTTTGCCACGTTGCCGAGCGAGCGGTAATTGCGCATCTGCGCGAGGAAAAACGGGTCGAGATGCACGGGATCGACGAGCTGGAGAAACGTGCTCTTTGGATCGGCGGAGGAGACGACGGATTTCGCGGCGACCTCTTCGCCGGTGGAGAGCACGACGCCGGAGACGGCGCCATCGCGAACGAGAATCCGGGCGACCTTTGCGCCGGTGCGGATTTCCGCGCCGGCCGCGCGCGCGGCCGATGCCAGAGCGGCGGCGAGCGCGCCCATTCCGCCCTTGGGCACGGCGGACGGTCCGGCGGGATGCGGATCGGCCGCGGCGCGGAGCAGCAGAGTGGCCGCGGTGCCGGCGGACCACGGACCGGTAGCGGTTCCGAAAATCGCGCGGGCGGCAATCGCCGCACGTACGAGCTCGTTTTCGAAAAATTCGCTGACGAGATCGGCGACGGCCATGGGAGGCCAGCGCAGGAGCTGGAACATTTCCTTGCGGCCGAGTTTGCGGAAGCTGCGGCCGGTCTGGAGCAACTTCCAGAGATCCGGAAGATTTTCCGCGGGCGAATCGAGATCAGGCGGCGTGGTGGTGAGCAGCGGCCCGATGACGGTGGCGGCATGCTCCAGCGCGGTCGAGAGGCGGGCGTAGCCTTCCGCGTCCGCGGGCGAGATGCGGCGGAGTGATTCCATGGAGCGCTGCGCATCTGTGTAGAGCGCAAAGGCACGGCCATCGGGCGAGACGGCGGCCAGGCGCACACCGGGCTCCATCATTTCCAGGCCGTGGCGCGCGAGGTCCATGTCCGCGGCAATCTGCGGGAGCAGCGGGCCGGCGGAATGAGCGACGGTGGAGCAGCGGAAGCCGGGATGAAATTCGGAGGTGGCGGCGATGCCGCCGACCACGTCGCGCTGCTCGAGGACGAGCGGCTTCAGTCCGGCTTTGGCCAGATAGAAAGCGGCGACGAGGGCGTTGTGCCCGCCGCCGACGATGACGATTTCGCGCGGCTGGGTCACGACACCTTCCGCTTTCCGAAATCGTCGAGGATGGCGAGAGCGCCGAGGCGACCCGGAGCGCCCATGATTCCACCGCCGGGATGCGTGGCGGAGCCGCACATGTACAAACCTTTCACCGGAGTGCGGTAGCGCGCCCAGCCCGCAACGGGGCGCAGGAAGAAAAGCTGCTCGAGCGAGAGTTCGCCCTGAAAGATGTTGCCTTCGGTGAGGCCGAAGGTTTCCTGAATATCGGCCGGCGAGAGGACCTGTTTGCCGACGATCAGGCTTTTCAGATTGGGCATGTGCTCGGAGAGCGTGTCGATGACGGCGTTGCCGAAGGCGTCACGCATCCTGCTGTCCCACACTTCGCCTGGAGCGAGCTTGTAGGGCGCGTACTGCACGAAGCAGGACATGGTGTGCTTGCCCGGAGGGGCCATGGAAGGATCGGTGAGCGTGGGAATGACGACGTCAATATAAGGATGGCGGGAGAAATGGCCGTACTTCGCGTCGTCGTAGGCGCGCTCCATGTATTCCATGCTGGGCGAAATGGAAATGGCGCCGCGGAGGTGCGGGCCCACGCCGGGCTTGGAGCGCAGCTCGGGCAGGCCGTCGAGCGCGATGTTTACCTTGCCGGAGGAGCCGCGATATTTGTAGCGCTTTACTTCGGCCAGAAATTCCGAGGGCAGATCGCCCTTGTCCATCCATTTGAGGAAAGTGAGATTGGGATCGCAACTGGAGGTAACGACCTTGGCGTGAAGTTCCTGTCCGTTCTCGAGCACGACGCCGGAGGCGCGGCCTTCGCGGATGAGAATTTTCGCAACGGGGGATTCCATGCGGATTTCCGCGCCGAGTTCCTTGGCGGCTGCGCCGATGGAGTTGGAGATGGCGCCGGTTCCGCCACGCGGCAGTCCCCAGGCGCGGAAGGTTCCGTCGATTTCGCCCATGTAGTGATGGAGCAGAACGTAGGCGGTGCCGGGCGAGCGGATGCCGAGAAATGTTCCGATGATTCCACTGGCGGACATGGTGGCTTTGAGAACGTCGGTTTCGAACCAGGTGTCGAGAAAATCGGCGGCGCTCATGGTCATGAGCTGGACGAGGTAGTAGCGCTCCTGGCGGGTGAGCGACTGGAAGCGGCGGCCGAGGAAGAGGAGCTTGGAGAGTTCGCGGGGATCGAGCGAAGTGGGATCGGGCGGGACCATGCCGAGAATGGGCTTCACGAATTTGCAAAGCTGGTGCATGCACTTGCCGAATTCCTCGTAGGCTTCGGCATCAAGGCGGGAGTGGCGGGCGACTTCGCGCATGAGCTTCCAGTGGTCGTCCATGCGCCAGAGGTAGTCGCCGCTGAACATCGGCGTGAAGGTGCCGTCGAGAGGAAGAATTTCGAGGCCGTGGCGAGGCAGGTCGAGATCGCGGATGATTTCCGGACGGAGAAGAGAAACGACATAGGAGCAGACGGAAAATTTGTAGCCGGGAATAATTTCCTCGGTGACGGCCGCGCCGCCGAGGACATGGCGTCGTTCGAGCACGACGGTCTTCTTGCCGGCTTTGGCGAGATAGGCGGCAGCGACGAGGCCGTTGTGGCCCCCACCGATGACGATGGCATCGTATTGGCTGTTGGCTGAGCTCATGAGCGACCGGGCATTCTATAGTGGCCAGTGGCTAGTGGCTAGT
>DATKNR010000201.1:0-39901 GCA_035541255.1 Patescibacteria group bacterium | reverse complement strand
CCATTCGCCAGCGCCGCTGCGATGTCGCGCCCGTCCATGATTCCTCCCGACGCCACCACCGGCACGGAACACTCCCGCACCAGCCCGCGAACCAGCTCCGCCAGCGGCACCATCGACTCTTCAAAAGAGCGCGCAAAAGTTCCACGATGGGCGCCCGCCTCCGCGCCCTGCGCCGCAATCCCGTCCACGCCCGCCCGCTCCAGCAGGCGCCCCTCCTCCAGCGTAGTCGCCGTCCCCAGCACCAGGATTCCTCGTTCCTTCACGCGCCCCAGCGCCGCGGCGTCCGGAATTCCAAACGTGAAACTGAATGCGGCAGGCCGCTCCTCCAGCACCACTTCAAGCTGCGCCGGGAACGGGTCGGCCGGAAGTGCCGGGAGCACGGGAGCGGGCAGGCCAAGTTTCTCGTGAACTTCCGCCAGCAGCGCCAGCATCGGCGCTGCATCGAAATCCGCGCGGCTCTCGCGCCCGCCGCAGAACAGATTCACCTGAAACGGCTTTCGAGTGAGCGAACGTACCTTTCGGATGGCCTCGCGCGTCTGGTCCGCCGTCAGATACGCGGCGCCGAGCGCGCCAAGACCGCCGGCCTCGCTCACGGCCGCCGCCAGTTCAGGCGTGCCCGGCCCTCCGCCCATCGGCGCGAGAAAAATCGGATGTTCGATCCCCAGCCGTTCGAGCAATGCAGAGCGTTTCATGAGTTTCCCCCTTCCCGCGGCCGGTTCGCCCCCGGCGATTAGGATTCACTGCGGAGCCCGGGGCTGCATCGCAGTTGCCGCGTGCCCCGGCGCTCCACATGCCAATTTGTACTGCCCGAGCTGGGGCCCATCCCACTGCGGGACACGTAAACACACTGCGCCCCGGCAGGCAACGGTCCCATCGAGGCACTGCTGAGGGCGGAAATCCGGGCTCAATTCAGAAGTCGGTGGAGAAGGGAGCGGGTCCGGCCGGTGAGTTTTCCCCACCGTCTGGACCCGCACCGTGAAATCCCGCGATGCGGCGCCCGATCGGGCCTCTAAGACCTCGCGTTGCGGGCGCCGCAGCCTTCCGGCAAACGCTTACTTCGTTCCCAGCTTGAATACGATCCCCGCGGACACGCGGAGGTTGTTCTGCGTGCCCGAAGAGCCGGTGACCGAAAAGGGATCCGTGAATCTGGTGAGCAGATACTCGACCTGCACCACACGGATGGCGATGTTCTTGTGTACGTTCCAATCGAGACCGCCGCCGGCTGTCATCGCAAATGCGTTCTCACTCCTAGCAACGGTCACCCCGCCGGAGGTCACGTCTGTAATGTGTGCACCACCGAACAGAACCTGGCCGAAAGGCGTGAGGGTCTTCGTCCGGTACGAAATGCGCGGTCCGAAGAGATACGTGAACAGGGTGCTGTCCACATCGACGCTGGGGAATCCGGAGGCATTGATGCTGGAGATCTTGGATCCCCCGAAGTCCGCCGCCATTCCAAACCAGTTGTTGAAATTGTAGGCAAGCGATGCACTGCCACCATTGATGTTCGATGTGACCGTCGGATCGGCGCCCGAAAGCGCTGCCAAGCCCGACAGCGAGGCACCGTTTAAGCGTGCCCCCGAGACTCCGGCGAGGTCCGGCGTGATGATCGTGCCGCTTCCCACATTCACATGGATGAAGGTGTAGCCGGCGGACACCTCCACAGTGGGGGCCTGCTCCTGAGCTCTTGCCGTTCCGGCGAACAGCACGGCCACGGCCAAAATCGGTAGGAACCGAAGGGTCTTCATCACTTTCTCCTTTTGCGCGAGCCTTTCGCTCATGAGCTTGACGTCCAGCGACTCGCTTATCAGCCATTTCAGCCTAGTCCGGCTGCGGAAGGCAGCGCGCGGCATCACCCGTCCACGTGACCCGAAGTACGCGCTTCGGATGTGACGCTCGACACAAAGCGCCGATGCTGCGGCAATCGGGGGCAGATCGCGCCCATTGGAATTAAGGCAGTAATTCTGATATGTATGCACGACGGCAGTTGCCGGGAGGAACTACTCCTGCAGTTGCCGCAACGTCGGCGGAGTTTGGGCCCGGTAGCGGAGAGTTCGACCGTACCCGCCAGGAGCGGGAACCACGAGGCATCAAAATGGCGGCAATAGCCCAGACCTCGCTGATTGACCTGTTCGTCGCGCGCGCCACGGAAGCCGCCGCGAAGGTCGAACGCATCTCCCGTTCCTCCGCGGAAATTCTTGCCGCCATCGCCCGCGCCACGGACGGCGCGCGCTCACTGGTGGTTGCCGACGGCGAGCTTCTTCCAGCCGAAATATTCAACACTGCCCGTTCTCTTCCTGGTGTCATCGCCAAGCCCAACGACGATCAGCTCGCGACCGCGGACGCTGGTGTTACCGAGGCTTTCGCCGGCATCGCCCGCTCCGGCTCCATCTGCATCGCCATGGGGCCTCCTCTTCGCGCCACCACCAGCCTGCTGATGCCGCTGCATGTGGCCCTGCTCCCCGCTGACCGCATCGTGGAGCGCCCCCGCGATCTATTCGAGCCGAAACGAATAGGCGCAGAAGCGATGCGCCGCAATCTGATTATCGTCACCGGTCCGAGCGCAACGGCAGACATGGGTCCTCTGGTCCGCGGCGTACATGGGCCGCACCGTCTGCACATACTGGTGCTGGAATAGCCATGGCCGCGCCCCCCACTCCCGAATCCCAATACGCCGCGCCCCGCGCGGTAGCCAATAAACGCGACAAACAGAATCTGCTCAGTGCCATCCGCATGGCTCTGGGCATCGAAAGCGCCGCGGTCCGCCGCAACACCCAGACCTTCAACCGCAACCGTTACCGGGAGGCGGCCGCGCTCGCCGATTACGACGCGCTCAAGGACGAAGCGCGCGCCATCAAGGAACGATCCATCACCAATCTGCCGGAACTGCTGAACACGCTGGAACGCGCGGTCCGTTCGCGCGGCGGCCATTTCTATCTCGCTTCGACCGCTGCCGACGCCTGCCGCTACATTCTGGGCGTCTGCCAGTCGCACAGCGCAAAACTCGTGGTGAAAGGGAAAAGCATCACCAGCGAGGAAATCCGCCTGAACCACGTTCTGCAGGGAGCGGGCATCGAGGTGGCGGAAAGCGACCTGGCGGAATTCATCCTCCAGGTGGCCGACGAGCAGCCCTCGCACAATGTCGCGCCTGCCATGCACTACAGCACGGAGCGCATTTCCGGCCTCTTTAAGCGCAAATTTTCCACGGACGAGCCGCTCGAAACCGGCGAGGAACTCACCAAATTCGCGCGCGGCCGCCTCCGCCAGAAATTCCTGAACGCCGACGTCGGGTTCACCGGGGCCAATCTGATTGCCGCCGACACGGGCACCATCATGCTCGTCGAGAGCGAAGGAAATATCCGCATGTCTTCACTGCTCCCGCCGGTGCACATCTCACTGGCCGGTGTGGAGAAAGTGATTCCTTCGCAGAGCGAGATGGGCGTATTTCTCGAACTCCTGCCGCTTTCGTTCAACGGCAAGCTCACCTCGTACACCAGCTTCATCCGCCCGCCGCTCGATGATCCGCCTTTCGCCCTTGCCGGCCGCCCGCGCAAGAAACGCGAATTCCACCTCGTCCTCATCGACAACGGCCGGATGAAAATGCGGCAGGACCCCGTGCTGCAGGAATCGCTCTACTGCATCCGCTGCAGCGCGTGCATGAACTCCTGCGCCAATTTTCAGACCGTTGGGGGGCACGCGTTCGGCGGCGAAACCTACTGCGGGGGAATCGGCGGCGCGTGGGAAGCTGCCACCGGGGCGCTCGAAAACGCGCGCTTCTCCGACCTGTGCACCGGCTGCTCCCGCTGCGTCACCAATTGTCCGGTGCGCATCGACATTCCCTGGCTCAATGAAGTGCTCCGCGACCGCCTGAACCGCGCGAGCGCCGGCTCGCCGCTTTCCTCTCTGCTCGGCGCCGTCTCCGCCGTTCGCGGCGACGATCGCCGCGCCTCCGCGCAGAAAATCTTTTTCGCCAATTATCACTGGTATGCCAAGTGGGGCACGCGAACCCACGGCCTCTCCAACGCCCTGATGCGCAATGGCCTGGCGCGCAGCGTGATGCAATCCCTGCTGGGCGTGGATATTCGCCGCGAGCTCCCCGCGTTCCCCGCACGCACACTAGTCCGCGCCGCCCGCGAGCTGCCTCCACCCGCCGCGGCCGGAACCAGCGCAAAGGCGGTGCTGTTTGCCGACGTCTACACGAATTACGGCCTGCCCGAGCGCGGCATCGCGGCACTGAAGGTCCTTCGCTCTCTCGGCGCGGACGTGGTGGTAAGCGACGCTTTTCCCGAAGGACGCGCCGCTCTCTCCCAGGGCATGATTGCCACCGCCCGCCGCCAGGCGCGCCGCACAGCGGACCGTCTGGGGCCCTATCTGGACCAGGGCCGCGACGTCATCGTCATCGAGCCCAGCGCGCTCGCCATGTTCCGCCGCGATTACAATCATCTGCTCGTGGGCGCCTCTCGATATGACCTGCTTCGCACGCGCAGTTTCGAGCCCGTGGAGTACGTGGCTCGAATCATCGCAAAGTCCGGCCGCCCCCCGCGCGACATCTTCGACGTTTCACGCTCACCGGTCGGCCCGCGTCTCTTCTATCACTCCCACTGCCAGCAGAAGACGCTCGGGTGCGCCGCTCCGACGGAAAATCTGCTCCGCGAAATCGGGTTCGACGTTGCCACTTCTTCAGTCGAGTGCTGCGGCATGGCCGGCAGTTTTGGCTACAAGCGGGAATACTACGAGATGAGCATGGCCGTCGGCGGCGACCTCTACACACAGGTGCAGGCGGCGGACCAGCCGGACGCGGGCGGGCCCAGAGCGCTCATTGCCAGCGGAACTTCCTGCACGGAGCAGCTTCACGCCGGGCTGAGCAGGCCGGTCATGCACCCCATCGAGCTCCTCGCCGCCATCCTGAAGCTCTAGCGTCCCGAATCTGGAGTTGTAGCGCCGGCCCTGCCTGCCGCAGGCAGGCTTCTGGCCGGCATGGGGTGGTAGACGTCAGACTGAGGCGCCGCGAATCGAGGCGTCCAGCAGCTCGATGGTGTGCAGCACCGGCACCGATTTCCCCGCGCGCTCCAGCGACGTTCGCAATTGCAGCAGGCACCCCGGATTCCCCGAAGCCACCACATCCGGTTTGAGCGCCGCCACGTTTGCCGCTTTCCGGTCGCCCAGCTCCGCCGCTGCGTCCGGCTGCACCAGGTTGTAGATTCCCGCCGAGCCGCAGCATACCGCCGCTTCCGGAATTTCCAGGATCTCGAGCTGCGGGATGCGTGCCAGCAGTGTCCGCGGCTGTGTGCGAATCTGCTGCGCATGTTGCAGGTGGCACGAATCGTGGTACGCCACGCGCATTTTCAAGGGATTCCGCGGCGCCCGCGGCTCGATTCCGGCCAGAAACTCAGACACGTCCTTGCACTTCGCCGCAAACTCGCTCGCGCGCGCCGCATATTTCGGATCGTCGCGCAACAGGTAGCCGTACTCCTTCATCGTCGAGCCGCAGCCCGCCGCATTCACGATGATGGTGTCCACTCCGGCGCGCTCGAACGCGTCAATCGTCTGCCGCGCCAGCTCCAGCGCCTGCTCTTCTTCTCCCGCGTGGACCAGCAGCGCGCCGCAGCACCGCTGCCCCGCCGGCGCCACCACTTCGCATCCCTCCGCCGCCAGCACGCGCGCCGTGGCCGCATTCACCTGCGGAAAAATCACGCTCTGCACGCACCCCGTCAGCATTCCCACGCGATGCCGCTTCGTTCCCTTCGCCGGCGTTACTTCTGCCAGCGCTTCGGACTTTCCCAGTCTCGGCAGCAACGACTCCATCGATCGCAGCCGCTTCGGCAGCAGCTTCAGCAATCCTGTTTTCCGCGCCAGCGCCTGCAGGCCCGCTCCCTGATACAGGCGCATCGGCGCCAGCAGCGCCCGTAGCCGTCCCGGATTCGTGAACGTCGCGAAAATCATCCGCCGGTACAGCCTTTCCGCCGCCGACCTCGGATAGTTCCGTTCGATCTGCGCGCGCGTGGCCTCGATCAGTTTCCCGTAATCCACGCCGGAGGGACACGCCGTCATGCATGCCATGCAGCCCAGGCACGCGTCCAGATGCCCCACCCACTTCTCGTTCATCTCCGCGGCGCCATCCGTGGCCATGCGCATCAGGTAGATGCGTCCCCGCGGCGAATCCATCTCCTCGTGCCACAAAACATAAGTGGGACACACGGGCAGGCAGAACCCGCAGTGCACGCACTTGTCCATCAGTTCCCGCGCGGGCGGATGCTGCGCGTCGAACGCGCTCTTCTCTCCCGGCGCCGTGCCGCGGCCGCTTTCTCCCACCGCACCCATCAGATGCCCCCCACAAAACGGCCTGGATTCAGCGTCCCCCGCGGATCGAACTGCTGCTTCACCCGCAGCATCACCGCAAACGCGTCGCCCGGGCTGCCCCACGCATCGAGAGGCTCTGCACCTGCCGGTTGCTGCGCCACAAACAGTGAACCGGCATCGCGCTCGACCTCAGCTCTAAGGGTCGCAAGCGCAGCGCGGATTTCCGCTGGCCGCGCGCCTTCCAGCCGCACCCAGCCCAGGCCCGTCCCCTGCGCCACGATGTCCCACTTCATCCCGCCTTTGTCGGCTGCCCGCCGCACCGTTTCCGCCATGGCGGCAATCTTCGTCGGCAGGACGCTGAATCTTGCCATCGCTGCGCTTTCCGCCCGCTTCCACAGCTCCTGCCGTGCCTGCCACACCTCCGCGGAATTGCCCTCTTCCACGGCGGATGCCGCCAATTTGCGCGCCGTGGCGCATTGCGCCGCAATCCCGGCAGCTGTGCCCTCGAATCGGATATCCACTTCCGCCTGCGCGTCATGCCGCATACGCGCCTGCACCCCCGTGTGCGCCAGCGCCGACGATTGAAAGTCCACGATCAGCCGGTTTGCTTCGTCCACGCTCCCGGTTCGATACGTGAGCGACGTTCCGCTCCCGGCCGTCGGGAGGGGATGCAGCCGGAACGCCGCCTGCGTAATCACCCCCAGCGTTCCCAGCGCTCCCGTTGCAAGTTTCGGCAGGTCGTACCCCGCCACGTTTTTCACCACTTTTCCGCCGCTGCGCGCCAGCGTCCCGTCCGGCAACGCCAGCGTTACGCCGATGATCAAGTCGCGCAGCGCGCCAAACCGCAGCCGCAGCGTCCCGCTGTCGTTGGTCGAGAGGATTCCGCCAATCGTCGCCTGCTCCGGCCACAGCGGGTCCGTGGCAATGTGCTGCCCGTGCTTCGCAAGTTCCTGTTGCACGTCGCCCACTCGAGCGCCTGCCTGTACTACCACAGTCAGGTCGGCCCAGGCGTGCTCCACAATCGCATTCAGCCGGGCGGTGGATAGTACGAGGTCCAGACGCGACGGCGGATTTCCCCAACCGGTTTTGCTGCCGCCGCCCCGCGGCGCTACGGCCACCCCCGCATCATTCGCCCAGTGCAGCGCTGCGGCGAGTTGCGTCTCGTCCGCCGGCTCCGCCACCATGCGGGGCTCGACGCCGGCCACGGCGTCTTCCGGCCCCGCCGCGCGAACATGTTCGGCGCCCACAATCCCGCGCAGCTCGTCCCACGGAATATCCGCCATGGTCGCTCCCGCGCCTCCACCCGATGATGATTCCGCACGCGCCATCAGAACCGTTCCGCGATTCCCGCAATCTCCAGCGGATGCGGTTCATACTTCCCCGGCTTTTCTCCGCACAACCGCGGCCGCGGAAACACCTTCGACGGGTTCGAGAGTTGCAGCGGATCGAACGCGCACCGCACCAGTTGCATCGTTTCCAGGTCCGGCTCGCTGTACATCTTCCCCATCATGAGTTTCTTCTCTTCGCCCACTCCATGTTCTCCGGTGATCGACCCTCCCGCCTCGATGCACAGCTCGAGGATTTTCATGGCCAGTTCTTCCGCGGCATGTTCCTGCCCGGGAATGCGCCGGTCGTAGAGCACCAGCGGGTGAAGATTTCCGTCGCCTGCGTGAAACACGTTGGCCACTTTGATTCCCGCCGCCGCGCTCAGCCGGTCGATTTCCGTCATCACGCGCCCGAGCGCCGTCCGCGGGATTACACCGTCCTGCACGATGTAGTTCGGCGAAATCCGGCCCACCGCTGCGAACGCCGCTTTTCGCCCCTTCCAGAACACGGCGCGTTCAGCTTCGCTCTGCGCCACGCGGATTTCCGTGGCCCCGCATCCGTTGCAGATTTCGTTTACTTTCTCCATCAGCGCGTCCACTTCAGCCGTCGGCCCATCCAGCTCCACCAGCAGCAGGCCGCCGCAATCCGGGTAGTGCGCGTGCACCGCGGCTTCAGCCGCCTGGATCGACAGGTTGTCCATCATTTCGATGGCGGCCGGGAGCATTCCCGCCGCGATGATTCCGCTCACGGCCGCCCCCGCCTCGCCCGTGGTCCCGAAAGCCGCGAGCAGCGTCTGGATGCACTCGGGCCGCTTCACAATCCTCAGAATCACCTTCGTCGTCACGCCCAGCGTCCCTTCGGAACCCACGAACACTCCCGGCAGGTCGTACCCCGGCGCGTCCAGAGTTTTCCCGCCGAGGTGCACCATCGACCCATCCGGCAGCACCACCTCGATTCCCAGCACGTGCGTGGTCGTGAATCCATACTTCAGGCAGTGCGCACCTCCGGAATTTTCCGCCACGTTTCCGCCGATGCTGCACACCGATTGCGACGAGGGATCCGGCGCATAGAAAAATCCGTGGGCCGAGACGCGCCCGGTCACATCCAGGTTGATCACGCCGGGTTCCACCACCACGCGCGCATTCGGCAGGTCCACTTCCAGGATGCGGTTCATCCGCGCTGTGCTGATCACGATCCCGTTTTCTACCGGCAGGGCACCCCCGCTCAAGCCTGTTCCCGAGCCGCGCGCCACGAAGGGAATCCGCTCGCGATGGCATACCCGCACGATGGCCTGCACCTGTTCAGCGGATTCGGGCAGCAGCACGGCCTGCGGCAGCACGCGAAAGTTTGTCAGCCCGTCGCACTCATAGGTGTGGAGTTGTTCAGCGGAAGAGATGATTCCGCGATCGCCGGTTATCGCGCGGAATTCCTGCAGGATTCGGGCATCCACGGCTGCGCTACTCCCGGGCAGAATACTGCCCCCATCAGGAAGCGAACCTTCCGCGGGGCATCCCGCTCCGGCGTGATGCCCTGGCGGGAGAGTCCGCCCGTGCAGCATGCCGTATCAGCGTACGAAATTCAAACCCGACGGTATGTATTGCGGGAAGACGTGGGCATAGGTAAAGACGATGATCCCCACCATCGCCGCCAGCGCCACCGAATGCCAGAACACGTAGCGGAAGATACTTCCCTCGTTGCCCACCTGATTTGTCGCCGCCGTGGCGATGACGATGGACTGCGCATCGATCATTTTCCCCATCACTCCGCCGGCGCTGTTGGCCGCGCACATCAGGATCGGGCTCAGGTTCAGCTGTTCCGCGGTGATGCGCTGCAATCCGCCGAACAGCGCGTTCGACGACGTGTCGCTCCCCGTCAAGGCCACCCCCAGCCACCCTATGTACGTGCCGAAGAACGGGAATAAGCCTCCTGTTCGCGTGAAGGCGAGTCCTAAGACCGCGTCCATTCCCGAATATCGCGTGATGAACCCGAGGCCTAACATGCATGTCATGGCGATGATGGCGAATCGCAGCCGGTACAGCGTGTGCCGGAACACTTTGGTCATCGTGTTCGGCTTTACTCCCACGATCAGCCCGGAAAAAATCGCCGCCAGGAAGCAGCCTGTGCCCGTCGCTGTCAGCCAGTTGAAATCGAATTTCGCGTTTTCCGGTGTCGGTTTGACCACCACCGGCACGTTCCGGCTCACGGTACGATGCAGATAGGGCACTTCCCATCCGCCCTTGCTGAAATTCGGTGTCGTGGCCTTGTTCATCGCTCCCTTCACGCTCGGCAGGCCCCAGGCCACCACGAATACCGTCAGCACGATGAACGGCAACCACGCTCTCGCCACCTGTCCCGTGGTGTAGGTGTGCGGCGGCGTATCCGGCTCATCCGGGAACCGCCAGATTTTCTTCGGCTTCCAAAATCGCAGGAAAATCAGCGTGCAAATCATGGACACCGCGCCCGAGGTGATGTCCACCAGGTTGCTGTCCATGTGGTTCGACCAGAACCACTGCGTCGCGGCAAACGAACTGCCGACCACCAGGATCGCAGGAAATACCTCAAACGTCTCCTCCCAGTTCACCATCGCGCGGACCAGCCAGATCGGCACGATCACCGACAAGAACGGAAGGATTCGCCCGATCATTGCGTTCAGGTCCGACTCGTTCAGCGCCGTCACCGCCGCCAGTGTATGCACCGGAGTTCCAATCGCGCCCCACGCCACCGGAGCCGTGTTCGCAATCAGGTTCAGCGCCGCGGCCTGGAACGGCCGGAAACCCAGTCCGATCATGAACGCTCCCGCAATCGCCACCGGCGTCCCGAATCCGGCCGCCCCTTCGATCAGCGCGCCGAAGCAGAACGCCACCAGCAGCAACTGCAGCCGCCGGTCCGGCGTGATCCCCGCCACCGACTGTTTCACGATCTCGAATTGCCCGGTCTCTACCGAGAGGTCGTACAGGTAGACCGCCGCGATCACAATCCATACGATTTTCAGCAGCCCGAACGCCATTCCGTACACGAAGCTCGATCCCGCCAGCTGCCAGGGCATTCCGAACGCCATGATGGCCACCACGATGGCGGTGGCCGCGCCCGCAATCGCGCAGATGTGCGCCCTCACCCTGAGCCCGGCCAGCAATCCGAGGAGCACAAGGACGGGAAGTGCCGCCACGCACGTAGAAATGATCCAGTTATTGAACGGGTCGTAGACTTGCGTCCAGGTCATGTTTCTCTCCCTAGGGCATTCTGCGTGCTTTGTAAAGAAAGGGATATATGCTTTCGGGAAAACCGCTGCTGTGACAGATGTCACAACAGCAAGTGGCAAGCGTCACCGGCCCTGCCCGGCGACTCTCGCCAGCCTATCCTGCCTGTCTTCCGCGGACCAAGGGAAATCTTACCCGACCGCCCGGGCGGCAGCCTGCAATTCTGCCCAAAGCGATTCCACGTGCCGCCGCTCCGTGGTTTCTGCCCCGATGGAAACGCGGATCATCTGCTTCCCCTTGAGGATGGAAGGAGTCAGGTATGAGCGCCCTGCGCGGTTCACCGCCTCCGCGATCCTCAAATTATGTGCATCCACGGCAGCGCCCTCCGCCGCACCCGCCGGCACGTGCCGGATGCACAGCGTCTGCAAGTGGACAGGCGCGAGCCGTTGCCATTCCGGTGCCGCGTCCACAGCCGCCTTCAGCCATTGCGCGTTCTCCAAATCCCGCCGCAGCCGCGCCTGCAAGCCCTCCACGCCCTGCTCGCGCAGCACGAAC
Organism: Patescibacteria group bacterium; assembly: GCA_035541255.1. GTDB lineage: Bacteria > Acidobacteriota > Terriglobia > Acidiferrales > UBA7541 > JOPF136. The sequence continues at coordinate 28,526 of DATKNR010000201.1, read as the reverse complement.
CACAATTTCAGCGCCCGGAAACGGCGTCCCATCGGAAGCCCCCAGTCGCGGAAATTTTTCACTTCCTTATCGTACTGCGTGCGCAGGTAGGCCGGATTGGTGGACATGGTGCGCACCAGGTGCTGCGGGTCCTGCACGAAATAAGCGCTGAAGTCGGGGCCCACGCCCAGCCACTTGTGCGGGTTCAGCACGATCGAGTCCGCGCCCTCGATCCCCTGCCACATCCAGCGGCATTCCGGCAGGATCATCGCGTCGCCCGCCAGGGCCGCGTCCACGTGCAGCCACGCTCCCCACAGTTTCGCGAGCATGGCCATGTCCGAGACGGGATCCAGCGCCGTGCTGTTCGTCGTTCCCGTCGTGGCCACCACCGCGCAAGGCCGCCGTCCCTGTTCGTCGTCATCCTGCATCGCGGTTTCCAGCTTTTTCGGGATTAGGGCGTGGTTCTCGTCGGTCGGGATCAGCCGCAGGTTGTCCTTCCCGAATCCCGCGAGCATCGCCGCCTTCCACACCGAGCTGTGGCTTTCCTCCGACGCATACACCACCAGCGGTTTTGCCTCCGCCTGCACTCCCCCGCGGCTCTGGCTGAAGTTCGTGCTGCGCTCCCTTGCGCACAGCAGCGCCACCAGCGTGGATGTGGAGGCGAACTCCTGGATCACTCCGGTGAACTGCCGGGAGAGCCCCACCATCTGCCGCAGCCAGTCCATCACCACTTCTTCCAGTTCCGTGGCTGCCGGGCTGGTCTGCCAGCTCATGCACTGCGCGCCCAACCCGGCCGCGGTCAGATCCGCCAGCACCGATGCCAGGCTCGTGTTCGACGGGAAGTAGGCGAAAAATCCAGGGTGGTTCCAGTGCGTAATTCCCGGCAGGATCACGCGGTCCAGTTCCCCGAGCGCCGCGTCCAGTTCGCCGCCGCGCTCGGGCGGCGCTGTCGGAAGTTGCGCGCGAATCGCTCCCGGCTGGACTGGGCTCATCACCGGAAGCCGCTCGATTCCCGCGCGGTATTCCGCAATCCAGTCCACCAGCGCGTGTCCTCGCCGCCGGAATTCTTCGGGTGTCATGAATAGTTCCTCGTCGGAGCATCATACGACTGCCGGCGCTGCTCGGGTAGCCACGGTCAGCACGTTTCAGACCGTGGGTCCATACCGGCCCGTGGCCCCTGTAGGGGCGGACCCGTGTGTGTGTCTGCCTCCTCTCTTTTGGCCCGCCCAAAATTCGCAACTTTCGAGAAGTGATTCTCCGCTCCGGCACTATGCTTCGGGAAGCAAGGGAGGAAGCATGGACGCAACCAACATTCGCCTCACCAGGGTGGGAACGATTCTGCTGGGCACAAAAAACGCGGCGAAGGCCATCCCCTTCTACCGCGAACTGCTCGGCCTGCAGCTTACAGCTCAATTCGAGGGCTTCGCCTTCTTCAACGCCGGCAGTGTCACTTTGGCGCTCAGCGAAGGCCTGGCCAGAGCCATTCCGCAAATCGGCGGAGCCATGGAAATTGTGTTTGCGGTGGACGGTGTGCGCGAAGCCTACGAAGCCCTGCGCTCTCGCGGCGTCCAGTTCCGCGCCGAACCCCGCGTCGTCGCCGGCACAAACTGGGCCGCCAACTTCGACGATCCCGACGGCAACCACCTCTCCATCTTCGGTCCGGAGAAGGCCGGCTGACGCGCCGCGGTCCGGCTTGCGTCGAAACACACTCCGAGCCGGCGCTCCATTTTCCAGGATTGGGTTCGCAGCTACCTGCTAACGGATCAGCGCGCCGACCTTTTGCATTTGCTTCGCAAAAGCGCCCGGCTCGAAATACGAGGGATTGTCCAGCAACTGGAGCAGTCCATTGATGGCGGAGCGAACTTCCGCAGCGTCGCCCGCCTTCGCTTCCTTGCTGTACGCGATGTACAGCGAATCGAGCGCCATGGCCGCCTGCTCTGCGCACCGTTCTCCGGAGTAGGAAATGTTCTCCGCATCCCCGGTAATGGAAATCATCACTCGCTTTGCCAGCGCCGCGTCGTACGCGTAGGTCTCCAGCTTTTGCGCAAATTGCTGCGCCACTGGCATCGCCGCCGCCGCGTCCGCCACCACCGCGTTGGGGTCCGGATTCAGCTTGTTCATTTCCGCCTGGACCTTGGCCACCTTGGCCGCCAAATCCTGGCCTGCGGAGGCGTCCACGGCAGTTGCCAGGTGCAGGAACACGATGTACCGCGAAGCGTTCCACGGTGGATCGCCCGCGCGCCGCCCAGGATAGCCATGCTCCTGCCGCCAGCTCTGCAGCGCCGGTCCAAGCGCGTGGTGGCAAGCAAAGCAATCCAGCTCCGAATACTCAGGCCACACTTTCCCCTTCGCCCGCCAAGAAACCCGGTCCAGTTCGTCCTTCAGCTGTTCCGCCTGCCCTGTGCCCCACTGGCGCATTCCCAGCCAAGCCGCGTTTTCCGCCGGCTTTCCGGCTTCAGATTCCCGAGGAACTTTCCAGTGCAACGGCATCGCGGCCTGGAAGGAATCCAGTTCGAAGTACAGGTCCGGGTGACCGCCTGCGATCATCTCGTGGTCCACAAACTGGTCCGGAGTCCCCAGGTGGCACGTCATGCATTTGTCCGTGCGATGGATGATGTCGCGCGTCTCAATCATTCCCGCGGCAACGGACTGCTCGTGCGTCCATCCCCGCGTCGTGTGGCCGCCCAGCCAGCCTCCCGCCGGCCCGTGGCAGTTCTCGCAGGACACTCCCTCGCTCAATTCGAAGGTCCGCGCCCGTTTTTCCGGGGGAGCATACAGCGAATGGCACACCAGGCACTTCGGCGCATCTTCCGCCTTCGTGTTCAATTTCAGGATGCGCGCCATGCGTTCGCCCACGGGTCCGGTAAGCGCCAGGTACGCGCGGCTGTGCTTATCCTTTACCACCCAGGTGCTGTATTCGGTCTGGAGGATTCGGCTGCCCTCGCGCGGCCGGATGGCTCCGTGGCAGCTCGTTGCGCTGCACGATCCCGGCCCGGAGTACTGCCCCACTTCACCCTTCGCGGGTCCGGGTCGGTCCTGCGCACTTCCGCCCGGCCCGGCAAAAACCGCCGGGGCAAAAAGTATCAATGCAGCTAAGGTGGCGGGACGCAGAGGGCGCACTCGTTATTGTCCGCTGACTGACGCCCAAGCGCCCGGAACCGGCCACCGGGCTGCTCAAACCGCTGGCATCAGGTCGTTGTGCTTATACCCCCCAACCCGCGCATGTGTCAATGGTGGAAAGCGTTTCGGTTGTCTCTACACGCCCTCCTCTCCTTGGGCACCTGCCCCTAAGTTCTCTTCGCCGCCTCTGGACATTCGACGGTTGAATCGCTAGTATGCACGGCCAGCAGGGCCGCCGGGATCGTTCGCTCCTACGGTGGCCGCAGCCCGGGCAAATTTTCAGGGCCGAAAGAGTTCACGGTGATCTGGGACGATCTTCGCGCCATTCAGGGCAGGCATGGCTACCTGCCTGCCGAGGAACTGCACGCGCTCTCACAGCATACCGGGACTCCTCTGTATCAAATCCATAGCGTAGCCAGTTTCTATCCCCATTTCCGGCTCACGCCTCCGCCCAAAGCGGACGTCCGCGTCTGCATGGACATGTCCTGCAATCTCAATGGCGCGTGCGAATTGCGCCAGGCGCTCGAGCGCAAGTATGCGGGCATGGGCCCAACGGAAGTCACGGTTCGCGAAGTCTCCTGCCTGGGCCGTTGCGATCAGGCCCCCGCCATCACCCTCAATGACCAGATTTTTCCAGGAGTTTCGGAAGCCACCGCCGACCTTCTGATCACCCGCGCGCTTGGCGGCGAAAGGCTCGAGGAGCCGCATCCACCCCACACCCACATCGAATGCAAGTCCGACCCGTATCCTCCCGACAAGCGCTACGGCGCGCTCCGTTGGCTGCTGAAATCCAAGGACGTGGACGGCGTCCTCGCCTCGCTGAAAGCCGCCGACCTCCGCGGCATGGGCGGCGCCGGCTTCTCCACCGAGATGAAGTGGAGCATGGTCCGCCGGCAGGAAAACCCGGAAAAGTACATCGTCTGCAATGCTGACGAGAGCGAGCCCGGCACCATCAAGGACCGCTTCATCATCGAGCACATCCCCTACCTCGTCGTCGAGGGCATGGCCATCGCCGGCATCTGCACCAATGCCACGAAGGGCATTTTCTACATCCGCCACGAATACGGCCATCAGGAACACATCATGAAGGAGGAGGTCGAGCGCGCCTACCACGCCGGCCTGCTCGGCAAGAACATTCTCGGCTCCGGCATCGATTTCGACCTCGAAGTCTTCGTCAGCCCCGGCGGCTACATCTGCGGCGAGGAAAGCGCTCTCATCGAAGCCATCGAAGGCCATCGCTCCGAGCCCCGCAACAAGCCTCCCTTCCCTGGCCAGGCCGGACTGTGGCAGAAGCCCACCGTGGTCAACAACGTCGAGACCTTCGCCAACGTTCCGCAAATCCTGGTTCGCGGTGTGGACTGGTTCAAGTCCGCCGGTCTCGCCGGCACCAGTGGCCTCAAATTTGTCGGCATCAGCGGCCACGTCGTAAAGCCCGGAGTGTACGAAATCCCCATGGGCACTCCCGCTTCCGAAGTCATCTTCCGCCTCGCTGGCGGCATCCGCGGCGGCAAGAAGATGAAGGGCTTCGCCCCATCCGGCCCTTCTTCCGGATATATCCCCGCCTCCATGGCCGACATCCGGCTCGATTTCAAAACCATGGCCGCGGCAGGCACCATGCTCGGTTCCGGCGCCATGGTCATCTGCGACGAAGATACTTGCATGCTCGATATGGCTCTGAACGCCGTTGCCTTCTTCAGGAACGAATCCTGCGGCAAATGCGTTCCTTGCCGCGTCGGCTCCCAGAAGATGGCGGCGCTTCTGCAACGCTGGACCCAAGGCGGCCTTTCCGAGCGCCAGTTCGAAGCCGACCGCGGCCTCATTGACGAGCTCTCGCACGCCATGGGCCTCGCTTCGATCTGCGGCCTCGGCCAGATCGTGCCCGCGCCCATCAGTTCCGTTCTCAAGTACTTTGAGGACGAAGTGCGGGCTCACGCGCTGAATGGCACCTGCCCCTCCGGCATCTGCCATGCCCCCGGAGCACCGGCCAAGCGCGGTTCCAGTCAGCGGGTGGGGATCAATCCATGAGCACACTGTTCGGCACATTCGTCGGCCCGATGGTGCAGCTCACCATCGATGGCAAGGAGGTCTCCGCTCCGGCCAGCGCCACTATATTCGACGCCGCGCGCGTCTGCGGCATCACCATCCCCACTCTCTGCCACCAGCAGAACGAGACTCCCGTGGGCGTTTGCCGCCTCTGTGTCGTCGAGGCCGGCGGCCGCGTCCTCACCGCTTCCTGTGTCCGTCAGGTCGAGAACGGCATGAAGGTGGTCACCAATTCCGAGAAGGTGCTCGCCGCGCGCCGCACCCTGCTCGAAATCCTCATGGCCGACCATCCCTCGCCCTGCGCTCGCCAGCGGCACTCCGGCGACTGCGAGCTGGAGATGCAGGCCCGCAACCACGGCATCTCCGAATCGCGTTATCCCAAGCGCGTCTTCACCCGCCCCAAGGACGATTCCTCGCTCGCCATTGCCGTCGACCATGAGGCCTGCATCCTCTGCGACCGCTGCATTCGCGGCTGCAACGAAATCCGCCAGAACCTCGTACTCGGCCGCATGGGCAAGGGCGCCAATGCCGGCGTGGCCTTCGACCTCAACTCGCCCATGGGCGAATCCACCTGCGTCTCCTGCGGCGAGTGCATGGTCAGCTGTCCCACCGGAGCGCTCACCAACAAGCGCATCGCCGGCACCGAACTCCCCATCCCCGCGGGCGCGGTTCCCGCCGAGCCCGAGGATCTTCTCGAACTCCCCGTCTTCAAGGGCGTTTCCGGAACCTTCCTGGAACTGAACAAGGGCGCCATCGTCAAGCGCACCTTCCGCGCCGGCGAAATCATCTGCCGCGAGGGCGAGTTCGGCTCCACCGCCTTCTACATCACGGAAGGAAAGGCCGCGGTCTCCATTTCCACGCCGATGGCCCACGTGAAGACCCACGGCGGCGCCCGCGGCTTCTTCAGCCGGCTTACCAGCAGCCTCACGGGCCGCGATTCCGACACACGCGAGGAAGAGACCACGCAGACCTACATCCCCATCGACGCTTCGGTGGACCTCGCCTACGGCAATCCCGTCGCGGAACTCGGGCCCGGCGACCTGTTCGGCGAAATGACTTGCATGAGTTTTTATCCCCGTTCCGCCACCGTCAAAGCTCTCACCGATTGCACCATGCTCGAGATGTTGCGGAACGTGCTGGACATCCTGCAGAAGAACAAATCCTTCCGCGCCCGCCTCGGCAAGGAGTACAAACGCCGCGCTCTCGAAACCCATCTCCGCGGCGTTCCCATGTTCTCCGAGCTTTCGCCCGATTTTGTCGAACGCCTGATGGACAACGTCAAGCTGATTCGCCTTTCGCCCGGACAGGTGATTTGCAAGCAGGGTGAGCCGGCTGACAGCTTCTATCTGGTCCGCATCGGCTTCGTGAAAGTCACGGAAAGCTATCCCGGCGGCGAACTCGTCATCGCCTATCTCTCCCGCGGCGACTCCTTCGGCGAAATCGGCCTGCTCGGCGCCGGCGCCCGCACCGCCACTTGCACCGCCCTCGACCACGTCGAACTCGTCAAGATTTCCGCCGAGGATTTCAACGCCATGGTGGATCAGTTCCCCGGCATCCGCCGCGGCCTCCAGGCCCTTGCCAACGAGCGCCAGCGCCAGAACGCCGAGCGCATGGCCGCCCTCGGCACCATCTCCCTCGACCAGTTCCTCGGCCAGGGATTGATGGAAGCGCAGAGCCTGCTCGTCCTCGACCTGGAGCGCTGCACACGCTGCGACGCCTGCGTTCGCGCCTGCGCCGACGCCCACGACGGCATCACCCGCCTCGTCCGCGAAGGCCAGCGATTCGACCGCTACCTCGTCGCCACTTCCTGCCGCCACTGCAAGGATCCGCTCTGCATGGTCGGCTGCCCGGTCGGCTCCATCCGCCGCCGCAATTCGCTCGAGGTCATCATCGAGGATTGGTGCATCGGCTGCGGCCTGTGCGCACGCAACTGCCCTTACGGCAACATCAACCTCCATCCCTTCGAGGTCATGGCCGACGATCCGGAACATCCCGGCCGCCGCGTTGCCGTGGTCAAGCAGAAGGCCACTTCCTGCGATCTCTGCACCGAGCACGCCGAGCCCAGCTGCGTCTATGCCTGCCCGCACGACGCCGCTCATCGCGTGGCTCCGAGGAAGTTTTTCTCCGAGTTGCTGGGGATGAAGGTGTAGGCCGGCCATGCGAATCGACGAAACCCATCGCGGCTGGCTGATTGTTTCCATCCTCATCCTGGGCGCCTCCACGGCCGTCTATATCCTCTACGCCCTTTCCGCCCCGCATGGCCCGCGCGGCGGCTCTCCCATCGGCCTCATCTTCGGCTTTACCGGCTTCGGCTTCATGATTTACGCCGGCCTGCTTGGCGCGCGGAAACAGGTGCCCGTCTGGCGCCTCGGCCGCGCGCAGGCCTGGATGCGCGGCCACCTGTGGCTCGGTCTGCTCGCCCTGCCGCTGATTCTGTTTCATGGCGGATTCCATTTCGGCGGCCTGCTCACTTCCGTTCTTCTCTGGCTGCTCATCATCACCGTGCTCAGCGGCGTTTTCGGCGCCATCCTCCAGCACTATTTGCCCAAGATGATCTTCGAGCGCATCCCCATGGAGACCATCTACGACGAAATCGACCGCGTACGCGACCAGCTCCGCGCCGAAGCGGAGGCCTTCGTCGCCGACCTCTGCGGCGGCGTTCCAGAGGCGGAAGCGCTCGAACTCGTCCCCGAGGGAGGCATCCGCGCCGGCGGATTTACCGCCATGCGCCAGCGCGGCGGCGGCGGCGGCCAGTACGGTCTGACCGAAGCGGAGGTCGAGCCCGTCCGCTCCTTCTATGAGACGGAACTTCGCCCGTTCCTTCAGGCTCCTGACGACCGGCGTTCCCGGCTGTCAGACGACACGCGCTCCATCGCCGCGTTCACCAAGCTGCGTATGCTCGTCCCCCCCGCCGCCCATTCCGTGGTGGCCAACCTCGAGAATTTGTGTGAAGAAGAGCGGCAATTGACCCGCCAGGCGCGCCTGCACAAGGTGCTGCACATCTGGCTGCTCCTGCACATTCCGCTCTCGCTGGCTTTGTTGTTGCTCAGTTTCTTTCACGCCATCATCGCTCTGCGGTACTGAGGGCGCGGATGGGCTGTGTAGGGGTTGGATGGCCGCGGTCAGTGCTTTACGGACCGCGGGTTCGTAGGGAACGGGGTAGCTAGGCGTAGCAAGTCAGCCGGTTTGGTTCCGGAGGAGCAAAGGCGTGCCGCGTGTCCGCACAACCAAGGCTCTCGCGCAGCGCATTGACCTGAATTATTTCAAGCGGCCCATCCCTCTCCGCCGCTGGCGCTGGTGGCTGTGCCTTCTCCTGCCTCTCTTCGCTTTCGTCTGGCTCGGCTGGAAACTGGCCGCGCGCGACTTCCAGCCCTATTCGAGCGGGCCTCTCTCCTCCGGCCACGTCCTGCTCACCAGCGACTGTGCCACCTGCCACGTGGGCGAAAAGAACGCGTCGTTTTTGGTGCACGCCAACAATCAGGCCTGCAAGGCCTGCCACGATGGACCCATCCACCAGGTGAAACAAACCCGTGAGCCCGATTGCGGCTCCTGCCACATCGAACATCGCGGCGCCACCCGCCTGATCGCCACCAGCAACCAGAGTTGCGCTCAGTGCCACGCCGATCTCCAGACCTCTCCCGGCACCACCACGAGCTACGTCCGCAACATCACGGCTCTGAATGTGGACCATCCGGAAATCGCCGTCTTCCGCGACCACCGCAAGGATCCCGGCACGATCAAGCTGAACCACTTCGTGCACATGAAGAAGAATCTGCTCGGCCCTCACGGTTCCGTGCAGCTCGAATGCAAGGATTGCCACCGCCAGCCTGCCGCCCGCGAGGCTTGGCGCTTCGGTTCCACCGAGGCACTGCCCGTTTCCGCGCCGGCTCCTGCCCCTGCGGCCATGAAGTCGGATTTGTATGCGCCCAATCCCGCTCTCGCCAGCATGACCATGCCCAAGTTTACGGAGGCCTGCTCCGCCTGCCACCTCCTCCAGTTCGACAAGCGCTTTGCGGATCAGGTGCCCCACGACAAGCCGGATATCGTCCACGCGTTCGTAGTCAAGAAGTTCGAGACCTACATCGCCGCGCATCCCGCCGAGCTGCGCGAACAGCCGGAAGAGGAGCGCAGGCTGCCCAACCGCCCGGCTCCCCCTCCCGCCCGCATGGTTACTCCCGCGCAGTGGGTGGCCGAGCGCACCAAGGAAGCTGAATCCCTGCTCTGGGGCAAGACCTGCCGCCAGTGCCACCAGCTCACGATTGCTGAAGGCCAGCCGCTGCCCAAGATCGCCGACGCCAACTACGTCCTGCACTGGATGCCTCTGGCCCGCTTCGACCACGACGCGCACCGCGGATTCGCCTGCACCAGCTGTCACCCCGGCGCGCTCACCAGCCGGGACACGGCAGACATTCTCCAGCCCAAGCTTTCCACCTGCAAGGATTGCCACGCTCCCGGCCCCTCGCACGTGGAGGCGCGTTGTTTCGAATGCCACGCCTATCACGATTGGACCAAGCGGAAGGAAGTCAATCCGACCTTCGTGCCCCGTAGTCTTCGCGCGGAATTGCTCCAGCGGGTATCTCCCGGCCAGTAACCGCCGTTTTCGTCCGGCCCTTCTTGTTTCGGTGTCATCCCGAATCCGCCGCAGGCGGATAAGGGACCCGCTTTTCTCGCCCCCGAAACCCGGTCAAAATCTCACAATCTCCGCCTCTGTCCCCGCTTTCTGTTCATTCCCGGCGGCCACCGCGTTCGCCGGTTTCTGTTCTTCCATCAGATCGGAGATCACCAGCCGTAGATTCCCCGGATTCGTGGCATAGGCCAGCGCCGTTTCCACCTCGATGATTCCTTCGCGCGCCATGCGCTCCAGCTCTCCGTCAAAGCACTGCATTCCGTCCGCGCTCCCGTCGCGCATCGCATCCACCAGGCTTTTTCCTTCTCCCTCACCCTTTTCGATGTACTCCCGCGTGCGCATGCTCGTCTTCATGATTTCAAACGCCGCCACCCGTCCCTGCCCGTCCTTCCTCGGCACCAGGCGCTGCGCCACGAACACGCGGAACGATTTCGCCAGCCGGTTTCGAACCGTGTGCTGGTCCCCCAGCGGGAACGCCCCGATGATCCGTTCCACCGTCTTCGAGGCGTCAATCGTATGCAATGTCGAAAGCACCAGGTGCCCCGTCTCCGCCGCCTCCAGCGCAATTTCGATCGTTTCCCGGTCACGCATCTCTCCCACCAGAATCACTTTCGGCGCCTGCCGCAGCGCCGCCCGCAACGCCAGCGCGAAGTTCGGCGTGTCGCTGTGCAGCTCGCGCTGGTGAATCGTCGCTTTCTTGTGCCGGTGCAGGAATTCGATGGGATCCTCGATGGTGATCACGTGGCACGCCCGTTCCCCGTTGATCCGGTCCAGGATCGCCGCCAGCGTCGACGATTTGCCCGACCCCGTCGGCCCGGTCACCAGTACGATCCCGTTCTTCAGCCGCGCCACTTCCGCCAATTGTTCCGGCAGCTTCAGCGACGCAAAGTCCGGGATCACGTCCGGGATCACCCGCATCACAATCGCGCAGCTGCCCCGCTGCGTGAACACGTTCACCCGGAACCTCGCGACTTTTGCCACGCTGTACGACAGGTCCGCCGATCCCTCTTCCCGCAATTTCTTCGAGGCTTGCAGGTTCGCTCCCATCAGCTCGCCCGCGATCGTCGCCGTATGCTCCGGCAACAGCACCGGCAATCCCGGAATTTTCACCGCCACGAGCTGCCCGTCTGCCTCGATTTGAGGCGGCCGTCCGGGGGAAAAAATCAGATCGCTCACGTGTTTCGCCGACTGCACCATCGCTGCGATCAGCGCTGCCGTCGGAATCGCGGCTGGCGGGGCTCCCGCAGATGCCGCGGGCGCTGCGGGAATCCCTGTGGCTGGTGTCGGAAGGTCCATTGCTCGGCCGAATCCGCTCCCGCGGCGTTCGACTCTCTCACTATCGGCAGAATTCAGCGGAACGATTAGAAGTTGCGCGTCTTCGGTTCACGGGCGGGAATGCCCCGCTCGCGGGAGTGCGGTGGAACTAGTAGAGGAATCGCGGAGGGAGCGATTCGTCGCGCTTGAACTCGTAGTGCACAAAGGAAGCCGCCAGCCCGAACCAGCCCAGTGACCCCTGCGACTCGCTCCGCACTACGCACGCCATCGTGGTCATCCTCACGGAACCCATTCCCATCGGCCGGTCTGTCAGCGCCACTTCCATGGCAATGTGCGTCCCCGGTTCGATCCAGCGCGGCGCCAGGAAATACACTCCCGTCGCGCTGATGTTGCGCGTCTCGAGCGGAATGGGGAACTCCAGGTCCAGCCCGTTCACCGCTGTCAGCCGCAGCGGCAAACGCAGAAACGCTCGCGCGCAGCTCCGCCGGTTCCCCACCACGCTCACTGCGTGTGTGGGCACGTTCTGGAAGTGGTGGTTGGTCGGGGTCTTGAAGGAAATCGGAGATTCGGGCTTCCCGTTCGCGCGCCGTTCAGGCCATTCGGGAGACACGCTTGGCTTCGGTTTGGCCACCATCAGCTCACCCCAGTGGAGACTGCCGCCCAAGAAAGCCGCATCTTCTTCGCAATCCCCTCAAGGGTCAATCCGGGGCCCCTCCGCGGTGTCGTATCCGGCAACAGAGGGACCCAGCTAAGACGTTCCCCGCCCCTGAATTTCGTCCAGAAGTTCATGAGCCATCGCCAGTTGCGCTCGCGACCCCATCAGCACGATCTGGTCCGCTCCGGCCAGTTCCGTATCCGGTCCGGGGTTATAGATCACACTCGGGTCCCTCACGACCGCTACCATCACCGCCCCGCTTTTTCCCCTCACGTTTATGTCTCTCAGTGTCATCCCCGCCAGCAGCGATCCCGGCGTCACGATGAACAATTCCAGGTCCACCTCCGGCAGCAGGTGCCATAGGTTCCGCAGCGGTTCTCCCGGCAGCGGCAGGATCCGCAGCATCTCGTAGTCCCCTTCGCGCAATGCGCCCAGCTGTTTCGCCAGCAATTCCCGGGGCATTCCGAAGATTCGCAGCACGCGCACCGCGATTTCCATCCATGCTTCGATTTCTTCCGCCACCACGTCCGTGGCTCCCGCCCTCCGCAGCTCCACCGCGTTTGCAATCCGCTTCAGCCTCGCGATGATGTGCAGCTCCGGGTTCAGCAGCCGCGCGTGCGAAATCGCCAGCGGCAGGATTGTCGGGTCGGACACCGCAAACACCACCGCCCGCGCCCGTTCCGCTCCCGCGCGCCGCAGAATTTCCGGGCTGGAAATGTCGCCGAAGTAGATCTTCTCGCCTGCCGCGCGCGCCGCGCGCACCGCCCTCGAATTCACGTCGATCACCACGTACGGCAGATTGTTTTCTTTCAGCAGCGCCGACAGCCGCCGCCCGTTCTCGCCGTACCCGCAGATGATCACGTGCCCCTCGAATGACTCTTCTGAGGAAGGAGATTCCGCCTCCCCGGGTACCGCTCGGTGCCGTCCAAACCATCGCGACACCTTCGGGCCCGCCGCCACCAGCCCCGGCGCCGCCGCCAGTGTGAGCACCGCCGCCGACAGAAACACCTGGTAGAACGATTCCGGCACCATGCCCCGCCGCTCGCCTTCCCGCAGCAGCACGAACGAAAATTCGCCCACCTGCGCCACCGCCAGCCCGCTCACTGCCGCCAGCCGCAGCGGGAATCCCATGATTCGTACTGCCGCGCCTCCCGCCAGCATTTTTCCCAGCAGGATCGCCGCCGTCACGCCGAGCACCACTCCGGCATGTTCCGCCGCATACTGCACGTGGATCAGCATCCCGATGGCCACGAAAAAAAGGCTGGAAAAACTGTCGCGAAACGGAATCACCGCCGCCATGGCCTGGTGTGCGTACTCTGATTCGCTGATCACCACCCCGGCGATAAACGCTCCCAGCGCCAGCGACAGGCCCATTTCCGAGGCGCCCCACGCCGTCCCCAGCGTGAAAAACAAGGTCGCGATGATGAACACCTCGCGGCTCCTCACTCCCGCCACCGCCCGCAGCAGCCGCGGGAACAGGTATCGCGCGCTCACCACGATCAATGCCACCAGCCCCAGCGATTTTGCGAGCGCAGCCACCACCACCAGGATTTGCGCGCGTTCCCGCGCCGCCAGCACCGGCACCAGCGCCATCATCGGCACGACGCACAGGTCCTGGAACAGCAGGATTCCCAGGCAGATTCGCCCCGGCATCGTCTCGATCTCGTTCCGTTCCTCCAGCAGTTTCATCACGATCGCCGTGCTGCTCACCGCCACCAGGAATCCCCAGAACACCGCGTCGCCCGTGTGCAATCCCGCCGGCAGCAGCACTGCCATCGTCAGCAACACGGTGATCCCCAGTTGCAGGCTGCCGCCCCCCAGTGCGATCTGTTTCAGCCGCGCCAGCCGCTCCAGGGAAAACTCCAGACCTACCGTGAACAGCAGCAGGGCCACCCCGATTTCTGCCAGCAGCTCGACCGTGTCCACATTCGAAATCATTCGCAGCCCGTACGGCCCTGCCACTAGCCCCGTCAGCAGATACCCCACCACTGTCGACTGGCTCAGTCGCCTCATCAGAAACGACATGAGCGTCGCCATGCCCAGCAGCAGCAGCAAATCTCGGAAAATTCCTGTACCTGGCATCGTGGCCTTTATTCTATCCCATCCCCATTTTCGTCCCGCCCGCGGTCACACCGGATTTGCCTGCAAGATTCGGATAGCACCCATCCAACCAGCGGCGTACTCTGCCTGCATGAACAGCATGAGAGCAATATCACCAGCACCCGCCGGGCAGTCCGGCGGCTCCGTCACCCCGCGCCGCTGGTGGCGCGCCGTCGCCACTCGCGACGCCGCCTTCGACGGCCGTTTCGTGTTTGCCGTCCGCACCACCGGCATTTTCTGCCGGCCGAGTTGTCCGGCGCGCCGGCCGGCGCCTCGCAACGTCTCCTTCTTTCCTTCGCCCGCCGACGCCCTTCGCCAGGGCTACCGTCCCTGCTCACGATGTCTCGGGCGCGACATCTCGCTCGGGTCCGCCGAGCGTTCGCTCGTCCAGCGCCTCTGCCGCGCCATCGAGCATGCCGTCGAGTCCGGCGACGATCCCGCCGCGCACTTCCCCGGCCGTCCCACACTCGAAGCCCTGTCACGGCAGTCCGGCCTCGGTCCATTTCGTTTGTTGCGCCTGTTTCGCCGCGTTCTCGGCGTCACTCCGCGACAGTACGCGGACGCAGTGCGCCTGCGCCGCTTCAAGCACAGTTTGCGAAAAGGAGGAAACGTGACATCCGCCATTTACGACGCCGGGTATGGTTCTTCCAGCCGGCTCTACGAGCGTGCAGGCACTCAGCTTGGCATGACCCCGGGCGATTTCCATCGGGGAGCCGCCGGCCTGGAAATCCGCTACGCTCTCATGGATTCTCCGCTCGGCCGCCTGCTCGTCGGCGCCACCTCTCGCGGCGTCTGCGCCGTGATGCTCGGCAAACCCGACGTCCAGTTGCTCCGCGAACTGGCCCACGATTTTCCGCGCGCCCGTCTGCGCGAGGACGCCCGCGGCATTGGTGCATGGGCGCGCGCCGTCGTCGCCCGTCTCCGTCCCGGAGCCGCGGGCCCCGAAATTCCGCTCGACATCCGCGGCACCGCGTTCCAGCGCCGCGTCTGGGAAGAACTCCGCTGCATTCCACGCGGGCAGACGCGCACTTATTCCGACATCGCCCGCCGCATCGGCAATCCGCGCGCGGTCCGTGCGGTCGCTCGCGCCTGCGCCACCAATTCCATTTCCGTGGTTGTCCCGTGTCACCGCGTGGTCGGCAAGAACGGAAGCCTCACCGGCTACCGCTGGGGGATCGAACGCAAACAGGCGCTGCTGGCATCCGAGCAGCGCCCCGTCAACTGACTTTCATCCCTCGCCCGCCGCGGCGGGCGAGGGATCTGCTTCTCGCTTCGCCGCTCCACACGTGCTCAGCTTTCGCGTGGTTCTATAGCCCGCTGTTTTGCTGCGGTTTTACCAGCGTCACGTCTTTGGGCCACCGCGGCTTGAAGTCATTCTCCGGAAGCTTCGTGTTTGTCACGATGTTGCGGTAATTGATGAGGATGTAGTCGCCCGTTCCCGTTTCGAAGAATTTCTGCTGGATGGCCAGCCACGACGAGGTGTCCACCCACAGCTGAATGCGGTCAATCTGGTTCCTCAGTTTCTCGTCCTTCGGCACCAGCTCGAGCTCCACCGTTTTCCGGTCTTCCAGCGTCGTTTCTCCCACCACGGTCACCAGATAATGCTTCTTCAGCGAACTGCCGGGCGATCCCAGCCCGATCGTCAGCAGCGCGTCCGCCAGTGCCCCGTACTTCCCGATGTCGTACTCCTCCACCCGCCTCGATTTGGGCAGGTAGTGCCACACCTTGTCGCCATTCCGCAGGATGGTCCGCTGGTCCGGATTCGTCAGCTCGATGCGCATCTTCCCGTCGGTGCGTAGAAAAATCTTCCCCGTCTCGGTCGACCGGTCGTTCACCACCGCCGTCACCGTTGTCCGCTCGATGTCCGCCGTCAGGGTGCGCAGTTCTTTCGCCTCTCGATCCAGATCGCGAAGCACGGCGTCCGCGCTCAATTCCTGCCGGCCCGCGGTGGCTCCGGCCGGCGCGGGCGCCAGTGGCGCCACGGTTGCAAGCAACGCACCGCATGTTCCCGCCGCGAGCGCGCGTCTCCACCCGCGGAACTCGTTTAGCGTTGATTTTTTCACCGGGAGTGCATCCTATCACACGGAATCTTGCGTGGCCTGTCTTCTCTGTGGTGGGCGCTGCGGGCCGGGTATCCCGCTACTTCTGCACCGAAATCTCGTAGTACAGCACGCCGCCATCCCGCCCCAGCACCGGTTCCATCCGCAGGATCTGGAATGGCTGGCCCTTCAACGGCTCGGCGTTCCGCAGCAGCAGATCGTGGGCTTTTTCCTGCAACTGTGGCGAGGGCTGCGAAGGCGTGAGCAGCGTCGCGTTCACCCGGCAACGCATCACGCGCGCCTGCTGCGCGTCCGCCTCGCACGGAATTGCCGTCCCCTTCGCCGCCGCGCTCGTTTCCGCCTGGTCGTGGAACCATCCCCGTGGCGTCAGGAACACAAACGCCACGATCGCCAGCACGATCACGTCGTAAGGCGCCGTGCCCCGCTCGTAATTCCAGAAGAAGATCCGTTTCAACAGCCGGCCCATTTCATTCCTCCGGCACGCCGTCCACAATCACTCCGTCCCGCATGTGCACGATCCGGTCCCCATACGCCGCCGCCTCCGGATTGTGCGTGATCATTACCACGGTCTGTCCCAGCTCCCGGTTCAGCTGCCGCATCATCTCCAGCACCAGCGTTGAATTCTTAGTATCCAGGCTTCCGGTCGGTTCGTCCGCCAGCAGGATTTTCGGTTCGTTGATGATCGCCCGCGCGATCGCCACGCGCTGCTGTTCCCCGCCGGAGAGTTCCGCCGGTTTGTGATGCAGCCGCCCGGTCAGTCCCAGCATCCCCGTCGCCACTTCAAACCGGTGCGGATCGAACCCGTTGCCGTGGATGTGCTGGGCCAGTGCGATGTTTCCCCTCGCATCCAGCGCCGGCAGCAGGTTGAACCTCTGGAACACGAATCCCACTTTGTTCCGCCGCAGCTTCGTACGCTCCGCGTCCGTCATCATCGTCAGGTCGTTCCCGTCTACCAGCACGCGCCCGCGCGTTGCCCGCGCCAGACCGCCGATCACGTGCAGCAGCGTCGACTTCCCGCATCCCGACGGCCCCATCACCGACACAAACTCGCCCGGCAACACCTCCAGCGTCACCCCCTGGAGAGCAGCCACTTCGACCTCTCCCGTGCGGTAAACCTTCCAGAGCTGTTCCGTCTTGAGGAGTGCTTCTACGTGCGACACGGTCGGTTGCACGCCCCTAATCGGTATTATAGTCGGCCTTCCACCCGGCTGCGCTAGCGTCATTCTCTGCCATCCTCTCGCATTGCGGGCTCCCCGTCGCGCACTTCCGCCACCGCTGTCTCCCTACTCTATACTTCCGTCTCTACCCCGTCCGGGTTCCCGCCTGTGCTCGTACGCCGGCGCTACGTAGCACGGGCAATCTTGCCTGTGCATTTCCCGGTCACCGCGCCGTCCCACCGGTAGCCAGGCGTCACTCGTACGCCAGAGCCTCTACCGGATCCTTCCGGCACGCCATCCACGTCGGGTACGAAGCGCCCAGCAGTCCGCCCACCAGCGCAATCAGCGACGCGCCCAGCGTCCATCCCGGCGTGATCAGTATGGTCAGATTCGGCCATTTCGCCAGCGCCAGCGCGCGCAGCAGGAAGCTCAGCCCCACTCCGCATACGCTCCCCATCACGCACAGCGTCGCGCTTTCGCTCAGGATCGCCCGCGCGATGTATCCGTCCGATGCGCCCAGCGACTTCAGCACTCCAATCTGCCGGGTCCGTTCGATGATGGTCGTGTACATACAAAGAAAAATCACCAGGAATCCCACGCTCACCGCCAGCGCGATCATCGAATCGATAAATGGGTGCAGCCCCGGCAGGTCCGTCGCCGTCATCAGCGACAGGTACTCTTTCAGCGGCCGGATTTCGTACCTCGGGAACACTCCCCGCAGCTCTTCCATCACCGCGTCCGTATGCTCCGGCCGGGTGCACCGGATGAAGAACAGCGACGCCTTGTCGTGCGCCGCCGCGATGTCCTGCAGGGTTTCGATGGGGACAAAGATTCGCGCGCCCTTTCCATGCTCCACGATCCCCACCACGTGGAAGTCGTGCGCGAACAACCGGTACGTTTCTCCCACCCTCACGTGGTGAGTCGCCGCGTACACGTCGTCCACGATCATGTCGTCCGGATTCTCCAGGTCGTGCCCTTTGTGAAAGACGAACCCGCCGGACACTTCCCGGAAGCTCTCCGGTTGGATCCCGTACACGATCTCCAGCCCCGACGCGTTGAATTGCAGCAGCACCGGCGCTACGGCCGCCACGTGCCGCATCTCCGCGATCTTGTCGCCCAGTTTCATCGGCATGGGCGCGCTGCTGAACGCAATGATCGCCGATGCTGAGGGCGGCTGCAGCATGATGTCCGCTCCTACTCCCTCGATCCGTTTCGCCGTGTCCGTCAGCAAGCCGGTGGTCAGTCCCACCACCAGCACCACCACGCTCACTTCCACCGCCACGGCCAGCAGCGCTACTGCCGTCCGCGCCGGGCGGTGGAACACATTGCGCACCACCATTTCCCGCATCATGGCTGCGCCGTCCCTCCCGCCGGTTTTTCTCCCACGCGCACCAGTTCGCTCCCCGGCGGCTGCGCCAGTTCAAAACTCTTTTCCGGCACTTCCTCGTTCAATTTCACCGTTGTCAGCCGCAGTCCCAGCCGGTAATCGTCGTGCGGCCGGTCCAGCGTGATCTCCCGCGGATAACTCGGCCCCTCTCCCGCCTTCTCCCAATCCGAATAGTTGGCCACCGATACCAGCGCCCCGCTCGGCTCGTACAGCTCTATTCGCGACATGTTCAGGTTCGTGCGGTCGAACCATATCCGCCGCGTCACCGTCGGATTTTCCCCGGCGCTCACTTCCGTCAGCGTGTAGTACCGGCCGACGCCTTCCTCCTCCTCATCGAACAGCACCAGGCTCCCCTGTCCGAGCGCCGGCCACAGGATTACCTCCAGGATGTGCTGCGGCCTCAGGTTTTCCAGCGGCTTTTTCGATACGTGCTCAAAATGCGCCGGACCCACAATGAATTTTCCCTTCGGCGGAATCGAGATCCGGAAAGTTTCTCCGTCGCTCACCATGTCGAATATCCGCGAACCGATCACGGGCGCCTGTCCGATCATCCGGATGTGGTTCGGACTATCCGCCAGAAGAAATCCGTTCACCTGCTTGTAATCCTCGATCACGCCGCTGTAGCGCGAGCCCGTATGCGGCGTCATCTCCATTTTCGCGTTCAATGTCTTCACCGACCGGCTCAATTCCTCGTACCGCGTCACCAGCGCCTCTTTCGTCGAATCCAGCAGCGGCCGGATTTCCGCCGCGGGCACTTTCGTCTTCGTAGAAGTGACGTGGCACCCGCCCAGTAAAACCGCAGCGGCGAGGAGAATCAGGTTTTTTGCAATGCAGGCCGGCGACGAGGCACGGTGGCCTGGGCTCGCGGTCATCCGCCATTCCTCAACCATCCAAAATAGCACGCGGTTGCCCATATTTCACTTCGCCGCCCTCGCGTGTGTCCACCCGGCCAGCGCCTGGCGCGCCGTCGGCCTCCCGCCTCGCCGCCGGAGCAGCCCTCCTCCGCACTACGCTAGAAAAATGATTGCCCAGGCTACTCCCGCGGCCACCAGGTCCTCGGGTATGGCGATCATGGCGTCCTTCACTTTCAATCCGCTCACCAGCCGTGTCCGCGCCTCATATCCCCCGAACGCGCCGATCACCGCTCCCGCCGCACCCAGCGCCGCTCCGGCAATTGCCGAACTTCCCCAGGATGTGCACATGCACGCGCCACACACTCCCCCCGAAACGAGTCTTGCCGCCAGCGGTCCCGCCGACGTGCGCTTCGGTGTTTGCGGCAATAAGTCTCCCACATACTCCACCAGCGCCAGCAGCGTGAGGATCCCCACCGCCCACGCCCCGCCCAGCGCTGCAAATCTGGAGCCGCGCAAGCCGAGCCGGCCCGCACGCGCTCCCCAGCTCACCATCGCCGGAGCCGTGAATGTCCGCAGTCCCGCCGCGATTCCAATCCCCAGCGCCAATGCATAGCTCGCGTTCACGTCGCTCCTCGCCGAAGGGCAGGCACGTTGGCCGTCTCGTGCACCCCTTCGATGCCCTGATTCTCCCGCCAGTGACGTCCCCCGTTCACCGGAATTCTTGCAATTCCCCGGGTCGGGAGTTACGATTCGCGCGCCGCTGAGCACTCCGGCGATTCACCAGTTCATCCATCGGAGAAACCCCATGAACTCCGTGCCGTTTCGCCTCCGCTCCGTCCTGATTCCTCTCGTACTATTCGGCCTAGTATCTGGCGCTGCTCTGCTTCGCGCCCAGGATAAGCCGGCCCGCAAACCGAAACCCATTCCCCCGTCTCGCGCCGAGGCGGCGCCCGCCGCGCAGGCGCCCGGCTACAAAATGGCTCTCGAAAACATGCAATGGCGCGAGATCGGCCCCGCCATCATGGGCGGCCGCATCGACGATCTCGCCGTCGCCGAGACCAATCCCCAGACCATCTACGTCGGCACCGCCTCGGCTGGCGTCTGGAAAACCACGAACCAGGGCGTCACCTGGACACCGGTCTTCGAAAAAGAATCCGTCTCTTCCATCGGCGCCATCACCGTCGCGCCCTCCGATCCCTCCGTCCTTTGGGTCGGCACCGGCGAGGCCAACAACCGCCAGAGTTCCTCCTGGGGCGACGGCGTCTACAAATCCACTGACGCCGGCAAGACCTGGAAAAACATGGGTCTCGCCGAAACCGAGCACATTGGCCGCATCGCGGTTCATCCCTCCAACCCCGACGTGGTTTACGTCGCCGCCGAGGGCCGCCTGTGGGGCCCCAGCAAGGAACGCGGCGTTTACAAGACCACCGACGGCGGCAAGACTTGGACCCTCTCTCTCTTCGTCAACGAAGACACCGGCGTCTCCGACCTCGCCATGGATCCGCAGAGCCCCGACACGCTCTACGCCGCCGCCTACGAGCGCCGCCGCACCCCGTTCGGTTTCAACGGCGGCGGTCCGGACAGCGCTATCTATAAGACCACCGACGGCGGCGCCACCTGGAAAAAGCTCACCAAGGGCCTCCCCTACGCCGAAGGCGGCGACACCGGCCGCATCGGCCTCGCCATCTTTCTTCGCAATCCGAATATCGTCTACGCCCTCGTTCAGCACCCTAAGGGCGGCATCTATCGCAGCGAAGACAGGGGCGAAACCTGGACCAAGATGAGCGACACGAATCCCCGCCCCTCCTACTACAGCCAGGTCCGCGTCGATCCCAATAACGACCTCCGCATCTGGGTCCTCGGCGCTCCTGTCTACTACTCCGAAGACGGCGGCAAGACCTTCGTCAACACCCGCGGCTTCCGCATCCACGGCGACTACCACGCCCTCTGGATCGACCCCGCTAACTCCAATCACATGGTCGTTGGCACCGATGGCGGCATTCATTTCACCTGGGACAACGGCCGCAACTGGGACTACATCAACACCGTTCCTCTCGGCCAGTTCTACGAGATCGGTCTCGACATGCGAAACCCCTGGTGGGTTTGCGGCGGCTTGCAGGACAACGGAAGCTGGTGCGGCCCCAGCGCCACCGCCAACATCGCCGGCATCACCAACGACGATTGGTTCCGCGTCGATGGCGGCGACGGCTTCTATGCCGCGATTGATCCCACCGATGCCACCACCGTCTACACCGAATCCCAGGACGGCAACATTTCCCGCCGCGACACCCGCACCACGGAAGCGCGATTCATTCGTCCGCTCTTCAAGGAAGGCGACCCGCCCTACCGCTTCCAGTGGAATTCTCCCGTCATCATTTCCGCCTTCGACCACAACACCATCTATTACGGCGGAAATTTCCTGTTCAAGTCCACCGATCGCGGCGACACCTGGACCAAACTCGGCGGCGACCTCACCACCGGTGTCGACCGCAGCAAACTCGCCATTCTCGGCAAAGTACCTGACAAGGACACGCTCTCCCGCAACGACGGCGTCCAGGACTATCCGTGCATCACCACCATCGCCGAATCCCCGCTCACTGCCGACGTCCTCTGGGTCGGCACCGACGACGGCAACCTCCAGGTTTCCCGCGACGGCGGCAAGACCTGGAAGAACGTCGCTGACCGCGTCCCCGGCGTTCCCAAGGGCACCTACGTCAGCCGCGTCGCCGCCTCCCGCTCCGGAGAGGGCGCCGCCTACGTCACCCTCGATGGACATCGCTCGAGCGATTTCACCGTCTACGTTTTCCGCACCTCCGACTTCGGCGAGACCTGGACCTCCATCTCGAATGGAATTCCAGCCGTTGGCGGCACGCTTCACGTCATCCGCGAACACCCGAAAAATTCCAATCTCCTTTTCGCCGGCACCGAGTTCGGCGCCTTCGTGTCCTTCGACCGTGGCTCGAGCTGGCTCTCGCTCAACAACAACCTTCCCACCATCCCCGTGGACGATATTCAGATTCATCCCCGCGACGACGATCTCGTTCTCGGCACCCACGGCCGCTCCATCTGGGTCATGGACGACATTTCTCCTCTCGTTCATCTCGACTCCAAGATTCTCGACTCCGATCTGCATCTCTTTCCCATCCGCTCCACGTTCGAGTGGCGCATGTACAACAACAAGGGCAACACCGGCAGCCAGTGGTTCATGGCCCACAATCCGCCTTATGGCGCGCTCATTCAGTTCTATCTGAAGTCCGCTCCCTCGGAAAAAGAGCCCATCAAGATTTCCATCCTCGATGGCGACGGAAAGATGATTCGCGAGATTCACTGCGCCACCCCCAAACCCGGTGCGCCCGAACAGGGACGTTTCGGCAGCGCACCCTGCGAGCCCAAAGCCGGCATCAATCGCACCAATTGGGATCTCCGCTATTCGCCCTGGGCCGAACCCACTCCCCAGCAATTGCAGGCCATGGCCGCCGGCTTCGGTTTCGGGCCGCGCGGTCCGCTCGTCGAGCCGGGACGCTACACCGTCAAAATTACCGCGGGGAAGGAAGAACAGACCCAGACCGTCGAGGTCCAGGAGGATCCGCGCATCTCCGTCTCTTCTGATGCGCGCGCCGCTCGCCACTCCGCCATCATGAAGCTCTACGACCTCGGCCACACCGCCGACGGCGACCGCACCATCATCACTGGCCTCAAGTCCTCGCTCAAGGCCGCCATGGATTCCTGGAAAAAGCCCGGCGCTCCCAAGATTCCGGAAAACGTCCAGAAGGCGGCTGAGGCGCTCGCCAAGCAGGTCGACCAGCTCCACGACAAATACGTTCCCCCGGAGCTGGGCCTGGGCAACGCCGGGCCTCCGCTCACCTACACTCCCCCGCCGCTTCCGCAGCGCGTCGGACAGCTCATGAACGCCATCGAGGGCTACACCGCCGCTCCCACTTCACAGGAGATGACCGAGCTCGACACGATCTCCGGACTCGTCGCGCAGGACCACGCGGCCGTCCACAAGCTGGTCGAGGAAGATTTGGCCAGTCTGAACAAGATGATGAACGACGCCGGCATTCCTCACATCACCGCCGGCCACTCCGGCGGAGAGCGCCGCGGCCCTCGCCCGGACGACGACGACTCGCAATAACACGACGACTCGCAATAATCCGTAGGGGCGGACGCGCGCAATTCACCCCGCAGGGGCGGGCCCGTCGGTCCGCCCACAAAATTTCGCCGCTCTCTGCCTGCTCTTTTTCCTGGAATTATTTCTTCTGAATGCTGCGGATGTACGCCGTCACGGCTTTCTGCTCGTTTTCCGGAGAACTCTTCAACCGCCCCCGCACCATCTTCGCCAGGCCCTCATCGCTCAGTGTGCGTTCGCTGAGCGGCAGTCCTTCTCCCACCGGCTTCTTTCCATCCTCGCCGTGGCAGCTCGCGCATTTCGCCACAAAGATTTTCTTCCCCAGCGCCAGCTCCGCCTCGGACGGCGCCTCCGCCGTTTTGGCCGGCGCTGGAGCCGCCCCTTTCGCCTGCCCGCCGGCCCTCGCCTCTCCCTGCGCCACCACAGCTAGCCCCGCCAGCCCTGCCACCGTTCCCACGGCCAGTAATTTGCGCCAACTCATGGGTCCCTCCTCAGCGCGTCTCCGCTGCTCCCCCGCCCATCCCGCTGACCATCGGACGTACCCCGGCCCCGCCTCATTTCATCACTCCGCCTGGAACACCTCCACTTCAATCCCCTCGAGCGCCGCTTTCACGCGCGCCAGTACATCTCCCGCCCCCAGCCTCTCGCTCAGCACCACCAGCGATCCCTCCGCGAACTCACACACCGCGCAATATAGATATCGCCCGTACGCGCGGTGATACGCGTCCAGCCCGCGATGCACGAGATCTCTCTCGACTTCCGCGTCTCCGTCATCCAACGCTTCTCCCGCGCGCGCCCCAAACGTCTCTCCCTCAAACCGCGCGATCAGTTCCTCGATCTGATCTCTTCCCGGCTCCGGGATCACCACCGCTCTTCCGGGCTCTTCACTCGTGGCGATTCCGTGCCGCGCGCAGAATTCCCGCACGCGATTCAGATGGCTGAAAAAATCAATGCCCCACGCCTCGTCTCCCGCCAGCCCGGGCAGCACGCGCGCCCACACCGCCGCTCCTTCCGCTCCATTTGCGGGTACATCCTGTTCCGCGCGCAGTTCCAGCCCCACCGCCCGCACGTCCTCGCCCAGATCCAGCGTCCTCACTTCCAGCAGCAGCATTCCTCTCCCCGTGGCGCGGCCACTCCGGGCTGCGCGCTTTTCCCGACTTTCAATTTTCGAGTTTCGCCATCCACCTTCCCTGGGTTCACGCACCTCCGAATCGCGCCAAATACTCCGCCGCCTGCTTCCTCAACTCCAGCCAGTCGAAAAAAGTTTCCGGCGCCTCCAGCCACACCCGGAACCACTGCCGGATTTCTTCCTTCTCCGCCCGTTTCTCCGCGGCCACTCGCCGGTTTCCCGCGATCATCTGGGCGCGCCGCCGTCCCTCCCGTGCCAATTCCAGCACGCGCTCCGCCCGCGCCGCGTCCCCCGCTTCGCGGCTCTCCCGCCACATCGCGTCAAGCCGCCGCAAGGTCGCTTCCGCTTCCTCCAGCGTTGCGAATCGCAGCAGGTGCGCGAATTCGCCCTTCGTCTCTTCTTCCGGCCGTGTTTCCTTCCGGCTCATCGCGATGGTCTTGCCGATGCCTGTGCTCGTGCGCGCGTCGCTCGGCGCATCTCGGCTTCTTTCTTTCGGTATCGGGCCACGTTCTTGTTGTGATCCGCCAGCGTCTTGCTGAACGCGTGCCCCCCGTCTCCCGTAGCAACAAAGTACAGCCATTCTCCCGAAGCCGGCTGCAGTGCCCCGAGCAACGACGCCTCACCGGGATTCGCGATCGGCCCCGGCGGCAGCCCTTTTCTCCGGTAGGTGTTGTACGGCGAATCCATCCTCAGATCCGCCAGCAGGAGTTGTCCGTTGTATCTTCCCTCCAGCATCATCCCGTAAATCACCGTAGGATCGCACGCCAGCACCATGCCCTTCCGCAGCCGGTTGCGAAACACTGCCGACACCAGCGGACGCTCTTCCGGCACCGCGGTTTCTTTCTCCACCAGCGATGCCAGCGTCACGATGGCCAGCGGCCCGAAGCCCGCTTTGGGCCGTTCATCCTCCGGCACTTCCGTCACGGCCTTCGTCCAGCTTTCGCGAAACCGCCTCACCATCGCCGCCGCGATTTTTTCTCCCGGCTGGTGCCGCGGAAACTGGTACGTCGCCGGAAACAGAAATCCTTCGAGCGACGGCGCACCCGGCGCCAGGTCCGTCACCAGCGCCCCGCTTTGAGCCGCGGCCAGAAATTCGTCCCGCCTCGTCACCTCTTTCGCCGCGAGCAATCCGGCAATATCGAACATCGTTTCGCCTTCCGGCACCGTCACCGTCACCAGATAAATCCGCCCGTGTGCCAGCGTGTCGAACACCTGTTCCGGCGTTTCCGGCCGCTCGAACCGGTATTCCCCCGCCTCCAGCCGCGCGTGTGGATGGGCCAACGCCAGCGCGCGGAACGACCACTCGCTCCGCACCACTCCGCTCTCCGTCAGCGTCCGCGCAATTCCAGCCTCCCGCATTCCGCGTGGGATCTCCACGAACACGCCGCCTGCCGTATATCCCGCGTAGGGCGTTCTCCAATCCGCGCGAAGCACCCCGACTGCCACTCCTGCCGCCACGGCAACCGCCAGCAGCACGGCGGCAATCACGAGCGTCACACGCCCGCCCCGCCGGTCGGTTCGCCTTGCGCTCATCGCCTCTCGGCCTCGCCGCGCAGATACTCCTCCAGAATCAACGCCGCCGCCCGGCTGTCCACTCCATCGGCCGCCCGGTGCGCTTTCGAATACGCCGGGGTGCGGCTGCCCCACACATCGTCTTTACGTGTGGGCTCTCCTTTACTCGCTTCCCAGCTCGTCAACCGCTCATCCACCAGCGTCACCGGCAATCGCAGCGCTTTCGACATCCGTTCCGCGAACTCTCTCGCCTCCGCTGCCATCTCGCCCGCCGTCCCGTCCAGCCTCAGCGGCAGGCCCACCACGAGTTGCGTCACTCCCTCATCCCTCGCGATCCGCCGCAGCCGCGCGATGTCTGCCCGCCGGTTCACTCGCTCCACGGTCTCCAGCGGCCGCGCCAGCATCCGCCCTTCGTCCGACACGGCCAGCCCCAGCCTCCTCCGCCCATAATCAATCGCCAGTACGCGCCCCGCGTTCCCCGTCATCTCCATTTCCGTCCTGATGTTGTCCAGTATATCTCCTCCCCGTACGCCTTCCTGTAGCGCAGGGCTTGCCCGGCGCCGCGCTGGCCCTGCGGACGTTCTCCTCACGCCGCCCTCGCTCACCAGTAGCATCCCCGCCCGATTTTCCCCACAATGGTTCGTCCGCGCCGCCCTCTTGCGGCGGCACGTCCCATGAAGCAGCTCATCGTCAACGCCGACGACTTCGGCATGGCTCCCGGCATCAACCGCGCCATCTCCGAAGCTCATCGCACGGGCATCGTCACCAGCACCAGCCTGCTCGCCAATTACTCCGCATTCGACGAAGCTGTCGCCGCCGCCCGCGCCACACCCACCCTTGGCGTTGGCGTCCATCTCAATCTCACCCAGGGCCGCCCGGTCTCCCATCCCTCGAAGCTGGCCGCTCTGGTCACGCCCGCCGGCGAGTTCCTCGGCAATGCCGAAGCGCTTTACGCCCGCATGGTCACCGGCCGCGTTCCCCTCGACGCCGTTGAGCGCGAATTCCACGCCCAGATCCAGCGCGTCTTCGCCGCCGGGATCCGCCCCACTCATCTCGACGGCCATCAGCACGTGCACATGTGGCCTCCCGTTTTCTCTCTCACCGCCCGCATCGCCGCCGAATACGGCATGGCCGGGGTACGTTCCTCCCGCGAACGTCGCGCAGGTTTTCACCGCATGTGGCGACGAAACGGCCCGGTTCGAGGTAAAATCCTTCTGCAAGCGGGTGTGGGTCTGGGGCTCGCGTTTTTGGCGGTGGCGTCGCGTGCGGCGCTGGCCGCTGCGGGCGTCGCCACCCCGGATTATTTTTACGGCGTTTCGTCCACCGGTTATCTGGACCGCGACGCTCTCTCCGCCGTCTTACGGGACGTGCCCGAGGGCGTCAGCGAGTTGATGTGCCATCCAGGTTATGTGGACGCGGCGCTCGAGCGTGTGGAGACGCGCCTGGTTCGCCAGCGCGAGGTGGAATTCGAGGCCGTCGCTGACCCGGAGTTTCGCATCCTGGCGGCGCGCCTCGGCATCCAACTGGTCACCTATCGCGCTCTGTTCTCTCGGTAGCACAGGCCTCCGCCGGTGCATCCGGTACCGGGCCTGGTCGTCTCGGTCCGGCGCGGCGATCAAATCGCCGGTCGGGCATTCGAGAAAAGAAAAGGCAGGTCCAGTCCATGAAGCGTAAGGACGAGGCGGTTCGCTACTCCATCGTCATCCCGTTCTTCAACGAACAGGAAAACATTCTCCCCCTCTACATGCGCATCTCCGAGGTCATGGATTCCCTCGGCGAGCCATACGAGATGATTTTTGTCGACGACGGCTCCCGCGACCAGACTTTCCGCATCCTCACCGAAATCTACGAGAACGATCGACGCGTCCACGCCGTCCGCCTCCGCCGCAATTTCGGCCAGACCGCCGCCCTCAAGGCCGGTTTCGACTTCGCCCAGGGCGAAATCATCATCTCCATGGACGGCGACCAGCAGCACGAACCGGAGGACATTCCGCTCTTCCTTGAGAAAATCCGCGAAGGCTACGACATCGCCTCCGGGTGGCGCGCCGACCGCCAGGATCCCTGGCTCACCCGCAAATTCCCCAGCCGGGTCGCGAACTGGCTGATGGCGAAACTTTCCGGCGTCCCCCTCCACGATTTCGGCACCACCTTCAAGGCCTATCGCCGCGAGATCATCCAGCAGGTCCAGCTTTACGGCGAAATGCACCGCTTCATCCCCGCGCTTGCCAAGATCACCGGCGCCAGCATCGTTGAAGTTCCCATCCGCCACTACAAGCGCCAGGCCGGCAAATCGAATTACAACCTCTCCCGCACCATCCGCGTTTTCTTCGACCTCATCAGCATCAAGTTCCTTCTCGACTACGTTTCCCGCCCGCTCCACTTTTTCGGCAAGCTCGCGCTTGCCTGCTTCTTCGGCGGCGCCGGCATCGGAGTCTTTCTCACCTGGCAGAAGCTCGCCCACAGCACCCATGTCATGCTCGAGCACGGCCCGCTCATGCT
>DATKNR010000200.1:0-4605 GCA_035541255.1 Patescibacteria group bacterium | reverse complement strand
GCGCTCGAATATTCACGTGCTCTCGAAATTCGGCTGCCGCACCACGCTCTGCGGCCCGGCCATGTGGCTGCCTCCCGAGATGAGCTGCATCGCGCCCAACGTGCGCATCGAGCCGCGACTTGAAGAAGCTCTCCGCGACGCTCACATCGTCATGGTCCTCCGCGTCCAAACCGAACGGCTCAAAGAGCCCGCGCTTCCCGCCGACGAGTACATCCGTCTCTACCAGATGACGCCCACGCGCCTCGCGCTTGCACGGCCCGATGCCGTGCTCATGCATCCTGGCCCGATGATCCGTGGACTTGAAATCGATCCCGCAGTCGCCGATTCGCCGCAATCCGCCGTGCTCGATCAGGTCACCAACGGCGTCGCCGTTCGCATGGCGATCCTCTATCTGCTGGCGAGCGGCGCGCCGAGTGCGGGCAGCGCGCCGGGCGCTGCGCCAGCGGGTTCGGCGGCGGACTGAATTATGGGAGAGGGCATGCTGCTGATTCACAATGGGCGCGTGGTCGATCCCGCGCGCAACTTCGACGGGCCGTCTGACGTGCTCATCGAAGGCGGCAAAATCTCGCGCGTCGGCCCCAATCTCGACGCTCCCGGAGCCGAACGCCTCGACGCGTCCGGCCTCATCGTCGCTCCAGGCTTCATCGATCTGCACTGCCATCTGCGCGAGCCCGGCAATGAGCCCGCGGAAACCATCGAGTCCGGCACGCGCGCCGCCGCCCGCGGCGGATTCACCGCCGTCTGCTGCATGCCGAACACGCAACCGGTAAACGACAACGCTTCGGTTACGCGCTTCATTCTCGACCGCGCCGCCGCAGCGGCCAGCGTGCGCGTGTGGCCCATCGGCGCCGCGTCGAAAGGCAGCCAGGGCGAAGGCCTCGCCGAAATCGCGGCGATGAAAGACGCCGGCATCGTCGCCGTCACCGACGACGGCAAACCCATCGCCACCGCTAAACTGCTGCGCCACGTGATGGAGTACGCGCACTCGCTCGATCTGCCCGTCATCGAGCACAGCGAGGACGTCTCGCTCTTCTCTGGCGCAGTGATGCGCGAAGGGCCGACATCCGTCCGGCTCGGCCTGCGCGGAATGCCCGCTGCCACCGAGGCGATCTGCGTCGCCCGCGACGTTCAGATTTGCGCGCTCACCGGAGCGCGCCTGCACGTCGCCCACATGTCCGCAAAAGACTCGCTCGACCTCGTCCGGGACGCGAAACGCCGCGGCCTCGCCGTCACCTGCGAGGTCACTCCGCATCACTTCACGCTCACCGACGAAGACGTGGTCTACGACTCGCGCTACAAGATGAATCCTCCGCTCGCGTCGCGCCCCGACCGCGACGCGCTGCTCGCCGGCCTCGCCGACGGCAGCGTGGACGCCGTCGCCACGGATCACGCGCCGCACACGCAGGCGGCGAAAGACGTGGAGTTCGATCGCGCGCCCTTTGGCATCACGGGATTCGAGACGGCGCTCGCGCTTGCACTCGAAGCGCTGGTGCATTCCGGCCGCGCGCCGCTCGCGCGCGTCGTGGAGCTATTCACTTCCGGTCCCGCGCGCGTGCTCGGCAAGACCCGCTTCATCGCCGCGGGCGAGCCTGCGGACCTGACTCTCTTTTCCACCGATCACCGCTGGACCTTCCGCGCCGCCGAGTCCGCCAGCAAATCCCGCAACACTCCGTTCGATGGCCGCGAATTCCGCGGCGCGCCGATGGTAACGATCGTCGCCGGACGAATCGCCTGGCGCCGCGAAAAATAATTCTTGGATTTATTTCCTTATCGTTCTGCCGGCGGGACCTGGACGGGATGCAATTCTTCCGCGTGAACTCCACGGGGCGCGGACTCCGCCTGCGCACGGAAGAAATGATTCAGCGGGCCGGGACCTTTTCCGATCGGATAGGCGTGCTGCATCGCTTTCTGCACGTACACTTTCGCCAGAAGCACGGCTTCGTTCAAATGCTTTCCCTGCGCGAGCTGCGCGGCAATTGCGGAAGAGAGCGTGCACCCCGAGCCGTGCGTATTTTCGCCTCGCACGCGCTCGCCCTCGAACCTCGCCGCTTCCGTGCCTTCGAACAGCACATCCACCGGCTTTTCCAGGTGGCCGCCCTTCACCAGCGCGGCGCGCGCACCGCGTTCCACCAGCAGCTTGGCCGCAGCTTCCATCGCCGCGACGTCGCGGATTTCCATCCCCAGAAGCAGCTCCGCCTCCGGAACGTTCGGTGTGACCAGCGCCACGCGCTTCAGCAATTCCTCGCGCAGGTACTTCACGCCGCCCGCGTCCATCAGCTCCACGTTGCCTGTGGACGACTTCAGCACCGGATCCAGCACGACGTTCGGCAGCGCGAACCGCTCGATCAGCTCCGCCACCACAGCGGCGTTCGAGCGGTTGCCGAGCATGCCGATCTTCACGGCAGCAACTGTGGAATCTTCCAGCAACGCTTCAATCTGCGCGCGCAGCGTGGCCGCGGGCGTCACGTGAACCGCCTTCACTCCCTGCGTCGATTGCACGGTCAGCGCCGTGACCGCGGCGATTCCATAGCAATTATGCGCTGCGAACGTTTTCAAATCCGCAGCCGTTCCGGCACCACAGCAGGGATCGAAACCGGCGATGGTGAGAACGATGGGAGGAGCAGGGTGAGAATGATTCGTCAATCTGGTGCCCTCCGCGCAAGGCACCCCACCCGCCCTCAGCGGGCGGGACTGGCCGCTCTGCCCTCAGGCAGGCTGCGTTCGCTCAGGACCTCGATTGCGAACAGGCCAGCAAAGGCAATCTACGCATCGTGGCCGCGGGAATGCAAGGAGAATCTTGCGTTGGTCCGGCGAGCCGCGTCCGGCGGAAAGCGCACCGCGCCAGCGGCACAGCTAGTGGCCGAATTTCCTCTCGAGGATCGAGATCTGCCCCTCCGCCAGGTCCATGTTTTTCTTTGCCGTGGCGCCGTCGTGGACGGAAAGCGCGGCATCGGCGCGGCTCATGTACTGCTGCATGGTGGAGTAGGCCATGGACAGGTCGCGGCTCGGTGAAAAGCCCGAGGCGGCCTGCTGATTGCGCAGCGTTTCGAAGCTGGTCTTCATGGCCTCGGCGCGCGCGGACATGTGGATGAAGCGTTGTTCCTGCTCGTCAAAGAGTTTTGCTTCCGCTTCCGCCTTGGCCTGCGCCTCGGCCGCGGCCTGAGCGGCTTCCGCATCCTGCTGTTTCTTCGCAGCCGCTTCGCGGGCACGCCGTTCTTTTTCCGCGGCGATTTCCGCCGGACTCGGCCCGGACGGAGTGGCGGAGGCTGCCGTGCCGGCGTCCGGAGTGGCGCTGGCGGCGGGCTGAGCCGGCTGCGTCGGCGGCGCCTGAGCGGGCTGAAGATTCGCCGGCGCTTCCACGGCCGGCTTTGACGAGGAGGAATTGAACACCGGCAGCTTCATGGCGGCGAGCACGATGAAAATCACGGCGAGCGCCGCGCCCAGTCCGAGGTAGAAGGCGCGCGAGCTGCGCGGCACCGGATGCTGCGCGGGAGGCGCAATGGCGCCGGAAGTGACCGCAGAGGGCGCCTGAGTATAGGTTTGCGCGGGAGGAGCGGCGGCCGGAACCGCGGGCTGAGCCGCGGCAGTTCCGCCGGCCTGCGGCGCAGAAGCAGCGCGGCCTGTTCCCGTCGTACCCGGCGCTCCGCCCGTGGCTCCCGCGGCCATAGCTTGCGTGGCGGGAGCCGGAACCTGCGTAATCGCCGGCCGACTGGGAGTGGTGGCAGCGGCGCTGATGGGAACGGCAGGCGCGACCGCAGGCATGGCGCGAGTCGAACCGGCGAGGGCGCGGCGCACGCCCTGGAGCGCGCCGGCAAACTCATCGGCGTTCTGGTAGCGCTCGTCCGGATTCTTGGCCATGGAGCGGATGATCACTTCGTTGAGAGCGGGCGTGATGACCGGATTCACCTCGCGCGGCGGAGTGAACTGCCCGTCGATGTGGCCTTTCATGATGGTGAAGCCAGTGTCGCCTTCGAAGGGATGCTGTGCCGTGACCATTTCGTAGAGCGAAACGCCGAGCGAGTAGAGATCGGAGCGCGAATCGAGGTTCTGTCCCTGCACCTGCTCGGGCGACATGTAATAGATGGAGCCGAGCGTGGAGCCGGTCTGGGTGAGCTTGTTTTCGCCGGCGGCGCGGGCGATGCCGAAATCCATCAGCTTGATGACGCCGGCGCGCGTGAGCATCATGTTGGCCGGTTTGATGTCGCGATGGACCACGCCGCGAGCGTGCGCGTAACTGAGCGCGGCAAGCACCTGGTCCACAAAGTCCACGGCTTCGCGTTCAGGGAACGCGCCGGCGCGCAAGCGATGCGCCAGAGTGGTGCCGTCCACCAGCTCCATGATCATGACGAGCTGATTGCCGGAGTGGAAGGCGGTGCGCAACGCGGCGATATTGGGATGCTCCATGCCGGCCAGGACTTTGATTTCGCGGAGGAAGCGTCCGGCCAGTTCCTGCTGTCCGGCGAGGTCGGGCAGGAGGATTTTCATGGCCTCATGTCGGTCGGAGATGACGTTGCGGACTTTGTAGACCTCGCCCATGCCTCCCGCGCCGAGGACTTCGAGGATCTCGTAGTCGCCAACTTTTTGACCTGCTTCGTAGCTCATGCG
>DATKNR010000199.1:0-7441 GCA_035541255.1 Patescibacteria group bacterium | reverse complement strand
GGCGGGCTCGGTTTCGGCGCTGGGCTCCGCAATTTTTCTTTACCTGGTGGGAATCCGGCTGTCCGCGCGACTGGCCGGCTGGACGGCGGGAACGGTGATTCTGCTGGAAGCATTTCAGCCGTCGCTTTTCTGTTTCCCGCTTCCTTACAGCTATTCCACGGTGTATGGCGGGTTGGTGGGATGCGCGTTCCTGTGGTTCGCGGTGAGCGCGTGCTCACGGGATAGCTGGTGGTGGACGTTTGGCGCGGGAACGGCAGCCGCGGCGGCGCTGATTTTCAAACCCGAATTCGGCACGGCTTGCTACGGGACGCTGGCATTGCTGATTGCGGGCCAAAGCCTGCTGCAGAAATCCTGGAAGCCACTGGGGAGAGGCGTGGCGACGAGCCTGCCCGGCGCACTGCTGTGCGCCGGGGTGCTCTGGTGGATGATTTCGATCGGGGGTGTGGAATTTATAACGCAGGAAAACATCATGAGCTGGCCGGGGTCGTACTTCATGAAGACCTTCGGCAAATTGTGGCTGGCGGCGACGGGATTCAGCTTCTCACTTACGGCGCTGCACGATTGCCTGTTCCGGACGATTCCGCTGGTAGGCATGGTCGCGCTTGTGTACGCGCAATTCTGGTGGGAGCGGAAGGACCGTGTCGCGTTGCTGCTGAAGGCAGCGCTGGGGCTGTTGATTCCGGCGTCGCTCCTGATGACGCACTATTATTCGTGGGAATCGCTCGGGCGCAGCCTGGAGGAAGCTCTGGCCGCCGTTTTCTTTCCCCAGGACATGGTCGTATACGTTTCCCTGGCCGCAGCCGTGGCCTGGTGGATCTTTCTGGCGCGCCGAGGAGACCGCCGCATCCTGCCTCTCGCGCTGGTGCTGAGCTATGCCGCGCTGCTGGCCTTCCGGATCCTGATGGGAATGTTTCCGGAAAAATACGCGATCTACTACAACGGACCGCCGGTCCTTGCATTTCTCCTGCTGGTCTTTCTGCTCGTGCCGCCGGCAATGCGCGGGCGTGCATCCGGCCTGACGGCGAAAATGCTGGTGTGCGCGGGCAGCCTGATGGCCGTGTTCCTGCTGGTACGGCGAGAGGAAGTGTTCGGGAAATACTACGTGCCGCTGTACACGGACCGGGGAATGATTCGTACGACCAAAATGAGAGCGGAGTATTATCCCGCAGCCATCCGGCTGATGAAGGAAAAGGCGGCGGTTGGCGAAGCGGTGCTTTCCATTCCGGAAGATACCGGCCTTTACTTCTTTTCAGGAACGGAGTGTCCTACGCGGGTGTTCGTGTTCGATCCCGGGGTGCACGCGCCGGGGAAAATGGTCGAAGAGGCGATCCGCGAGATTGAGGCGAAGAACGTCCGTTATCTCATCTGGTCCAACCGGACGTTTCCGGAATATCGCGCAATGCTGTTCGGCAAGGATTTTGACGTTCCACTGGGCGACTACTTGAGAGCGCGTTTCCGGCCGATTGGCCGGCTTACGAACGCTCCCCCCTCGGTGTGGGACTGGTCCGCGACGGTGTGGGAGCGCATTCCGCAAGAGCAAAGCAAATAATCAGGCTGGGGCGAAGCCTGGAAGCGCCAGAGCCCGCGAGCCGGCTGCCGGCAGCGGTCCTTATCGCGGACGTTTGATCCTTGCGGCGCGCAGCTTGATTCGGAACAGTCCGACCGAGGTCATCTTCAGCAGCATCAGCCCGTGACGGAAACGCTGGATGTTGGTCTCGCCGTACGTGCGCGCGAGGTAGCGGACGGGAATATCCACGATGCCCAGTCCGAGCACAGCGGCGGGAAACAGCAGCTCGAAGTCGCCGAAGGGATCGAAATCGCCGAAATCCTGACGCCAGGCTGTCATGCGGCGGTAGTCGGCGCGCGTGAGGAGCTTGGTGCCGCAGAGAGAATCTCCGATGCGCACGTCAAGAATATTGCTGAGAGTCTTGGCGAAGAAGACGTTGCCGAGGCGATTCAGGAAACGCATGGCTTCGCCTTCCATGGGGTAGACGAGGCGGGAACCGTTGACGAAATCACCGTAGCCGCGGCAATAGGCCTCGTAAAAGCGCCCGAGCAATTCGGGAGGCATGGTGAGGTCGGCATCGAGAATCACGAGCAAGGGTTGGGTGGCGTGGGAGAAGCCGAGGCGTACAGCGTCACCCTTGCCTTTCCCCGTTTGCCGCAGCGATTGAATCCGAAACCGATTGCTGTACTGGGCGGCGACGCGCTGAATTTCTTCCCATGTTCCGTCGGAGGAATGGCCCTCCACAAAAATGATTTCGGTCTCGCAGCCGAGATCGGGAAATCGTTTCAAGGCATTTTCGATATTGCCGCGCTCGTTGCGAGCGGGAATCACGCAGGAAAGCCCGGGCCTGGATTGCCCCTTCAGCGGACGCAGGACCACGATCCACGTGAGGCTGAGCCAGCGAACGAGCGGCACCAGGGGAAGAACACGGTTGATGATGTCGCCCAGCCCCAGCCATTTCCACGGGAAATACACCGCGAGGCGATCGCGAACAATCTGATAGCCGGAAACTTTGACGATGTTCTGCAGGTCGATGCGCGTGAGAAACGTGCAGGGGAGTTCGCCTTTGCGGATGTGCAGGCGGTTGGCGAGATCGTACATCCAGCGCAGGTAGGGATTGTAGAGGACAACCAGGAGCCGAGAAGTGCGGGAGAGTTTCGGCCTCAATGACTCGAGCAAACCCTGAATATCGAAGGTGTGATTGAAGGTACCGTTGACGAGAATGGCGGTGCGCTGCTCTTCTTCCGCGGAGAGATCGGGGAACAGCTCATCTTTCTGGACTGACTGCTTTACGGGAGCGTCCATGGCAGCAAGGAGCAGGCCGCTGTCGTGGTCGCGGGGCAGCCACTGGATCAACCGGTCGTAGTAGCGAGTGAGGGTCGAAAGCTCCGCGGCAAGAAATTCGTTGACGTACTTTTTCCACCAGGGCGCGGGAAGCGGCGTGCGGGCAGGTGTGCCTGCGCTTGCAGCCGGCGCGAGCGGCGCGGATTGAGTTTCCACGGTGGCGATGGCGGGCTCCGTGCCGGATGGAGATTGCGGGCTCATGAGCCGGCTCCCGGTGAGGCCGCACGAGGAACCGCGAGCGCGGCCAACTCGCGGAGATAGCTGCGGAGCGGGGCGAGCGCGGGATCCTGCGCGGCAAGTTCGGTTGTCGCCTGCGGAAGATGATAGTAGGCGAGGCCGGGCTCGCAGTGATGCGTGCCGTGTTCGGCGAATCCATAGGAGCCGAAGACAAGCCAGGAAATGGGGCCGCACTTGAAATTGCGAAGGGCGGCACGGCGCGCGTCGCAATGCTGTCCCGCTTCGAGCTGATGCTCGGCGACGGCGCGAAGCGTGGCGGCAAATACGGTGAGCGAAGCCAGACCATACACGTACACGAAGGCGTAGGCGAGCACGGCGGCGAACGCCGCATCCGTCCACGTGGACGGCTGCCGCAGGTGGGCGGTGAGGACCAGCAAGGCGGCAAGCAGCGTCTGGAAGACGGCGGATCGCGCCAGCCAGGGCAGAGGACTCCTGGCGCATGGCGTGCCGGCATCTTTCCCGGCGGTCTGATGGCGAAACTTGCGCAGGGCTTCCCGGAGCGCCAGGCAACGCAGAAAAAAAGCGGGCAGGCGGCCGCCGCGAATGTCCACAAGATAGGCGTCCTTTGTATCTCCTTCCACGCCGAAGTTCGTATGGTGCTTCCAGTGGCGCTCACGGTAGCCATCGAAATCAGCGAGGGCGAGCGGCCCCAAGAGCCAGCGGCCCACCAAGTCGGAACCGGCACGCGCGGTGAACACGAGGTAGTGCGCGCACTCGTGCATCAGGTTGAGCAGGCCGTTCATGAGAAGGCCGAAGGCCAGCCAGCAAGGGAGCAGCCACCAGCCCACGCCGAGAAATGCCGCGAGAAAGACGGGCGCGAGTACGAGCGTCAGATGGGCGAGGACAGTGATGGCGGAGCGCAGGTCGGAGCGCTTCTGGAATTTCGTCAATTCGAGGCGGGTGAGCATGGCTCAGACGGCCGGCTTCCGCGCGCAGAAGTTGACGACGCCGGGACGGCCGGAAAGCAGATCGACCGGGCCGAGAAACCCTGCTATGGCGAGCCAGATCAGCCAGCCAAATCCGCTGCGGCGGATACGGCCTCCGTTGGCATGAGGCAGAGAAGCCAGACTGACGGCGAGGCCCGCAGGGTTGAATGCTGCCTGCGTCACCGGGGCGACGAGACCGCAGCGCTCCAGAAAACGGCGCAGGCCGGCCCGGGAGAAAACGACGGTATGGCGGGGGGCGTGGTAGCCGCTCCAGCGGGTTCCGAAGACGGAGCGTTCAAGGGAGTCCGCCGCGGGCGTCTGGCCCTCGAAGACTGCGCCGGACCCCAGTTTGTCCACGAGAGCGCGCACTGTGGCTTCGGGGTCCGGAAGATGTTCGATGACGTGATTCAGCGTGATCAATCCACACTGAGGGAGTTGGGCAAGGAGATCCGTCAGGGCGCCTTTGACGATGGTGACGGCGCCGTCTGCGAGGACTTTCTTCTCCGGACGATCAGCGATTTCGTAGCCCCACAACGGGCGCCCGGAAAATACCCGGGCGGCTTCAACGAGAAAAGCGCCGTCGCCGCAACCGTAGTCGAGGATTGCTCCTTCCTTGGGAGCAAGCTTCCGGAGCCGCGCGATGCGCAGACGGTTGCGAATGGAGCTGAGCAGTCCGGCGTGAGTCATGCTGTGGTAATCGGGCGGGTAGAAGGTGGCCAGTTGGAGCAGCGACGGCATCGGCTCCTGAAAGAGCGAGCCGCAGTCCGCGCATTCGGAATAGCGCGCCAAGAACGCGAGAGCATATTCGTGATCGGGAATTTCGACGCAGCCGCCAGCGGCGGCCTGACCGCACGCGGGGCAATTCGCGAGGTTGCGGGCAGAAACTGCCCTCTCAGGGACGGATTGAACGCTGGCATTCACGATTTAGGAATCCCCGCATGGCCGGACACCGCGAACTTGCTATCGACGAACCATTGAATGGTCTTCTGCAAACCATCGCGGAAGGAAGTCTGTGCCTTCCAGCCGAATTCGGCGAGGGCGCGCGACCAGTCCAGGCAGCGGCGCGGCTGGCCATCGGGCTTGGTGGCGTCCCAACACATCCGGCCATCGAAGCCGACGAGAGACCGAATCAGTTCGACGAGATCACGGATGGAGATCTCCTGGCCGGAGCCGAGGTTGACAAGGCCGGGCTTGGAATACTTTTCCGCGGCGAGGAGAATGGCGTCCGCTGCATCTTCCACGTAGAGGAATTCACGGGTGGCATTGCCGGTTCCCCAGATGGAAACCTCCGGGGCGCGCGCCTGCTTCGCCTCCCAGCATTTCCGGATTAAAGCCGGAATCACGTGGGAGGACTCAAGATCAAAATTATCCCGCGGGCCATACAGATTCACCGGGGTCAGGTAAATGCCGTTCATCCCGTATTGCTGGTGGTAGGCCTGCAGCTGAACGAGGAGCATTTTTTTCGCCAGGCCATAGGGAGCATTGGTTTCTTCCGGGTATCCATTCCAGAAATCGTCCTCGCGGAAGGGCACCGGGGTGAACTTGGGGTAGGAGCAGACCGTGCCGATGCAGACGAACTTTTCAATTCCGGCCAGGCGGGCGGCTTCGATGACATTGATTCCCATCGTTGCGTTCTCGTAGAAGAAGCGACCGGGATTCGCGCGGTTGGCACCGATGCCGCCGACGACGGCCGCGAGATGGATAAAAACGTCGGGGCGCGCGTCGCGAAAAAGGCGCATCGCTTCCGATTTTTCGCGGAGGTCGTACTCACTGCTGCGAGGCGCGCTGAGTTCGCGGCAAGCCGCTGCGCGCAATTTTTCGACGACAAATGAGCCGAGAAAACCGTTGCCACCGCTTACGACGACCCGCCGGGTATTCCAAAAGCTCATAGTGTCCGCTTAGTGCTGCGTGGCCTGCCCGTCGACGGCTTGGACCATGCGCGTAACGGAATCGTGCCATTGATTCCAGTGGCCCATTTTCTCCTGAAGAATGAGTTTTCCCTTTCCCGGCGAGGGCAGTCCTGCGGCTTCGAGATCGGCGTCAACCATGATGGCGACGAGGTCGTGAAATCCAATGCGAGGCTGCCAGCCGAGGCGCGCGCGCGCCTTGGACGCGTCCGCTATCAGGACATCCACTTCCAAGGGCCTGAGGTAGCGGTCGGAGACCTTCACGTGAGCAGCCCAGTCCAGGCCGGCATAACGGAAAGCAGCCTCGGCGAACTCGCGCACCGAGTAGGTTTCGCCGGTTCCGACGACGTAATCCTCCGCGGAATCCTGCTGGAGCATCCGCCACATCGCTTCCACATATTCGGGTGCGTAGCCCCAGTCGCGGCGGGCTTCGAGGTTGCCGAGGTAGACCGCGTCCTCGCGGCCGGCGAGGATGGCGGCGATGCCGCGAGTGATCTTACGGGTAACGAAAGTCTCGCCGCGCCGCGGACTCTCGTGATTGAACAAGATTCCATTGACGGCGAAGATGCCATACCCCTCCCGGTAAATGCGCGTCATGGCATGCGCGTAGAGCTTCGCCGCGGCATAGGGACTGCGCGGGGCAAGCACGGTGGACTCGTTCTGAGGAGGAGGCGCGGAGCCGAACATTTCCGAACTGGAAGCCTGGTAGAAACGCGTCTTTGAACCACTGCGGCGAATGGCTTCCAGCAAGCGCATGCTGCCGAGTCCGGTCACCTCGCCGGTGTATTCGGGAATGTCGAAACTGACGCGCACATGGCTCTGAGCGGCCAGGTGGTACACCTCGTCGGGGAGAAGGGTGTAAATCAGATTCAGAATCCACTCGGAGCTGCAAAGATCGCCGTGGTAGAGAAAGAGCCGGGTGCCAGGATGATTCGGGTCCTGGTAGATGTGGTCGATGCGGGAGGTGTTGAAGGTACTCGCGCGACGGATGATGCCGTGGACTTCATATCCTTTGGAGAGAAGCAACTCCGCGAGGTATGACCCGTCCTGTCCGGTGATGCCGGTGATCAACGCGCGCTTCATCGTGCCTCCCGGCCCGGCATGCGCCTCGTCCGCGCCCGCTTCAGTCCCCAGAACGAGAAAAATCGTGGCGGGACGCGAAGCGGCGATGGTAGGAGCAGATGCGGCCGGCCAGCTTCTCGCTAGAGTCTAAGCCGAATCCGCGGTGATTCTACTGTGGAAACAGAGGATTGGACCCAAACAGGCAACGAATGTGTTTTCGTTCCATCACCTGCGAGGCCTCCGCAAACGTGATGCGGGCGCCGGAAGAGCGGAGGCGGCCAGCCTGCAGCGGTCATTCCTCGTGAATCACCTCGATAGGCACGAGACGCGCAGCGGCGCGCGCGGGATAGAGTGCGGCGAGGAGCGTGGCGAGATACACGCCGCCGAGGCCGGCGGCCAGAAGTGCGAAGGGCCAGTGGAACTGGATGGTCCAGCCGAAGGACTGCTTGTTGATGACG
>DATKNR010000198.1:0-6087 GCA_035541255.1 Patescibacteria group bacterium | reverse complement strand
CGTTCTGTAAAAGGCCGCGCCCTCCTGGCCCTGGAAAAAAGACTGCATTTTCGACTCCAGGACACAATTCACTTTGATGCCATGCTGATTGAGAAATTGTTCGAGTGATTTCGCGTCGGAGTAGACGCGGCTCTCCGCGCGCAGCATGGCCGAAACGTCCCGAGGTTCGCAATCGCGCGTTTGGGCCCACAGGCAACACGGGGACGCTAGGAGGAGAAACGCCAAGCCAACGAATGCACGGGAAATGGGAGTCTTCATGAAACGCGCCCCTCACCTATAACCCTAGACGACTACCTTAGCACCCCTCTTCCACATGGGTTAGGGCCCAGGCGGCGTGCTCGGCGATGACGGAATCGGCGGAGGCGCTGAGGCGCGCGAGGAGCGCGCGGACGCGCTCGCGCGCGGGCGGAGCGAGCCGCGGGGCGGCATTGCCGAGGGCGACGCAGGCATTGCGCACCAGCCCCTGATACTTGGCGCGCTTCATGGCGCTGCCGCGGAACATTTCCTGATACTCGCGCTCGGAGAGAGAGACCAGCCATTCGAGCGAGGGCGCAAACAGTTCCGCCCGGCGCGGCTCAAATTCCGGGAACGACGGGATTGGCGCTTTGCGGTTGTAGGGGCACACATCCTGGCAGATATCGCAGCCGAACACGTGCGCACCGATCGCCGGGCGGAGTTCCTCCTGAAGGCTGCCGCGATGCTCGATGGTGAGATAGGAAATGCAGCGGCGCGCATCGAGCATGTAGGGTTCAACGAGCGCGGAGGTCGGGCAGGCGTCAATGCAGAGCGTGCACTGGCCGCACAAATCCGGTTGCGGCGGCTGGCCGGGCGGGAGACTGGGCGCGAGGTCGAGCGTGGTGATAATCACACCGAGAAACAACCACGAACCCAGCTCAGGGTGAATCAGGCAGGTGTTTTTTGCGAGCCAGCCGAGGCCTGCGTGTTTTGCCGCCACACGTTCGACGATGGGGCCGGTGTCCACATAGGCGCGCGCGGCAAACGGATCGGAAAACTCGCCCCGCATGGCGGTGATCAGGTTTTCGAGCTTTTCGCCCAAGACGCGGTGATAGTCCTCGCCCCAGGCGTAGCGTGATATCCATCCGCGAG
This sequence comes from Patescibacteria group bacterium, assembly GCA_035541255.1. Classification (GTDB taxonomy): domain Bacteria; phylum Acidobacteriota; class Terriglobia; order Acidiferrales; family UBA7541; genus JOPF136. The sequence continues at coordinate 4,980 of DATKNR010000198.1, read as the reverse complement.
GCATGTCCGCGGAAGAAGCGGCAAGCGCCTGCGCCGTGTACGGACTGCCGGTGCCGTAGTTGAGCGCGCACACGACGATGCTGCGCGCATCTTCGAGGACGCGGCCGGGCGATTCCCGCCGCGGGTCCTCGAGATATCGCATCTGGCCGGCGTAACCGCGGGAAAGCCACTCGGGCATTCGCTCGAGTTCGGGGAATTTTTCGGCGGGCGCGACTCCGCAGAGGGAGAAGCCGAGCGAAAGAGCCCGGCCAATCACCCATTCCGTCTGACGAGAACCGTGCATGCGGCTACCCGACCCAGGAGAGCCAGAACCATCCGAACGCCAGAGTGAGCAGGGTGACGGGGAATCCAGCGCGGAAATACTCCCAGAACGTCACATCCGCCTCGCCGCGCGCCCGCTCGACCACGATGATGTTGGCCACCGAACCGGTGATGGTCAGGTTCCCGGCCAGGGTGCTCGCCATGGCCAGCAGCAGCCAGCCGCGGTGCGCATTCGCAAAGTGCGGCACGAGCGACTTCAGCAGCATGACCGCGGGGACGTTGCTCACGATGTTGGAAAGGCCGGCGACCACGACGGTGAATACTGCGGGCTGTTCGAGGCTTGCCTGGCGCGTCACGAAGCGGAGGCGGTCCATCAATCCGGCGTGCTCGGCGCCGCCGACGATAACGAACAGCCCAACGAAAAACACCAAGATTCCCCAATCCACCTGGTCGTAAATTTCGCGCGGCTCGCGCGTACGCGTGATGAGCATCATGGCCGCGCCCACGGCGGCGACGAGCGCGGGAGAAAGTCCCGCGAGGAAACCCGCCATGACGGCGGCGATGACAAGGCCGGGCTTCAGCAACCTTCCAGCTTCCACGTGCACTGCGGGGGCGACATCGGTTGACGGATCGCGCCGTCCGGCACGGGCGCACACGATCCAGAGCACGAGCCAGTCCACCAGCAAGCCGACGAGTGCCACCGGGCCGAGATGCCACAGAAAATCACGATAGGGAATACGGGAAAACGAGCCGATCAGCATGTTCTGCGGGTTGCCGGTGATGCTGGCCACGCTGCCGATGTTGGAAGCGGTGGCGACGGCGAGCAGATAGGGCACCGGGCGAACGCCCATGCGCCGGGTGGCTACAAGCACAAAGGGAACCATGACAAGGCAAATGATGTCGTTCACGAAAAACGCAGAGAGCGCCCCGGTGAGAAAAATGACGGTGGGGAGCAGGTGGTGCGGTTTGAGCCGCGAGACGGCGAGCTCCGTGACCCAGTCGAAAAAGCCGGCCAGGTGCAGGCTGCCTACCAGCACCATCATGGAGAAAAGAAGCACGAGCGTGGGAAAATCGATGGAGTCCACCGCCTCCCCGGGCCCCAGGGAACGGATTACAAACATCAGCACCGCGCCAATGATGGCCATTCCGGGCCGATCGATTTTTGTGCCCGGGAATTTGCCGATGGCAAAGACCACGTAGCTGGCCAGAAAGATCCCGTAGGCGGCAAATTGGGTGATGGGAGACACGGGGATAGCGCGGTTGCGCACGGGCATGATATCGCGCCGGGCAGGGGCCCGGAATATGGCCGTTCCCTGGCCGGCCATCCTGCGCGCTGGCGGTCCGGGCCGAATGCCTGCTAGAATGCGCATCCGTGGGAAATTGGAAGCAGGTACAAGCGCGCATCCGCAAAGCGCGCACCGGGGCGGACGCTCCCGCGAAACTCGAACAACTTTTCCTGAAGACGCACGACGGCATGGTGGCCTTCGAACTGGCGAAGGTGCACGAGGCGGCGCAGCGCGAAGGCGAAGCACTCGAGTGGTATCGCAAGGCGCACGAGCGTTTCCGCCGCGATGAATGGCGCACGAAGGCCGCCGAAGCAATTCAGCGGCTGGGCGGAACTGCGCCCGAGCCCTCGGAAGTCCCGGCGGCCGAAGAAGCGCAGGACCAGGAACCGGAACCGGAGGGCCGCGCGCCTTCCGCGATCCCCACGCCGCACCACTGGGCGTCGCTGCCGGACCGGTTGTTTCACCCGTCCGAGTCGGGCGGGGGCGCCAGGGAAACATCTGAAACCGAACCGGAAGAGCCTGCGGCCGCCGAGGAAATCGAGATCGAGGCTGGGAATGCCGCCGAGGCCGCGCCGCAGACCGCACAGGGCGAATCGCAGCCGGGCGGAAAACGGCGCCGCCGTGGTCGTCGTGGAGGCCGCCGGCACCGTCGTGGGGGGCAGGCTGGGGCTACGCCGCCAGTGACCCCTACAGCTACCGCCGAGGAAGCGCCCGCGCCGGCACCCCGGCCACGTACTCCTCCCTCATCCGCGCCCATGACGGGCTCCGAGCAGGAGAGCGGCTGGGTGGGGGCACGCGCGGAGGAACTGCGCACGCGGGCGGGCGACCCGGGACTGGCTTCGCGCGTGGCGAGACTCGAGATGCAGGTGCGACGGCTGTTGGCCTGCCCGCCGCAAAAAGTGACGGATTCGGATCTAGCGCCCGCGGGACCCGGGGTGCTGCTGCTCTCCGACTCCGACCTCACGACCCATTACCACATCTGCGCCTGCGACACCCTGCGGATCGAGATAGGGCGGATGACCCGCTCCGACCGGGGCTCGCGGAGCAGAGGCCGTGAGCAGAGCCCCTCACTGCGCAGCCGGCTGGCCGAGCACCTGGAAATCAGCGAATCGCAGGCGGTGAAGTACCTGGAAACGCACTGCGTGGTCCGCTGGCTCCAGTTGGATGAGGGCGCACGGCGGGTGGCTCATTTTGCCATAGCCTCCCTGGAGCCGATTCTGAACGATTAGCCCTGGGAAGCCCCTCCCGTTTAGCTCTCCCAATTCCCCTTTCGACCCCAGTTGGAAACCGTTTAGCCAATCGTAGTGGACGCGGGGGCGGATTGCGGGCACCCTGTTGCGGAGGGGTAAGTGTAAGTGTTCGTGTGAGTTGGGGTGTGACGCAGGGGGAAGTCACCACTCCAGGAAACGCCCGGAGGGCGGGCGTCCGTCGAGAGAGATTCGGAGGAGAGTTCATTCATGCCTAGAACTGTGGGAATTGCCTCGCGCGTATTGAAAGTGACGGATTACCTGGTCACGAAGACGGCTGGAGCAGCATTTCAGATCGGTAGTCGCTGGATCCATCGCAATCCTCAGCCATCATTCAAGCCGAACTGGAGCGACAAGCCGATGCTGAAGTCGTGGGAGAAGTCCAAGCCCACGCTTGGGTGGCCCCGCCAAACCGACTCGCTCTGCCCGGACTGTGTCAAGGAAGCCCGGAACGATATCCTCTCTGGAAAAAAGGACTGGCGCGACCTGCTGGACGAAAAGGTCGGCGAGATCAAGGCGCAGATCATCGAGCGCGACGGCCAGGTGTGGATGGTGAAGGAATGCCCGATCCACGGGAAGTATGAAGACATGATGGCCGTGGACTCGAACTTCCTATCGTGGATCGAGAAGAACTTCCCCGGCCGCGACATCCCGGCGCACGCCGATGCCGGCCTGCACAATCACGGGACGAGCACGATCCGGTATGGCCGCGGCTCCGTGCTCACGGTCGACCTGACCAACCGCTGCAACATGATGTGCGACCCGTGCTTCATGGACGCGAACCAGGTGGGCTACGTCCACGAGCTGAGCTGGGAAGACATTACCGAGATTCTGGACAACGCGATTTCCATCAAGCCGCGCCGGCAGATGAGCGTGCAATTCTCCGGCGGCGAGCCCACGCTGCACCCGCGATTCGCCGATGCGGTGCGCTATGCCCGCAAGGTAGGCTACAACAGCGTGCAGGCGGCCACCAATGGCATCAAGTTCGCGCAGTCGAAGGAGTTCTGCAAGGAAGCGTTCGACGCCGGGCTGCGCTACGTGTATCTCCAGTTCGACGGGATCGGGAACGACGCGAACAGCCACCGTCAGGTGGGCAACCTGTTCGACGTAAAGTTGCGCGCGATCCACAACCTGCACGAAGCGGGCGTGGAAATCGTGCTGGTCACCACCATCGTCAACAACCTGAACAACGACCAGGTGGGCCCCATCGTGAAGTTCGCGATGGAGAACCCGAAGAAAATCTCGTTCGTCAGCTTCCAGCCGGTGAGCTTTACGGGCCGCGACGAGGACATTACGCCGGAGCGACGGCTGAAGCAGCGCTACACGCTCTCGCACCTGGCCAAGGACGTGAGCAGCCAGGTGGGGCGCATCCAGCCGACGCGCGACTGGTTCCCGATTTCCCTGATGGGCGCGTTCAGCGATTTTGCCGACCACATGAAGGGGCCGGACGCGCAGTGGGGCCAGTTGAATTGCGGCTGCCACCCGAATTGCGGCGTGGGCACGGCGGTGATGATCAACAAGGAAACCAAGGACTGGGCGCCAGTTCCCGCGTTCCTGGACATCCCGCAACTAACCAAGGACGTGCAATCCATCACCGATGCCGGCCGCAGCCGCAAGGCATCCGGCATCATGATGGCGCTCGCATTGCTGAGGAACTACAAGCCGTTCGGCGCGCCCAAGAGCTTCGCGCTGATCGACCTGTTCAAGAAATTCGACAAATCGTTTGCGCTGTCGAAGGACGCGGACGCCAAGTACGGCGCCTCGAACCCGAACCGCACCTACGAAGACGCCATGAAGCGCCGGAAGGACCCGTGGAACTTCCTGTTCATCGCCGGGATGTGGTTCCAGGACCTGTTCAACTACGATTTCCGGCGGACGGAGATGTGCATCATCCCGTACGCGACGCAGCAGGGTGAGATTTCCTTCTGCGCGTACAACACCGGCATCGGCTGGCGGAAGATCATCGAGAACATGCACAAGAACGCGACCGTGGCCCAGTGGTACAAGGAACACGGCAAGCACGAGATCTTCGCCAAGGGCAAGAGCGTGGGCCTCGAAGCGTACGAGCACTCCCTGAAGATCGATGCGGAAGACGCCTCGCGCGTCCGCGTGCATCACGATGACGACGGCCCGACGTTTGCCGCCGAAGAAGACCGCGCCCGCCGCAAGAAGGCCTGGGAGGAAGC
>DATKNR010000197.1:0-43587 GCA_035541255.1 Patescibacteria group bacterium | reverse complement strand
GGCACGAGACGCGCAGCGGCGCGCGCGGGATAGAGTGCGGCGAGGAGCGTGGCGAGATACACGCCGCCGAGGCCGGCGGCCAGAAGTGCGAAGGGCCAGTGGAACTGGATGGTCCAGCCGAAGGACTGCTTGTTGATGACGAAAATCAGAATCCACGAAAGCATAATGCCGAGGGCGAGCCCAGCCAGATTGGCCAACAGGCCGAGAAGGCCGGCCTCGCAGACGATCAGGCGACGAACCTGCGGCTGCGAGGCACCGAGGAAACGGAGCAGGCCGAGTTCGCGGCGGCGGTCAATCACAACGGCGAGCAGAGCGCCGGCGATGCCGATGACGGCGACGGCGATGGCGACGGCTTCGAGCGCATAGGTGATCGCAAACGTGCGATCGAAGATGCGGATGGCCTGGGCACGGATTTCGCGATTGAGAAATATACCGACGCGGCGGCCTGCAAGGGCTGCGGCGACGTGCTGGCGGGCGCGTTCCGGGTCCACACCGGGCGAAAGGATCACGCCGAGATTCGTGGGAGGGCCGAGCGGCATGTACTGGGCGAGCGTGGCGCCATTGATGATGACCAGACCGGCCTCGCTTCCGTAATCGTAGAAGATGCCGAGGACGCGGAATGGAACGGCGCGGTTGTGCAGGGGCAGGGAAATGGAATCACCGACGCGGAGGTGGTGTTTATTGGCGAACGGCTCGCTGACGACGACAGCGTCGTGGCCGGCGAGCCCGGAGAGGATCTCCGCGCGATTGCCGGAACGGAATTCAAGGCGGCCGGTGCGGGCCACGACGGACAAGTCTGTGGCGCCGAGGGTGGCAGGAAATCCGGCGTAGCTGATGGAGTAGGAGCGGAAAGCGCCGACGTGGGCGACTCCGGGGACGCGAGCGACGATGGCTTCGACGTCGGGGTCGAACGTGGGATGCCGGTCGGGAGCCGGCGGGACGGCGGGACTGAGGTAGAGGTCGGCGGGCAGCTGCTGATTCATCCAGTCGACGACGGTGCGGCGGAAGCTGGAGACCATGATGCCGACGCTGGCCATCATGGCGACTGCAGTGGCGAGCGCGGCGGTGAGGGTGGCGCTGCGGCGCAGAGAAGCGGCGAGGCTGCGCCCGGCGAGGAGGGGTTCGACGCCAGCGAAGCCAACTGTGCGCAGAAGAGCTCCAGAGACAGCCATGGAGACGGCGACGATTGCCGGCATGGCGAGAGTTGCGGCAGCAATCAGAAGAAGCGCGGCAATATAGCCGAACACGGGCGTGGTGCCGATCGGAGGCAGCCGCGACGCGCCGAAAGCGGAGAGCGCAAGAACGAAGGCTATGGCGGCGTTGCGTCCGCTGTGGAGGCGGGCACCATGCTCGCGCGCACCGCGTTCCATGGCTTCCACTGGCGCCACACGAGCGGCCTCGAGCGCGGGAGCGAGCGCGGAAAGCAGGGCGAGACCCAGTCCGATCGAAACGCCCAGCGCGGTAAGTCCGGGAGTGAGTGAGACGGCCGCGGGAGCGCTGCTGACATAGAGAGATTCGACAGTGACGCCGAGAAGCCGCACAGCGCCAGCGGCCATGGCACGCGCCAACGGAATCCCCGCCGCAGCGCCGGCCAGACCGAACATCGCGGCTTCCGCGAGAAACGCGAGCAGGACCTGCGCGCGCGTGGCGCCGAGCGCGCGGAGAACTCCGATTTCGCGGCGGCGGCGGACCACGGAAACGGAAATCGTGTTGTAGATGAGAAACGAACCAACAATGAGCGCGATGTAGCTGAGCAGACGGAGATTCCAACGGAAGGCGGCGAGCATTTTCCGGTTTTCATCCGTGCGGGCACCAGAGCGAGCCACCTGAAGGCCAGGGAATCGTCCCGCGAGGAGAGCCTGGTATTTGGCCGCGTCGCTTCCGGCTGGGAGGCGGACGAGGATGCGGTCGATTCTTCCCGTGCGCCGGAGCACGCGCTGGGCGAGGCCGATGTCCATGAGGACGGCGTGGGGCAATTGGCCCGAGTCGGGAAGATCCGGTAGCACGCCCGCGACGCGATATTCAGCGTCTTCGTCGTTGATCTGCAGGCGAATCAAATCGCCTGGAGCGCGCGCGAGACCCCGCCCCACCCACACGGAGCGATCCGTATCCGTCGGTACGCGAGATTCGGCGACGACACTTCCTTCATCCCGCGGCAGGAGCACGCCGGGCTCAAGGACGCCGGCGATGAGGTCGAGCCCCACGAGGGGAACGACTTCTCCCGAGGGCTGGACCACGGCGAAATCTTCCATGCGGGGCGAGAGGTGCAGCGGATAGGGCAGCGTGGCGAGTCCGGAATAGACGGAGTCGGAGATGCCGCCGATGGCGGTGATTTCCAAATCCGCGCTGCCGACAAGTGTTTCGAGCGAGGCGTGAAAGGAACCGGCAGCGGAGCGGCCGGCCAATTCAATTGCCAGAACGACAGCGACGCCGAGCGCCACGGCGAGGGCGGTGAGCGCGGCGCGAACCGGTTCCTGGCGCAAAGGACGGAGAAGAAAGGCGCGGCAAAAGCGGAGGAATCCCATGTTGCGTCAGCCCTCCGGCGCGACGCGTCCATCGCGGAGGCGGATGGAGCGGTCGGCGGCGGCAATCAACTCCAGGCTATGGGTGGCCATCAGAATGGCCGTGCCGCGTTCTGTGGAGATGCGGCGCAGAAGGGCGAGAATCACCCCACTGGTGATGGAGTCGAGATTCCCAGTGGGTTCATCGGCCAGCAAGAGCCTGGGGCCATGGACCAGAGCGCGGGCGATAGCGACGCGCTGCATCTGGCCGCGGGAAAGCTGGTGGGGCAGACGAGCGGCTAGTTCCGCGAGCTCGACCCATGCGAGGCATTGAAGGGCACGGGCGCGCGCGCCATTGCGACCGGCGAGCAGCAGAGGCAGCTCCACGTTTTCCGCGACGGTGAGCGTAGGGAGCAGCTCGAAGGATTGAAAAATGTGGCCGACGGCCTCACGGCGAAGGCGCACAAGTCCAGCGTCGTCCAATTCGGAAGTGAACTGGCCCGCGACGCAGACGCGGCCGGAAGTGGGCAGGTCCATGGCGCCGGCGAGATGGAGGAGTGTGGATTTGCCGCAGCCGCTGCGACCCACCACGGTGACGAATTCCGCTTCGCGCAGTTCGAGAGATACATCCACGAGCGCGGGAACGCGCCGACTGCCGTCCACATATTCTTTCGAAACATTCTCCAGACGAAGGACTGACATGCACTCCTCGGAGCCGCAGCCACGCCGGAGGAACAAACGCGCATGGAGCGTACACCGCGGACAATTCTAACTGCGGGCCGGGCTAAATCCGATTCAGGGAGGCAGGCGCGGGGGTAGGCGGCAAAGACTGCCGCGGCGTAGCGCTCGTCTCAAAATGAGATTGGCGCGCGGCTATTCTCTGCTTGCTGAGACTTATCGGGGCGGGGTTGGCGAGGGCCCCATCGGCCGGTGTCGACATATCGCATGTATTTTCATCGACTTAGGAGTTCGTGCTGGCGCGCCCTCCGGCGCAATAGGGCGATTAGGGCTGGCAGTCCTCTTGCTATTTAGTTCCTGGATTTCCCTGAGGAGGGTGTCTTATGGGACGGCGCAGCCGGATCTTACAACTCGCGATGGCAGGCGCACTGGCGGCGGCATTCGCGGTTCCCCCGCAGGTTGTACACGCACAGGAATCAACGGAAGTGAAGCGCAAAGTGAAGACCCAGGTCAATCCGACTTATCCGGAGCTGGCCCGGAAACTGAATGTCCACGGGAAAGTGAAACTGCAAGTGACGGTGGCTCCCGACGGCACCGTGAAAGCTGTGCACGTGTTGGGAGGGCATCCCGTGCTGGTGGGAGCCTCGCAGGAAGCGGTGAAGCAGTGGAAGTTCGAGCCCGCAGCGAAGGAAACCGTTCAGATTGTGGAAATCAATTTTGACTGAACGCGGAAGCACAGCGGCGGAGCGAAGTAACGGGCAAGTTCCGCAAGAGAGAGGCGGCAGGCAATGACAATCGCAAAAAAACTCTATTACGGATTCGGGTCGATCCTCGTGCTGCTGGTGGTGCTGCTGATCGTGAACCTGAGCGCGATCACGCACGAGCATAGTGCGCGGGACAGCGCGGCTGCGGCAATGGACGGTGTGCGGCTGATCGAGTCCATCCGATTCAAGATCATGCAGAACCGGCTGTCGCTGCGCGGCTACCTGCTTAGCGGAGACACAAGAGAAGAGGAAACGCTCAAGCGCGGCATCGCGGACCTGCTGGACACAATCCAGAAGGCGCAAACGAAGACGTCGTCGTCCGTGCTGCGGTCAGCGCTGGGCGACGTGGAGGCGAGCGAACGGGACTGGGCCGACCACTTCTGCCAGCCGCTGATCAACAAGAGGCACAAAGTGGACTCCGGAGACGCGACGGTGGCGGACCTGCAGGTGGATTACCTGCAGCTGGATCCGGCGTCGCACGTGGTGCGCTCCGGGGCGATCCTGGACCAGGCCTCGCAGGCAATGAACGGAGTGATGGCGGAAGCGGACCAATCGTCTTCCTCGGCGGCGAAGGTGGCAGCAGTGATCTCGACGGCGGGCACACTGCTGGTGATTCTGATGGGATTCAGCATCGCGTATTTCGCCTCGAGGTCGATCACCAAGCCGCTGGCGGAGCTGATGCAGACGGCGCAGGAGATCGGAGAGACCGGGGACCTGGAACAGCCGCTGGACACGAGCCGGAATGATGAAGTGGGGGCGCTGGCGAAGAGCTTCGCGCACATGATGAGTTACCTGAAAGAAATGGCGGGCGCGGCGGAGTGCATTGCGCGAGGCCAACTGGCGATCGAGACGAGGCCGAGGTCGGAGCGCGACACGATGGGCCGAGCATTCGCTTCGATGAGCGGCGGGCTTCGCGGGCTTGTGCGGCAGGTGCGCGACAGCGCCGGGCAGGTGGCGGCGGGCTCGAACCAGGTGGCGGAAGCTTCCGAGGAATCGGCGAAGCTGGGCGTGCAAGCGTCGTCGGCGATCGACGAAGTGTCGTCGACGATGCACGAGATGAGCGTGAACGTGCAGAACGTGGTGAGGAACACGCAGAACCAGGCTTCGAGCGTGGCGGAAACGTCCGCGTCGATCGACCAGATGGTCACGTCGATCCAGCGGGTGGCGGATACGGCGAAGATCCTGCTGGACATTTCCAACCGCTCCCGGGAGGAAGTGCGCACGGGAATTCAGACCATGGAGAAGGCCACGGACGGGATGAACCGGACGAACAAGTCGATCCAGCAGTCGTCGGAAACGATTCAGGTGCTGGGGAAACGCGCGGACGACATCGGAAAGATCATCGAGGTGATCGACGACCTGGCCGAACAGACGAACCTGCTGGCCTTGAACGCGGCGATCGAGGCTGCACGCGCGGGCGAGCATGGGCTGGGCTTCGCCGTGGTGGCGGACGAAGTGCGGAAGCTGGCCGAGAAATCCACGCAATCCACGAAAGAAATCAGCGAGCTGATCCAGAGCATTCAGAAGGAAGCGCGTGAAGCCGTGGTGAACATGGGGAAGAGCACGGAGATCGTGGAGGAAGGGCTGACGCTCAGCAAGGACCTGAGCGGGGCGCTGCAGAAAATTTCCACGGTGGTGAGCGAAGTCTTCAAATTTGCCCAGGAGATCGGCAACGCGACGACCGAACAGTCGGTCGGCTCGGCGCAGATCGCGAAGACGACGAACCGGCTGAATGAAATCACGCAGGAAATCAGCTCGTCGGTGGAGGAACAGGCGTCGGGAGCGCAGGCGGTGGTGCGGGCGATGGAGAAGATGCGCGAGCTGGTGCAGCACTCCACGACCGGGGCCACCGAACTGGCGGCCGCCTCCGAGCAGATGTCGAAGCTGGCACGGGCACTGCTGAAGACCCTGGAAAACATTTCCATCGAGGAACAACACGGGCGCGGAACGAATGAGTCCGCTGCGACGGAGCAATTCCTTTCCGGCGGACAGCATGGCGGGAACGGCCACGGCACGGGGAACGGACATGGCCGGGAATACGAGCCGCGGCTGGCCGAGCTGGTGAATTCGTAGCCGGGAGCGCAGCCATGGAAAAAGAACTGCACCTGGTGGGATTCCGGGTCGGGCGGGAAACATTCGGGGTGCCGATCGGGATGGTGCGCGAAATCGTGCGCGTGCCGGAAATCACGGCGGTGCCGAACGCAGCAGAATTCATCGAGGGCGTGATCAACCTGCGCGGAAAGATCGTGCCGGTGGTGGATTTGCGCAAACGGTTCAAGGACGCGACACCCGAATCGGGCCGGAAGTGCCGGATTCTGGTGGCGGAAGTGGACGGGCAGTCGGTGGGACTGATCGTGAATTCAGCCTCGGAAGTGTTGAAACTGCCGCCATCGGAAGTGGAAGTGCCGCGGAACCTGTTCAGCGAAGGGGAGCTGAACTACATCAGCGGAGTGGGGAAGCTAAACGGCCGCCTGATCCTGATCCTGGACCTGACGAAAGTGCTGCAGCGGAGCGAACTGCGCTCGGCGGGCGAAGCCGCACAACTCGCCGCGGTCGAGGCGTAAGCGGACGCATCGGAGAACCCGGGACCCGAACCCATGTCGACGACCACAATCGGCGCGCCCATTCAGCTCACTGACGCGGAGCTGAAACTTCTTCAAACACTCGTCTACCAGGAATGCGGAATGTGCTTTGACGAGCGGCGAGCGCACTTCCTGCAGGACCGGCTGCAGCGGCGCATGAAAGCGACGCAGGCCGACTGCTTCTATCACTACTACCGGCTGCTGACGAGCCGGGAAGGGAAGCAGGAACTGGCGCTGCTGCTGGAAAACCTGACGGTGAACGAAACGAGCTTCTTCCGCACGCGGCCGCAGCTCGAGCTGTTTCAGAAGCAGGTACTGGAGGACATGCTGCACCGGAAGCAGGAACGGCGGGACTGGACGCTGCGAATCTGGAGCGCGGGCTGCTCGACGGGGCAGGAGCCTTACTCCCTGGCCATGCTGGTGTGCGACGCGCTGGCGTACTACTACCTGCGGAACCCGCTGCCGTACGAGATGCCGTCGCCCAAACCGCTGGTGCCGCCGCCGTGGAAGGTGGAGATCATCGCGTCAGACATCAGCTACTCGGCGCTGCAGGCGGCGCAGCAGGGGCATTACACGGAAACGCAGATGGAGCCGGTGGAGTACACGCTGCGCCTGCGCTACTTCGAAAAGCAGCGGGACAAATACGAGGTGAAAAAGCCGCTGAAGGACCTGGTGCAATTCGACTTTCACAACCTGAAGACGGAATTTCTGCCGCAACGCAACGACGTGATTTTTTGCCGGAACGTGATGATTTATTTCGACGAGGCGGAACAGAAGCGGCTGGTGGAGAAGTTCTATCGCTGCCTGAACAGGGGCGGATATCTGTTTGTGGGCCACGCGGAAAGCCTGTTCGGACTGACGACGAAATTCCGGATGGTGCACCAGAACAACGGGACGGCGTACGAACGGCTGGAGGAAAGCGCGTGACGCAGCCTCTCGATGAGCGGGCGAGCGAGCTGCGCGAAGTCTTCTTCGAGACGGCGCATGAACTGCTTCAGTCGCTGAACGAAGACGGGCTGGCGCTGGAGCGCGGCACGGGAGGCGAAGAAGCGATCCGGCGGGTGCGGCGGGTGGTGCACACGCTGAAGGGCGACTCCGCGGCCATTGGGATGCGCGAGCTGAGCCAAATCGCTCACGAGTTCGAGGACGTGCTGACTCCGGAACTGGCCGCAGATCGAAGCGAAGAGGTGGCAGAAGCCGTGTTGGCCGCGGCGGACACGTTCGAGTCGCTGCTGACCGCCGAGGCGAAGAATCACCGGTCGCCGGGATGCGAGACGCTGCGTGTGCTGATCCGTAAGCTTTGCGCGGAGGGGAAGGCGGGCGGGCCTCATGCCGCAGTTCCCACGCGGCGCCGGCGCGCGAAAGCGTCGTTCGCCTGGAACGAGTACGAGCAGACGCTGATTCTCGAAGCCATCTCCAAGGGCGAAACGGTGTATCACGCGGGCGTTTCGCTGGACACGGCAAATCTGATGCCCTCCGCGGCGTGGCAATTGGTGCGCAACGTTTTGCATTCGTGCGGGACGGTGCTGGTGCTGCATCCGGCGGACGATGCGCACGCGGAGCAAGTGGAAGTGGTGGAAGCGGCGCTATCGAGCAAGTTGCCGCTCGAAACGCTGCGCAAGCGGCTGCGCATTCCGGCGGTGACCGGCGAAGTGGTGCTGGATCGCGCGGATGTGGCGGGCGAGCCGCTGCACGAACTGGTTTCTCCCCAAACCGGCGACGAGGAGGAAGCGGCGATTCCCCCCGCCGCTTCTTCCTCCGCCGGTCCCAACGCGAATTCCATGGCCACAGCGGCAACTGCCGGGACGGCCGAGGGCGAGAGCGCCGCTTCACGCGCCGTGGCCCTGGCGGAAAAAACGCTACGCGTGGATTCCGAGCGCATCGACGACGTGCTGAACCTGGTGGGCGAGCTGATCATCGGCAAGTCCATGCTGTCACGGACGGTGGCGGAGTTCGACCGGCGGTTCCAGCGCGATCCGCTGGCGGCGAAATTTGCCGACGCTCTGGGATTCCAGACTCGTGTGCTGGATACGCTGCAGAAATCGGTGATGAAGATACGCATGGTTCCGGTGGAGCAGCTTTTCCGGCGATTTCCGCGGATCGTGCGGGACATCGCGAAATTGCGCGGGAAAGACGTGGCGCTGTCGGTCAGCGGCGAATCGACCGGGCTGGACAAGAGCATCCTGGAGCCGCTGGCGGAGCCAATCACGCACCTGATCCGGAACTGCGTGGACCACGGGATCGAGCCTCCGGAGGAACGGATCGCGGCCGGAAAGCCGGCGCGAGGCACCATCCGGCTGAGCGCGAGGCACGAAGGGAACCACGTGGTGATCGAAGTGGGCGATGACGGGCGCGGGATCGTGCGCGAGCGGATCGTGGAACGCGCCATCGAGCTGGGCTACGTGACGCCGGAAGAGGCCAGGCAGCTCACGGACATGGAGGCGCTAAGCCTGATTTTCATCCAGGGCTTCACCATGCTGCGAGAAGTGACGCAGATCAGCGGGCGCGGCGTGGGCATGGACGTGGTGAAAACCGGGCTGGCCAAACTGAAGGGCACGGTGAGCGTGCTGACCACGGTGGGCAAGGGAACCACATTCCTGCTGCAACTGCCACTGACGCTGGCGAGCATCAAGGCGTTGCTGGCCGAAGTGGGCGGTCATCTCTATGCCATTCCGGTGGCTTCGGTGGTGGAAATCACGCGGGTGACGGAATCGGAAATTCACGAGGTGGACGGCCATGAAGTCTTCCAGTTGCGGAATCAAGTCCTGAAACTGGTGCGGCTGGACCGTCTGAACTCGGGTGCGCCGGCGCGCGCGTCGCGGCGGCTGTTTGTAATCGTGATCGCGCTGGGCGACCGGCGGTACGGCCTGGGCGTGGACAACCTTCGAGGCGAAGAAGAACTGGTGATTAAGGCGCTGGACAGCCGGCTGACGCAGACGGATTTCGTCAACGGGGCGTCCATTCTCGGCGACGGCACCGTGGTGATGATCCTGAACCTGCCCACGGTGGTGTCGAAGCTGTCGCGAGCGGTGATGGCGGAGGTGCTGGCATGACGCCGCGCATCCGCGTGCTCGTGGTGGACGATTCGGCGCTGATGCGGAAGCTGGTGCCGCGGCTGCTGGAGAACGATCCCTCGATCGAAGTGGTAGGAACGGCGATGGACGGAGCGATCGCGCTGCGGAAGATCGAGGAGCTGCGGCCGGATGTGCTGACGCTGGACCTGGAAATGCCGCTGATGGACGGGATCGCCACGCTGCGCGCGATCATGCGTGCGCGGCGGCTGCCCGTAATCGTGTTCAGCGCGCACTCGCACCGAGGCGCCAACCTGACGTTCAAGGCACTGGGCCTCGGCGCTTTCGATTTTGTTACGAAGCCATCGGAAGGTACGCGGGAAGCGCTGACCGAAGCGGCGCGCGAGCTTGCAGTGAAGATCAAGGCCGCCGCGGGAACGCAACTGCCAAATCTGCCTCCCGCGGAACTTCCGGATACGCCGCGCGTGAAACCGCCGGAAGATGAAATGCCAAGGCCCTCTCCGGCGCGCGTGATCGCCGTGGGAGTCTCCACGGGAGGCCCCGCCGCACTCCAGCGCGTGATCCCGCAGCTTCCCGCGGCATTCCCGGGCTGCATTCTGATCGTGCAACACATGCCGGAGGGGTTCACGGAGATGTTTGCACGGCGGCTGGATGAATGTTCCGCCATCCGAGTGCTGGAGGCGCGTTCGGGTGATTTTCTGGCGGCAGGCCACGCTTTTGTGTGCCCCGGCAACCGGCACATGACGGTGAGACGGATGGAAGTGGGGGACCTGTTGGTGCTGCGCGATTCGGAGCGGGTGAACGGGCACCGGCCGTCGGCGGACGTGCTGCTCAGCTCGGTGGCGCATGAGTTCGGAACAGCTGCCGCGGGCGTCATCATGACCGGCATGGGCGACGACGGAGTGGAGGGGCTGGGACGAATCCGCGAGGCGGGCGGTATCACGCTGGCCCAGAGCCGGGAAAGCTGCGTGGTGGACAGCATGCCGCGAATGGCGATCGAGCGGAGGTACGCGCAGCGCGTGGTGCCACTCGAGAACATGGGGAAGGTGTGGGAGGAGATTTGCGCGCCGGAACGCGTTCCGGCGGACTGAGAGATCAGGAAATCCGCGGTCGCCGGAACTCCGCGCGAGCGGGAGGCCGGGGGACGCGGGAGAGACGAAGGAGAAGCGTCATGGAACAGTTTACGGCACTCAGCGTGACGAAAGAGAAGCGGCCGGTGCGCTACCTGGTGGTGGACGACTCGGTGTTCGCGCGGAGGAACCTGGCGCGGATGGTGGAGTCGTTCGGCGGAGTGATGGCCGGCGAGGCGGGAGACGGATTTACCGCCATCACGGAATACAACCGGACGCTGCCGGACATTGTGCTGATGGACATAACCATGCCGCAGATGGAAGGCATCGAGGCGGTGGAGCGCATCGTGAGGCAGCATCCGGACGCGCGCATCGTGATGGTCTCGTCGGTGGGCTACCAGGAGAACATCCTGGCAGCGCTGCAGAAGGGCGCGCGCCACTTTGTGCAGAAGCCGGTGCGGCCCGACGTGCTCTACGAAATCGTCCGCTACGTGCTGAACGACGACGGGGTGCTGGCCGGAGCGGGCATGGGCGGAACACAAAAAGAGGCGGTGTAATCATGCGCATGGACTTGATACAACCGTTCGTGAGCGCCGCGGATTCCGTGCTGGGCGAGCTGCTGCAGGGCCCTACAGTGGTGGGGAATCCGAGTATGGAGGAGGAGGCTTACCGCCGCAAAGGGGTGGCAGCGCTGATCGGCTTTCAGGGCGACATCGAAGGACGGATCATTTTTGATCTCGAGCCGGAGACCGCTTGCCGGATTGCCGGGAGCCTCTCCGGCACACAGGCGCCGGCGAATGCAGACGATTCCGTTGTGGCGGAAACCCTCTGTGAGCTGGCGAACATGATCATCGGCAACGCCGTGACGCTGCTGAACGACCGTGGATTCCACTTCCGCGTGCAGCCGCCGGAGGTGCACACGGATCCGGAAGGAACGAAAAGCTCGTACGACACGGAAGCCGTGGTCATGTCGTTCGAAACGCCCGCAGGACTCGTCTACTTGAACATCGGAATGCGTTACAACCGCCGCCGGAAGACGGAGCGGGAGGCGGCCGTCACAGCCTGACATGCCTAGCCCGAGGCCTGAGAGACGCTCCTGAGCATCCTACTGCCTCCACACGAAAGGCTGATTCTCACGCTGTCCTGCCCGTTCCCGGGTGGTGGCAGAAGCTGCTCCCGTGTGTATGCAAAGAGCACAAGGGAGACGGAGCGGACGGCGAGGCTGATAAAATGGGTTTCTCTCTTCACGCCTGTTCTGCAGGCGCCTGCCCGCGGCACCTGAGGAAGTGAGCGGTATATGGCGCGCGTGCGGCTCATCAGAGACTTCGCCTCCGCCGCCGGCCTGTTTCTGCTGTACGTCATTGCTGGAAAATTGAGCCTGCGGCTGGCCTTCATCCATCCGAGCGCATCGGTAGTGTGGCCTCCGACGGGAATCGCGCTGGCGGCCCTGCTGGTGATGGGCATGCGGTTCTGGCCGGCGATTCTGGCGGGAGCGTTCGTGGTGAACGTGACCACGGCAGGAACCACGCTTACTTCTCTGGGCATCGCGACCGGCAACACCCTGGAAGCGGTAGTGGGTTGCTGGCTGGTGACGAAGTTTGCGGGGGGCCGGAATGCCTTCGACACGCCGGGGAATGTGTTGCGGTACGCGTTGGTGGCAGCCACCCTGAGCACCTGCATCAGCGCCACAGTGGGAGTCACCAGCTTGGCGCTTGGCGGCTTCGTGGACTGGGTGGAATACGCCAGCGTGTGGGTGACGTGGTGGCTGGGCGACGCATGCGGTGCCTTGATCGTGGCCCCGCTGCTGTTGCTGTGGATGGCGCGCCCGCTGCCGGCATGGGACCGAAGACGCTTCCTTGAGCTGGCGGCCCTTTTTCTCTTACTTGCAGCGACTGCGGCGGTGGTATTCGGAGGATACGTGCGCAGCGTGGGGCGCAGCGAGCCGCGGACGTACTTGTGCGCGCCATTTCTCATCTGGGCGGCGCTGCGATTCAATCAGAGAAAGGCGGCGACCGCGATGTGCTTGCTGTCGGCAATCGCGGTCGCGGGCACGCTGCGGGGCACAGGACCATTTGTAGTGGGCTCGCCGAATGCTTCGCTCCTGCATCTGCATTCCTTCCTGGGTGTCATGTCGCTTATGACGCTGGTGTTCGCGGCGGAAGTCGCCGTGCGACGCAGGCAGGAGGAACGCGTGCGCTACCTTGCGGTGAGCGACCCGCTGACGGGGCTGGCGAATTACCGAAGGCTGGTGGAGGCGCTGGATGCCGAAGTGAAGCGCTATGGAAGGTCGGGCCGGCCGTTTGCGGTGTTGCTCCTGGATCTGGACGAACTGAAGCAGGTGAACGATCACTACGGGCATCTAACCGGCAACCGCGCCATTTGCCGCGTGGCCGACGTGCTCCGCGTGCACTGCCGCGAAGTGGATACGCCCGCGCGGTATGGCGGCGACGAGTTTGCCCTCGTTCTGCCGGAAACAAGCCGCGAAGCCGCTCTCCTGGTGGCCGGACGCATCTCGCGGCACCTGGCGGAGCAAACGGAAACTCCGAAGCTGACGGTCAGCATCGGCGTGGCCGTTTACCCGGAGGACGGCCAGACCATGGAGCAACTGCTGGGCTCTGCGGACCGCGCGCTCTATCAGGAGAAGCGCTAAGACACCGGAAGGCGCAGGTGGAGCTAAAGTCTCAGGCTTTCAACTTCCGGGCCAGCCAGACCAGCAGACAGGCTCCGATCGTGGCCACGACGATGGAGCCAATCAGTCCTCCGCCGAGGTGAAGAAATCCCAACAGGAATCCACCCACCACGGCGCCTGCGATTCCGAGGACGATGTCCATGAGGGCGCCGTAGCCCGTGCCCTTCATGATCTTTCCCGCGCCCCATCCCGCCACCAACCCGACGATTAACCACCAGATGATTCCGGTAAGCATGGAATTTCCACTCCCGGCGTATTCTCCCGCAAATCCATAGCGAGCGCACGAATTTTCTGGGCGGCGGCAGGGCGTGCTACTCTGCCTCCCCCTGGGAGGGAGGACGACTATGGGTCAGCCGGTAGTTCATTTCGAAATCGGATGCCGGGACACGTCCCGCACACAACAGTTCTATTCGCAACTGTTCGACTGGCAAATGCAGGCCGCCGGGCCCGCGGCGATGATCAGCACAGGTTCGCAGGCCGGAATTCAGGGCCACATCAGTTCGCTGGGACACGAGCCACACAACTACGTGACGGTGTACGTGCAGGTGGACGATCCGAAGGCCTATCTGGAGCGTGCCGCCGCTCTCGGTGGAAAAACGCTGGTGCCGCCGGTGGAGATTCCCACCGGAACGTTCGCGTGGTTGGCCGACCCCGAAGGCAACATCATCGGCTTGTGGAAGCCGAAGTAGGAAGAACCGGGCGGCGCGGCGGATAATATTGCACCGAGGCTCGGCAGGCCTGGCAAGGACCGACCTTCCGCCAGCTATTTCTGCCCGAAGTCCATCACCTCGTAGACCAAATCGCGGTGCACGCCGAAATCCATGGTCGCTTGCAGAGCGGGACCGATGTCGGGATTCCTGGTCTGGTAATCGGCGAGCGCAGCCTGGAATCTGTCGATGCCGGCCGCGTCCGGCATCAGGTAGGCGAGGGTCACATCGCCGGGCTGCCCGGTATGGACGGCCTGAAAATCCAGCTCATAGCTGAGAATGGTTCCCGCAGCGATTTGCTCGTCGAAAAGGGGCTTGATCTCAGTGGCGTAAAGGCGCGTGAATTCGTCCATCTGTCCTTCGCGCACGCGGAAGTTGGCCGCCCACAGTATCCCTTTGCCGGAGGCACCACGCTTCTGTCCATAGATGGTGGACCGCAACATGAGGTCCTCGTGCTTTGAGGTGGCGAACGCAGATGGCTGGGGAACACCATCGCGGATGGCCGCGAGCGCGCGGTAGATTTTGGCGAAGCTGGTTGCGGTGACCCAGCTCGCGTGGGTCATGCCGCTATCGTCGTGGACCCAGTTGCGCGCATTGCCCCAGGCTTCCAGAGTCCCGTCTGCCACGAGTTTATTGAGAGTCGGCACGGCGTCCTTGTAGAACTTCTCCATCTGAGCCCATTCGGTCCGCGGGACCCCCCACAGCGCCACGTAAGTGTAGACGGGCTGGTCGCCCCCGTTCGCGGGCGCCTGGGCTTCAGCAGGCGGCCACATGGCCGCGACAAACAGCAAGGACACTAAAAGCAAGGTTCCCCACTTCGCGATCCCTCGCGGCATCGTTTGTTCTCCCTCGTCCTGGACTCGCTTTGCGGCTCTATTTATCTACGCCCGGAGGAGGGGAAAGGCAAGGCGCGCGGCGACTTGAACCGTAGCCACCCAGAATCTGCCTGCCGAGGCGGGGGAAATTACTCGTGCGGATCGGAATCCCCGTCGCCACCCGTGCGAAGGTAGGCGGCGCCGTGACGATGCAGGCCCGCGCCGGGCACTTCCTGAACATAAATCACGCGGGCGGGTACAAAGATGTTAGCCGCTCCCTTTGTGTAGGGCACAGCCACCTCGAGAATATCGTTTTCGGAATAGCGGCGGCGTGTGCGGAAGCACAGTCCGCCGCGCGACATATTTTCGCAGACGGCGAGCTCCAGATCGGCCCCGGCGGCACGGACGCACGCCGTGAGCCGCGTGCGGAACCGTGGAGTAGCCTGGCGGTCGTGCCTCTGCGCGGGCTGGCCGATTCGCTGAAAGTTCCCAGCGCCATTGGGAGGCTGGGGCGGATCTTCATCGAGGGTCTGGACCCAGATGGTGGGCATCTCGCAGGCTTCGCAGGGGCGGGCGATGCCCTTCTGCGTATTGAAGGAGAGCATGTCGCGGTCGTTCACGTAGACAACGGCGCGGCGGCGGCAGAAACAGCACTCGAGCAGCATGCAGGCCACGGCCTGGGCCGATCCGGCATGCGCTGGAAATTCGATGCCCCAGAAATCCTCGTCGCCCGCCATCAATTCGAGGTTGTATAGCCGCGCGTTGTTCTGAGTTTCCAGCACACCCAGCACACGCGCCTGAGCTTCCAGCCAGGCTTCGCTTCCGTGCTTGCGGCGCAGCGCGAACACCTGTCCCGGCGCGAGGTACCCGGCGGCGGAGGGCAATTCCACGAGGGCGCCCTCGCGATGGATTTCGACGGTTGCACCGCGGTGCTCGAACCGGCGGCCGCTGGAATCGGTGCCGCAAGCTTCGAGAAGCAACCGCAGCCTGACCCGCTCCTTCCCGGTGATGAGTGTGGCCGGCATGAGTATCCCTTCCCGACTTCCTACGCACTTCCCTGCAGGGCGCGGATATGCGCTTCGAGAGCCTGACAGTACTGGCGTTCCGCTTCGAGCTCGGACTGCAACTTGCGTACAAGCAGTTCGAGCCGTTGAATCTCAAGACGAAGCCGCTGGACATCGACGGGTGGAGGAGCAGACGCCGTCGCGCCGGACGCGGCAGCCGGTGGAGCGGCCGAACGCGCCGGGACGGCCGCAGCCGGAGATGCCGGAGCCGGCGGACGATGAAACGCCACAGGAGCAGCCGGAACGGCCGGCGCCACGGAAGGCTGCGTCACGGGCTTTGCTTGAGGCGCGGCAGTAGGAGGAGCCGGCGCGGCAGGTGCCGGCGGACGAAACAGTTTCTCCAGACCATTTGCGGGCCCGGTGACGTCCTGGTTCGTTGCGGATCCGGATTCCGTTGTCGCCGGTTCCGGCTTCACGTCGAGGCGTAGCAGCTTTTTTACGCGCGCCACCAGTTCGTGGGGCTGGAAAGGCTTGCGGAGCAACTCGTCGGCGCCGACGACAGTAGCTTTCTCCGCCACCGTGCGGTTGACCACGCCCGACATGAGAATGACGGGGGTCTTGCCCAGATCGGCATGCCCTTTCACATAGGTGCAGAGCTCGTAGCCATCGCGATCGGGCATGATGACGTCGCTGATGACCGCGTCGGGACGCTGTGTGCCGAACTGCTCGATGGCC
This sequence comes from Patescibacteria group bacterium, assembly GCA_035541255.1. Taxonomy (GTDB): domain Bacteria; phylum Acidobacteriota; class Terriglobia; order Acidiferrales; family UBA7541; genus JOPF136. Next base: position 27,010 of record DATKNR010000197.1, on the reverse strand, counting down.
GCGCTGACGCTGGGGCAGGTGACCACCTGGATATTCTCCTTGCGGAAGGCGATCTTGATCACCTCGCGCATGGTGGCGCTGTCATCGATGAAATAAATGGTAGGGGCCTGAACGGCGGTGGCCGTGGGAGTGTCGCTCACGGTGCCTCCTGGTCGGTACGGTCTCGCTCGGCCTCGTCGAATTCGCGCATGGCGTCGAGCATCAGATCAGTCGCGGAGCGCAGGACAGTGCGGTGCAGCGCGGCGGCGCCATACGCGAATTTGTACACGCCGGAGGCCGCCGTGTGGCAAACCTTCAGGATCCGGATGACGGCTTCGTCTCCGAACAGGGTGTCGCATTCGGCATGGGTGATTTCGCCCGCGTCGAAGAAGACGATGCCATCCACGCCGGCCGCGTTGATGTGCAAAGCGCCGGTCTGCCGGGCCTGACCGAGCATTTGGAGCACGCCGGGCAGGTCGTGATGCTCGATGTTGCCGGAGAGGCTGGTTTCCGAGACTCCCAGCATCTGCGTAGGCTGGAATCCTTCCTGCCTGCTGAGCAGGAGGTTGCGAATGTGCGCCGCGATCTCCTCCGGCGGGCGACGGCGGTCCACGCACTCGTCGCAGCCGGCCCGGAAAGCTTCCATCAAGGCGGAGGAGTCGCCGGAGCTAATGGCGATCAGGGGGATTTGCGCGGTTTTCGGATCGGCGCGGAGCAGGGGAGCGATTTCAAAAGCGCCCATTTCCCGCAGGTTCGTGGCGCACAGGATGGCCGCGGGCATATTCCATTCGAGCATGGTGAGCGCATAGGCGCTCTGGCTGGCGTGAACGACTTCGAGCCCTTCGCGACGGAGTGCATCGGTAAGCCGACGGGAGAACAGCACGTTGCTGTCGATCAGCATGACGCGGGCGGGAGTGGCTGTGGCCGTGGTCATGCGGGCCTCCGGGCAGAATCCGGGGAAGCGGACGATGCCGCGGCCAGCTTCTCCAGATCGAGCAGAGGAACCTGTTCACCGGCGAGGTCGATGATCCCGGCGAAATATTCAGGCTCCGATTCGCCGCGCGGCATGGGGATTACGCCGCTCAGCAGCTCGCAATCGCCGGACACGGGAATGGCTTCGAGCTCCGTGACGGCGCCGTAACGCCGCCGTACGATGAGATAGAAACGGTGGAAGGAGAGAGGGCGGCCGGTGAGGACGCTGGCGACATCGCGCACGGCGAGCACGCGTTTGCGGCGGACGATGACGCCGTCGATCCGGTTCGTTGTGTGGGGGAATTTCTGCAGGCGGCTGGCGCCGGCCAGTTCCTCCACGTCGTCCGCGGGCAGGGCGAATCGTTCGCGTCCCGCGGGCCCCAGCCGCAGCAGCACGTAGTTCGACTCCGTCCAATCGCTCGCCATCGTCATACCGGAACCGCTCCCGCAGCCACGCGCGCGTCGAGGCGCTCCAGATGCTCCGTGGTGAGAATTCCCTGCGGATTCAGCATGGGAACCACACCGTCGTCAAAAAGGGCCAGCCCCAGAAACCAGCGACGCTCCTCGCCGCAAAATGCGCGAGGAAGGGCCAAGATCGAAGAGAGCGCATCCATGCGCTCAATGCGGTCCACCAGCAGGGCGCAGCGCACATTGCGCAAGACCAAGACGAGCGAGGGTCGGGAGCGCGGCAGGTTAAAAAATGTGCCGACGCTCACCACGTATTGCGTGGTGCCGCTGCGCTCGATGGTGTGGCGCACCCAGGGAAAGTCCGGCTGTTCCAGCATCGCCGCCTCGCCCGCCAGACTGTCGGTGCTGCGGATATCGTGGACGGCGCCCGCGGGGATGGAGAACTCGGCGCCAGCCACATCGAAGACGATGACGGGCTCCTGCTTCTGCGCAGCGGGCGCGCCGGCGGGCGATGGCGAACCGCGAAGGGGACGCGCTCTCCGTGATGTCCCGCCGTTCATGCGCGGCTCCTGGGTGTGGCGAGCAGTTCGAAGACGCGGCGCGCGATGCCGCCCGAGATTTCGTCGACGGGCAGGACCTTGTCCACGGCGCCGGTCTTGATGGCTTCCGCAGGCATTCCGAAAATCGTGGATGTGGATTCGTCCTGTGCGATGACGAAACCGCCGCTCTTCTTGATCGTACTCGCGCCCTGGGCCGCATCGCCGCCCATGCCTGTGAGCACAACGGCCACGGCCATGTGGCCCGCGTACACCGCGACGGCCTGCATAGTGACGTCGGCGCACGGACGATAACCGGAAATCCGAGGACCATCATCGAGCTGGATGCGCCCGGCTGGGGAAATCCGCAGGTGATGCGAGCCGGGGCACACGTAAATCGTTCCCGGCTGAATCGTCTCCTGATGCACCGCCTCTTTCACCTTCATGCCGGCGCGCTCGGCGAGCTGCTGGCCGTACTGCGTGGTGAAGGTTGCGGGCATGTGCTGCACCAGAAGAATCGCGGCCGGAAAATCCTTCGGCAGGCGCGGCAGAATCTGCATCACCGTGGCCGGGCCGCCCGTGGAAGCCGCCACGACCACTACCGGGAATCGTCCCGAGGCCTGGAGCGACGGCAGCGTGGGCAACTGCGGGGCGGGCTGAATCACGGTTTTTCCGGATCCTGCCGGGTCCATGGAGACTTTGGTTCGCGAAGCGATGCGCACCACACGCACTTTGGAGGCCATGCGGATTTTCTTGAGCAGTTCGTCGCGGACGGTGCCCATATCCAGGTCTACGGCGGCGGAAGGCTTGGCGACAAAATCCACGGCGCCCAGCTCCAGTGCGCGCAGGGTTCCAGTGGCGCCCTGGCGCGACTCCGAGCTGACTACGACGATGGGCCGCGGATTTCGCGTCATGATGTGCTCGGTGGCTTCCAGGCCGTCCATGCCGGGCATGTTGATGTCCATGGTGATGACGTCCGGATGAAGCGACTCGGCCTGGCTCACCGCTTCGCGGCCGTCCGAGGCCACGCCCACCACGGTCATCTGCGGATCGGCGCCGATGATTCCGCCCAGCACTTTGCGCATGAACGCGGAATCGTCCACCACCAGCACGCGAATTTGTGCGCCGTTGCCGCTCATGGTCTTCTACCGCACCGACACCAGGCGCGACGCGCGGCTCTCCGCGTTCGTCTCGCCGATCAATTCCGCCACTGCGGTCAGGAGCTGCTCTTCCTGCACCGGCTTGGTGAGGAACGCTGCCGCGCCTTCCTTCATTGCGCGTTCCTTGTGCTTCGCGCCGGCGCGCGAGGTGAGCACCATGACGGGGATGCGGCGCGTAGCCGGGTCCTGCCGCAGGTGCGCCATCAATTCGTAACCGTTCATGCGCGGCATCTCGATGTCGGTGAGAATCAGATGGCAGCCGCTCTGCGCCGCCACTTCCGCAGCTTCCAGACCGTCGGATGCGAGCTTCACGCGGTAACCGGCCTTCTCCAGCATGCGGCCGACGAACTTGCGGACGCTGATGGAGTCGTCGGTGACGAGCACGACCTTATCGTCGCGAATCGCGTCCGTCGCCTCGCCCGGAATGGCGCCGGCCGCAACCGCCGCGGCTCCCGGCGCAAATACGCGAGCGATTCCCGCGGCCGCCGGTCCCAGGGCGCGGCGCTCGGAAGCGCCGGCGTCCACCAGGCGGTTCAGGTCGATCAGCAGGATCAGGCTGCCGTCCGGTGCGATGGTGGCTCCGGGGAACAGCTTGACGCGCCGCAGGTAAGAGCCCAGGCTCTTGATCACGATTTCGTCCTTGCCGAGCACATCTTCCACGACGATGCCCACCTGGCGGTTGGCCACGCGCACCAGCACCATCTTGTAATAGCCGTTTGTGGCTTCGAGCGGAGGCATCTCCAACTGCGAGTCGAGCCGCACGATCTCCGTGATGAGGTCGCGCACGCGCGTGTAGAGTTTTCCGCCCACCTCCTCGATTTCTTCCGGCTTGATGCGGCGGATTTCTTCGACGGTGGAAAGCGGGAACGCAAACGTGGACGTGGAACAGCGCACGAAAAGCGCCTGCGAAATGATCAGCGTCAAGGGAACCTTGAGGGAGAAGAAGCAGCCCGCGCCGCGTTCGGAGCGCACTTCGATCTCGCCATCCAGCGCCGCCACGTTGGCCTTCACCACGTCGAGGCCGACGCCGCGGCCGGCCAGTTCGGTCTGGCTGGAAGCGGTGGAGAAGCCGGGATGAAACAGGATATCGCGCAGCTCGCGCTCGGAGAGTTTATGGGCCACTTCGGGTGAGATCAGGCTGGCCTCGATGGCGTGATCGCGCACGCGCTCGTAGTCGATGCCCCGCCCGTCGTCTTCCACTTCCAGAAAAATGTGATTGCCGCGATGGTAGGCCCGCAGGGTCACGCGGCCGCGCTCGGGCTTGCCCGCGAAGCGGCGCTCGTCGGGATCCTCGATGCCATGCGCCACGGCATTGCGCACCAGGTGAATAAGGGGATCGGCAAGCTGCTGGATGATGTTGTTGTCCAGTTCCGTGGCCTCGCCCTCGAGCGCGAAGTCCACCATTCGCCCGGTTTCCTTTGCCGCTTCGCGAACCGTGCGCGACAGACGCGTGCTCAGATTGCCGATGGGAACCATGCGCGCCTGCGTGATTTCGTCCTGGAGATTGTGGGCCAGCTTGGTGAACTCGCCGATGTCTCCTTCCACGCGACCCAGGAAACCATCGAGCTGCGTCAGCACCTCGTTCACGTCCGCGGAGATTTCCGTGAGCGACCGGGAGAGGATATTGAAATCGTCGTAACGGTCCATCTCCAGGTCGCTGAATTCCTCCATGGCGCTTGGCGCGGCGCCGCGCGTACCCGTTGCTCCGCCGTTGCTTTTTGCGCCATAGCCGGATGGCCTCGCGCCATGACCGTTGCCGCCGTTTGCGCCGCCAAACCCGGCAAATGCGGAATTCGCGCGCTTGAGGAGCTGGAATTCGTGCCGTTCCTGGAAGTCGTCGATTTTTCCAATGAGGCGGGACTTCGAGAAATTCAGCACCTCGACCAATTTTTCCAGCTCGGCCATGTGGCCGACCATGCGCGTGCGGTTGATCACCAACTCGCCCACGGCGTTCATCATGCGGTCCAGGCGGTCGAGCGCGATGCGAACCGATTTGCCGCTGGGAACGGCAGCGCGCCGCTTGGCAGCAGGCGCGCCTGCGGCGACGGCCTGGCTGGCGGGCACCGATGGTGGCGCCTCAAAGGGTGCGGCTTCCGTGGCAACTGGAACCGCTTCGACCTCGCGCTGCGCGAATGGCGCGAGGCGTTCCACTATGCCCTGCAGCCCTGCCCTTGCCGCTTGCTCGTCCGGCCATTGCCGATGGATCGTTTTTTTCAGCAGATCCACGGCTTCCAGGCAGAGGTCCACAACTTCGGGAGTGGCGCGCAGGCTGCCGTCGCGAATCCTTCCGACCAGATCCTCCATGCGGTGTGCCACGGCGGACACGCGTCGCAACCCCACTTGCGCCGCTGAACCCTTCACCGTGTGCATCGCGCGGAAGAGCTTGTGCACGTCGTCCGCGGTTCCGCCCGACTCGATGGCCAGCAGGCATTCCGTCACAGACTGAAGGTGCTCGTCGGCCTCCGGCACGAAGAATTCGAGGACTTCGGCGGGAACGTCGTCGTCCTCGGGCAGCGCTTCGCCCGCGTCGCTGCCGGAGAGCGGGATATTTTCGGCATACTCCGGTTCCTCGGCGGCTTCACGCGCCACGGCGGCATGGCGCTGCGGTGGCTCATGCGCCGCGGGCTGGGGAAAGGCGAAGGAGTAGCGCCGCTTGAAGATTTCCACGTCTTCGACGGTCTCCGTCCGCTCGGCGTAAATCTGCATCAAGTCGCCTTCCAGCACGGTGATCGCGTCTGCCAGGAATTCCACGAGTGGCCCGTGGGCCTCCGGGGGCAGTTCCGCGTGGAGGGCGTACTGAAACACGTGGGCCATGCGCCCGGCGATTTCGCTGAACAATGGGAAACCGTGCAGCGCGGCTTCCGCAGCCAGCCAGTGTGCCGCTTCGTAAAGCTTCTCCACCTCGTCGCGGCGCGGCGCAGCCTCCGGAACGAGCGCGGAGTACTCGCGCAGGAATTGCAGCTTCTCCGAAGCAATCTCCAGGAACTGGTCCAGCGCGAGTTGGTCTGGCGCACTCACGAAGTCTTCTCCGCGGCAACGGTGCGCGTGTCCGCTGACTTGGCCGCCGCGAGCGGCTTCCGGTAGAGCAGGGAATCGCCGTGGCGGAGGCTTTCGAGCTTCACCGGACATTTCGCCAGGGACTCCGCATGTCCCAGCACCAGGTAGCCGCCCGGATTCAGCGCCTCAGAGAACGCGCGCAGAAGCGCGAGGCGGCGCTCCTCGGTGAAATAAATCATCACGTTCATGCAGAAAATCACGTCCATGCGGCCGGCGTACACCGGCTCCGCCAGATTCATGGGCGCGAAGCGGACCAGCCGCCGAATGCGCGGGCGCACCTGCCAGTGGTCCGGCCCGGGCGCGCGGGTGAAGTGCGACTCCATCTGCTCCGGCGAGAGCCCGGCAAGCGCGCGCCGGGGAAATACGGCCTGCTCGGCACGGCGCAGCGCCGACGTGCTGATGTCCGTGGCGAGAATTTCAATGTCCCAGGCCTCGACGAACATCAGCGCATCCGCGATGGTGATTGCGATGGAATACGCCTCTTCTCCCGTGGCGCAGCCCGCGCTCCAGATGCGCAAGGTTCGCGGATTTTCCCAGAACTTGAGCGTGTGCATTTCCTTCAGGATGGTGTTGCGCAGCGCATCGAATACGGAGGGATAGCGGAAGAAGGAAGTCTCCTGCGTCAGCAGCTTCTCGAGAAGCGCTTCGTACTCGACATTGGACTTCCGCAGGCGGGCCATCAGCTCGCCCGCGCCGGCGATGTTACGTTCCTGCATGTGTTCGCGCACGCGAGCGGCGAGAAAGCGGTCGCGAGTCTCATCCAGATGAATGCCCGCGCGCCGCTCCACCAGCGCCCGCAGTTCGTCGAGTTCGAGTTGCGTGCTCATCGTTCAGACCGGCAGCGCCGGCCTGCTTCCGGCGCAGTTGCCAGCGGGCGGCGTGGCCTCTCCCTGAAACCTGACAGCCATGGCGGCCTGCAAAGGATTGCCGTCCCGCGGGCTGCCCGCCTAGCGGTGCGCCCCCACCGGTTCCGGCGCTCCCATCTCACTTGCAGCCTCGGCGCGTGCCGGGCACCGGAATTGGGAGAGCGCCTCGTTGAGGTGCTCAGAGAGTTTCACGAGATGGCCCACCGTGCTCACCGTCTGGCGGGAACCCTGGGAGGTCTGCCGGGTGATGCTGGAGATGATCTGCATGGCGTGCGCCACGCCTTCGGTGCCGCGCACCTGCTGTTTGGAGGCGAGGGAAATCTCCTGCACCAGTTCCGCGGATTGGCGGACCACGGAGGAAATGGCCTCGAGGGCCTTACCAGCCTGATCGGCCAGACTCGCCCCGCCTTCCACTTCGCGCGTGCCTTCCTCCATCACCACCACCGCTTCGTTCGTCTCTGCCTGAATGGCCTTGATGAGCGCAGCGATGTCTTTCGTGGCGCTGCGGGAGTGCTCGGCGAGCTTGCGGACTTCGTCGGCGACGACGGCGAAGCCGCGGCCGGCTTCTCCGGCGCGCGCCGCCTCGATGGCCGCGTTGAGCGCGAGCAGGTTGGTCTGCTCCGTGATGTCGTTAATCACGTTGATGATTTCGCTGATTTCCAGCGAGCGATCGCCGAGGGATTTGATCTTTTTCGCGCTGGCCTGCACTGAGGCCCGGATGCGCTGCATGCCTTCCAGCGTGTCGCGCACGGCGCGGTTGCCCTGCTCGGCCGCGTCCAGAGCGCGGCGGGCCGCTTCCGCAGAGGCCTCTGCGTTGTTCGACACCTGTTTCATGGAAACGGTCAGCTCTTCCACGGCGGACGAGGTGTTGGTGATTTCGTGGTCCTGCTGCGTGGCGCCGCTGGTCATCTCCTCGGCGGCCAGCAGGATGCTGTTGACGCTGGCCATCACATCCAAGGCGGATTTGCGGGCGCGCTCGATGACGGCGGTGTAGTTCTCCAGCATGGTGTTGACGCCTTCGACGACGTGGCCCAACGAGTCGCCCGAGGATTTCGCGCGGACGGTCAAATCGCCGCGGCCCGCCTGGCTGATCACCTGCAGCAGTTCGCCGATGCTCTTCTGCAGTCCCTCCAATCCTTCGGGACTGCCGGAGCGGCCCATGCGCGCGGCGCCGCGGTTCAAATTCTCGGCGATGAAGCCAAAGTCATTGTTCGCGGTGACGTCCAGACGCGCCTTCGCATCGCCCGCGGCAACACGCTCGGAGAAGTCGGCGAGGTCTTTCAGGGGATCGAGCACGCGCGAGCCGAGCAGCCGCAGGCACACAATGCCCGTGGCCAGACACAGGAGCATGGCCACGAGCAGCTCCGTGGCCGCCGTGCTCGGCAGCGCCGTGAAGTCAAACGGCGCCGCCCCGTTCGATCGCGCGCCAGCGCCGAAGCTGAGTCCGAGCACGGCCACGAGCGCCGCGAAGACCCAGAACGTCAGCATCCACACTGTATTCGTCAGTCGGCCTTTCATGGCTTCCTCCAAATTCCTTCTGCCCGGTCCGCCCGCGCGGGCCGGCCAAACTCTCTAAATCACTGGAACCGGATAGACCTCGAGCAACTTGCGCAGATCAATGGACAACGCCAGACGGTCGTCGTGCCTCAGCATCGCGCAACAGTGCGGAACATCGGGAGGCACCTCATCGAGCAGCGCCTCCGGTCCGAGCGTGTACGTGCCGATCACTTCGTCGGAGGCGATGCCCAGCCGCAGATCTTCCTCACCGTTTTCGCCGCGGATGTGGGTGACCACCACGTGCTTCGGCAAGAGGCCCGGCCGGCGCCCCTCCGTGAAGGCGATATCGATCACCGCCACGATGGAGCCGCGCAGGTTGAACACGCCCATCAGAAACGGCGGCCCGAGCGGCACGCGCGTCACTCGCGGCCAGTCCACCACCTCTTCCACATCCAGCACTGTCAGCGAAAAGCGTTCCCGGCCCGACCGAAAGACGCAATATTGCTGCTCCTGCGACGGCTGGGACGTGCCAACCAACTCTTCGCTGGCATCCACCACGGGGATTTCGTGGCCGTTGGTTCCGGTTGTGATCTTGTCCGGCATAGCTGTCTAGTTCTGACTTATTCCTCGGTGCGCACAGGCGCACACTGGGCTCAGCGGTGGAAGAAAGCAACCGAGGGGCCAAGCGCCGCCGGCCACGTCCAATTTTGAGATTCCTATAACCATTGTATTTTCCTATTGTTACAGGAGTTCGCCCGGCGCACTGGCCTCCGCAATCAGCTCGCGAACCTCCTCTTCCGTCTCATTCTGCGACGCCTTCTCACCCAGCTGCAGCTCGCTGGCCAGCGATGAGAATCGCTGCATCATCTCGTTTATTCGCAGGATCATGCGGTGAAGCGTGCGAACGTGATCCAGGGCCTCTCCGCGCAGCCCGGTGGACTCGAGAAGCAGCAGATCCGCGTTTCCGAGGGCGGAGGTAAGTGCATTGTTCAGGGCCGGTCGCATCTCGAGCATGTAGCGCCCGAGGGCCGCGCGACGTTGCAGGACGCGCGCCACGTTTTCCGCAGCTTCCGAGCGGCGCTGGGCCTCGATGCGGCGCAGGACCTGGCCCGCCACCAGCACGACCACGTTGGCCCAGTCGTGCCGGCGCAGCAGGACCAGGCTTCCGGCGTGGCAGGCCTGCAACTCCGCGGCTTCGCGCTCGTTCTCCACCACGGCGAGCGCCGCCACTCCCGCATCGGACAGCGATTCCGCGAGGCGTGCGGCGCGATGCGATGCCAGAGGACCCAGGATCAGGAGGTCATAGGCGGAGGCGCTGGCGGGATTCCAGAGGTCGCTCGACACCTGCGTAAGCGAAGGAACGCGCGGCTCGGTTTGCCACCGGGCGGTGAGTTGCCGGCCGAACTCTGGCTCGTCCGCAACGATGAGGAGGTTCTGCATTGCCAATGGAGCCTCTCGGAATCGTGCTGGCGCGGGTCAGACGCGCAGGTCGCCCGCCTGCTCGACGAACGCCAGCAGCCGTTTGGCGGTCATGGCCAGATTCACGGCGTCTTCGGTCTGCTTTGCGCTCTTCGCTTTCTCGACGGCGCCTTGCAGGCGGTTCATTTCGTTGGCCGCAAGAGTGAGCGCGGAGGCCAGGCGGCCGCGGTTTCCTTTGGTCACGTGATGTTCGAGCGCGGCTGCCAGCAGCGCGCGAACCACCACGGCACGCCGGATGTCTTTCGCCGTCGGGCCGCCGTCGCTTACAAACGCAGCGACTTCCCAGGATGAGAGCAGAAGCTTTACGCCATCGAGTTGAATCGTGCTCATGGAGCGCCCGCGATCGCGCGGGGCCGAGATGAGCTGCTCCCACACTTTTTCGCAGCAGTTCTCCACTTCCGTTTCCGTGATTTCCTGGGGTTGCAGGGGCGTCATTTCGAGCGCGGCAGCCGCAATTCCCGCGGCCTTTGGCGCCGGCTCCTCGGCCTTGGCGATGGGTGCGTCCGGCGGCACAACGTGTTTCGGCTGCTGGACCCCCGCTTCGGCAACCCGAAAGGTGGGAGCGCTCGTCTTCGGTTGCGTTTCGAGCGCCTTGGCCTGCACTCTCGGCGGCACCTTCACCTGCGGCTCGGCCATCGCCAGGACGGAGCGGAAGGCGGGACGCGAAGGCGCGCCGCCACGGTGGGATGGTTCCGGACGGGCGGCCCGCGGGCCACGATTCAGTTCAACCGCCAGGTCCGCTCCCGGTTCCGTGCTGTTCTCCGGCTCCGCTACGGCGGTTTCCTGGGCATCGGCCTCGATTGCCGCTTTTGTGGCGATTCCGGCCAACGCGGCTTCGGCCGCGGCGCGAAGCGCGATGAGCCTTTCGAGCGTTGTGGGAATCGAGTATTCGCTGAATTCGGCGCGGAATGGGTGTTTCCAGTCACTGCAGATGCGGTGGAGCTCCGCCACCGGTTCCGTGGCACTCAGGCCGGCCGCGCGGCAGTCGATGCGGTGCACACCGCAGCCTTCGAGCTGGCAGAGCGCGTCGCGCGTCACACGCAGGTCCGCGTGCGACAGCCGGATGAACGCCCTGCGCAGCAGATAGTTGAACCGGCAGAACGCCACCAGCGATTCCGGATGGTAGAACGCGTCGCCCAGTCCGTCCTTAACCTGCCTCCCGTTTTCGAGCAGCTTCGAATGCAGCAAGTCCGCGAGGCTTGCGGCGTTGCGTGCGGCCTCCAGAATGTTTTCCAGCGGCGAGAGGGATTCGGGAGAAATCGGCGATACCTGTCCGAGGATGGGGCGCAGGACCAGAGCCGTATCTGCGTAGGAGACGTCGCGCGTGGCCACATGCTGGGGCGCGGTGGCCGCGAAATACTGCACCATCAGGAAATCCACCTTGTCGCGATCGCCCTGTTTTTTGGCCGGTTTCCGCAGCAACCGGATGGCAAATGCGCGCAGGTTTTTTTCCGCCGCCGCGTAGTTCGCTTGGAGCAGTTGCCGAACCTTGTTGACAGGAGTTTGCTCATCCATCTCGTCAAACCACGTGCGGGTGGCGCGCAGCATTTCCTCGCAGCGGTCTGGTCCGCACAGGTCCTCGAGCCGGCAGGGTGGTCCCGAGAGATTGAATTGTTCCGCCATGGCCCGGTAGACCGGGAAAACAAGCTGAGCCTCTATCCACCGTTGCGGCGGCGCGTCCGTCCGTTCAGCAGGCAGAGCGGCTGGCGGAGCGGCGGGCGGAGGTGTGCTCGGCTTGCCTCCATTCGGTTTCGCGGGAGCCCCTCCGTTCACCGGAACTGCCGGCGCGGACCTTACGCCGGCCTCGGGATTTACGGTCGCGCCCTGCGTGGGCGTCACACTCTTGGTAGTCATGGCTTAATAATCCAGTTGCTCACGTCTCGCAGGAACCGCGCGGCGACGGCCTTGCGGCCGGCCTCGTACTGCACGGCCACCACCGTCGCCTCGGCCTGGAGCGAGCTGTCGGAATTTTCTATCTGTACGCGGTCTTCGAACTCGAGAGGAAGAACGGAAGAGAACAGGACTTCACGAGCCGTGCCGTACTCGATTACCGTGTGTTCCTCGAGAGCGGCGGCCTCGCCGCGCAGGGCCGTCACCCGCACCGGGATGCGCACCGGAGTGGCGGCAGGAAACAGAGAAACCAGTCCCGCGGCAGCCGATGGTTGCCGCCGGGAGCGGTTTGCGACGGTTCGTTTTTGTCCCACGGCGTCTTCTGTCCTCAGTCTCGCCCGCCAGCAGGCAAGGCAAGCCGGGCGTTTGCCAGACGGGGCACACACGAACCCCGAATGGAATGCGACCTTGGCATAAAAGCACGCTCGCAACCAAACAATGGGCTCGACGGAAACTATCTAAGTCATTGAAATGCAATTGGATAGGGATGATTCCCGCAGGGCGCGGTGTCTCTGCGTCTCAGCTTGATACGCGGTGCGTCTCATCGGCAGGTTACTTCATCTCATCGAGCGAGTCTCGGGGCCCCGGGCCCGCCCTGGCGGTGGAGCCGGTCAGTTCTTCTGGAGGAGCGTTTCGAGGAAGGCGTAATTTTCGCCGCGATCCCAATCCTGCGGCCCGATTACTTTCCGGGCGATTTTCCCGTCGCGGCCGATGATGTAGGTCTCCGGAAAAATCGTGGTTCCGTATTCGAGATTCACTTTCTGCAGCGGGTCGCGCCAGGTGGGAAACGTCACATTCTGCTCGCGCAGGAATTTCTGATAGGCGGCGTCGTTGTCGTCCACGCTGACTCCAAGCACCATGCCTCCCTGAGGAGCGATGCGCGCCTGCAGGCCATTGAGCGAAGGCGTTTCCTCCACGCAGGGCGGGCACCATGAGGCCCAGAAGTTCAGCACCACCACTTTGCCCTTCAGGTCGGAGATCTGCATCGGCTTCCCGTTCAGCTCAAAGGTGAACGCCGGGGCTGCCTTTCCTGCCAGAGCGGGCTCCCCTTGCCGGTATAGGGGCGTAAGGAAGAGATAGATGACGGCCGCCGCTGCCACCACCACGGCCAGATTGATTGCTTTCCGCAAGAGGACTCCTCGCCGCAACCGATATATTATAGTCATCTGCGTGCCTTCTGTGCGCAAATCACCCCCAATGCCCGGCGATGTCCAACCCTCGATAACCGCGATCGTGCCCGTCCGAGACGAGGAGTGCTCGATCGAGTCCTGCGTACGCTCGCTCGCCGCGCAGCCGGAAATCGCCGAAATCCGAGTGGTGGATGACGGGTCTTCCGATGGCACGGTGGAAATCCTCTCGCGGCTCGCGGCAGAGATTCCCCGGCTTCGAGTGATCGAGGCGGGTGAGCTTCCACCGGGTTGGGTGGGAAAAAATCACGCCTCCTGGAATGGCGCCCGCGATGCGGTGACCGGCTGGCTGCTTTTCACCGACGCCGACGTCCGCCACTTGGCCGGTTCGGCCGCGCGCGCTCTCGGTGTCGCGCGAGAATCCCGCTCCGCGCTCGTTTCCTATTCGCCACGCCAGATTGTTGAGACGTGGTGGGAACGAGCGATGATTCCCTTCGTCTTCATCCGCCTCGCCGCCCGATTCACCTATGATCGCGTGAATGATCCGCGCGCTCCCGACGCCGCGGTGAATGGCCAATACCTGCTGATCCGGACGGATGCCTACCAGGCCATTGGCGGACACCGAAGCGTGGCCGGGGAAGTTCTGGAGGACGTGGCGCTGGCACGCCGCGCAAAATCCGCAGGCCAGGCGCTTCACTTCGCACCAGGCGCGGAAATTGCCGAGACGCGCATGTACACCTCGTTTTCCGCGATGTGGGAGGGCTGGGCCAAGAATCTCTACCCTCTCGCGGGGGGCACGCCAAGGTCCGCCGTGCTCGAACTGCTGAAGGCCGCTCCCGTTGCCGCATTGATCCTGTTCGCCCTTGCTCCGTGGATTCCGGCGGCCGCGTTTATCGGTGCGATCCTGATTCTGCTGGGTCTGCTGCGCTATTCGCTGGATCTGCGCCGGAATCGATTTCCCGCTTCGTGCATCCAATACTGGTTGCCCGGGCTGATTCTGTACGCCGCTGAGCTCGTGGTCTCTGCCAGCCGATATTCCGCGGGGCGCGTGGCCTGGAAAGGCCGCACGTATCCGGTGCGTTCCTGAACCCTGGACAGCGAAATGGTCTACCTCACGCGCAAAGTCGAATTCTCGGCCTCGCACCTGTACCACAATCCGGCATTCACGCCGGAAGAGAACCGGCGCGTCTTCGGGAAATGCAACAATCCCCACGGCCACGGGCACAACTACGTTCTGGAGGTGACCGTGGCGGGAGAGCCCGATCCGCACACGGGGATGGTGCTGGACCTGAAAGAATTGAAAGAAATCCTCCAGCGGGAAATTCTGGACCGCATGGACCATCGCTTCCTGAATTACGAGGTGCCGGAATTGGCCGGGAAAATCCCCACCACGGAAACCATCGCGATGACCATCTGGCAATTGCTCGAGCCGCGGATCAACGATCGAGGCCAGGGCCGGCTGCACCGCGTGCGGCTGTATGAGACTCCGGACCTGTTTGTCGACTGTATGGGTAACGGCCAATGAAACTGGTCCTCCATCGCCGCTACCGCTTTTCGGCGTCGCATCGGCTCAACCAGCCCGGCTGGACGAGGGAGGAAAATCGGCGGGTGTATGGGAAATGCGCCAACGAGCACGGCCACGGACACAACTACGTGCTGGATGTGTGCGTCACCGGTCCAGTGGACCCGGCCACGGGAATGATCACCAACCTTGCCGATCTCGATGCCTACATCGAACGCCACGTGCTTTCCGAATTCGACCACGTGTTCCTGAACGAGCAGGTGCCGGCGTTCCGTTCGCTCGTTCCCACGGCGGAAAACATCTGTCGCGTGCTTTTCGACCGGCTGCATGAGTATCCACATGCGCAACTCACATCGATCGGCCTGGAAGAAACCGGCGCCAACAGTTTTGAATATGCGGGAGAAATCCGGGAGAACGTCTGATGCCTGAATTCACCGAAGAAGTGCTCGAGAAAGAGCCGAACACGGAGACCATTGCGGACGCCATGCGCCGCATCCTGTCGCTGGTGGGTGACGATCCCCAGCGGCAGGGACTGCGCCGGACGCCGGAACGGTTTGAAAAGGCGCTGCGTCACCTGACGAGCGGCTACCATCAGGACGTCAAAAAAGTTCTCAATGGCGCGCTCTTCGACGTCCAGTACGACGAAATGGTGATTGTGAAGGATGTGGAGGTGTTCAGCCTGTGCGAACACCATTTGCTGCCATTCTTCGGCACCTGCCATGTGGCCTATCTGCCGAACCAGAAAGTGGTGGGTCTCAGCAAGATTCCGCGCCTGGTGAACATGTTTGCCCGGCGGCTCCAGGTGCAGGAACGGCTGACCAGCCAGATTGCCCACGCGCTGATGGAACACCTCGATCCGCGCGGGGTGGGCGTGGTGATCGAGGCCAGGCACTTGTGCATGGCCATGCGCGGCGTGGAAAAGCAGCATTCCCAGACCGTAACCAGCGCGATGCTGGGTGAATTCCGCGAGAATGCGCGCGCCCGGTCCGAATTCCTCTCCCTGATTGGGCGCAAGCCTTAGCCGGCGCCGGATCCACTCTTCCGGACGGGCACTCCCTGTCCGGATGGTCGGCGCATACCCCCCGGCCAGGGCCGAAAAACTTTCCATTTGTCTCTTGCGTTGCCTTCGCTTTCCTGTGCTAAACTGAAAAAGACGAGCGAAACAGAAATCAAGAGAGAGGGTCAACCGGTTCAAGGGGAGGGGGCATGGGAATGCTGGTCGATGCGAAAATAGCCGTCATTGAGCAGTACAGGCAACATGCCAAGGACACAGGGTCTCCTGAAGTCCAGATCGCGCTGCTCAGCGAACGCATCAATTATCTGACAGCCCACCTCAAATCCCACGGAAAGGATCATGCATCGCGGCGCGGGCTCATCATGATGGTGAACAAGCGCCGGCGGCTGCTGGATTACTTGAATCGCCGCGACCCGGAACGGTACCGCGAGATTGTCGAACGCCTCAGCCTGCGCAAGTAGCCGCGCGCCCGGTCTTCGGGCCTCCGCCAGGCTCTCGCAAGCGCCCTCCGCACAACTGCTCCAGAATGAGCCAGCGGGCGGACGTGTAGCTGGACGTTTTCCCGGAATCCAAGGGCAATCGCCGCGCTTTTCCCTTCGCCTCTCCTTCCTTCTGTTTCCCGTAAATTGAACTGAAGCACGCATAGGAAGCGGCGCACGCCCGCGGGCAGTTCCGTCCGGCCTTTCCGGCCCCGGCGCTCCTCCAATAACGGCCCGCCGCCAAAGGAAAACACGAAATGCATCACAAAGTATCTCTCGAAGTCGGCGGACGAACTCTGACGCTTGAAACCGGCCACGTGGCCAAGCAGGCCAACGGCTCCATCTGGGCGCGCTATGGCGACACCGTCGTGCTGGTAGCCGCCTGCATGGACACCAAATCCACCGACAAGGATTTTCTCCCTCTGACCGTGGACTACCGCGAATACACCTATTCCGCGGGCAAGATCCCGGGAGGGTTTTTCAAGCGTGAGGGGCGTCCCTCCGAGCGCGAAATTCTTACTTCGCGCATGATCGACCGCCCGCTCCGCCCGCTGTTTCCGGAAGGCTGGAACCGCGAGACGCAGGTCGTCGCCATGGTGCTCTCCGCGGACAGCCTGAACGATCCGGACATGGTGGCCATCACCGCGGCCTCCGCCGCCGCCTATTGCTCGGACATTCCGTTTGACACGCCGATAGCCGCCATCCGCGTGGGTTTGATCGACGGAAAGCTGGTGGCGAATCCCACAGTGGAAGAGCAGAAGACCAGCCTGCTGAATATCGTCGTGGTGGCTTCGGATGAAGCCATCGTGATGGTCGAGGCCGGCGCGCTGGAAGTGAGCGAAGACACCGTGGCGGACGCGCTCGAGTTCGGCCATGCGGAAGCCAAGCGAGTCGTCGCCGCCATCCGCGAGCTGCACGGCAAAGTGAACCTCAGAAAGGTCGAAGTCGCCCCGCCCGCATTCGATAAAGCCCTCTACAAGGAAATCGAGTCCAAGTGGGGCGAGCGCCTGCACGACGCTCTCGACACCGCCAAGCATCCGAAGAAAAAAAGCTACGAGCTCATCGACGCCATCAAGAAGGAAATCCTCGAGTCCCTTCCCCCGGAAGACACCGATAAACCCAAGCTGGCCATGCGTGCCTTCGAGAAACTGCGCGAAGTCATGTTTCGCGACGATATGCTCCAGCGCCGGCGACGTCCCGATGCACGCGCGTTCGATCAGATCCGGCCCATCTCCTGTGAAGTGGGAATATTGCCGCGCACGCACGGCTCCGCGCTGTTTACGCGGGGCGAGACACAGGCGCTCGGTACGCTTACGCTCGGCACCAAGGAAGACATGCAGCGGCTCGATCTGCTGTTCGAGACGGACACGTTCAAGCGCTTCATGCTGCACTACAACTTTCCGCCCTTCAGCGTCGGCGAAGTGAAGTTCATGCGCGGGCCGGGCCGCCGCGAGATCGGCCATGGCGCGCTCGCCGAACGCGCGATCACAAATCTTCTCCCGGGTGACGACACGTTCCCCTACGCGATGCGCATCGTTTCCGACATTCTGGAATCGAACGGCTCGTCGTCCATGGCCACGGTGTGTGCCGGAACGCTCGCCTTGCTCGACGCCGGCGTGCCGCTGCGCGCACCGTGCGCCGGAATCGCCATGGGCCTGGTGGTGGAGGGATCGAAGTACGCGATTCTTACCGACATCGCCGGCGCGGAAGACCATTACGGCGACATGGATTTCAAGGTGGCCGGCACGCAAAAGGGCATCACCGCGCTGCAGATGGACATCAAGGTGAGCGGCGTGACCATCGCCATGATGCGCGAGGCTCTGGCTCAGGCCCGCAAGGCGCGGCTGGAAATCCTGGAAATCATGGCTCGCACCATCACCGATCCGCGCGCCGCGCTTTCTCCTTACGCCCCGCGCTTGTTCATGCTGCAGATTCCCGTGGACAAAATCCGCGACCTGATCGGCCCCGGCGGCAAGAAGATTCGCTCCATCACGGAGACCACCGGCGCCAAAATCGACGTCATGGATGACGGCAAGGTCCACGTGTTCTCCGCCGACGGTCCTGCGGGAGAAGAGGCCGTTCGCCTGATTCGCGAAGTCACCGCAACCGCCGAGGTGGGGAAAACCTATCTCGGCACGGTCACTCGCATCGCTGAGTTCGGCGCCTTCGTCGAGATTTTCGCCGGCACCGACGGCTTGCTTCACATCAGCGAAATTTCCGAGCAGCGCATCCGGGCGGTCCGCGACGAACTGAAGGAAGGCGATCAGGTGCTGGTGAAGGTCCTGGCCATCGAGGGCAACAAGATTCGCCTCTCGCGAAAGGCCATCCTCCGCGAGCAGCGCGAAAAGATGCGCAAGGGAGCACCAGCCGGCCAGGCCGCACCGGCTGCCGCCGAACCTGCAAATGAGTAGTCAAGAGATCTGCGGTTGTCCCAGGTGGCCTGCGGCTCCAGCCGAATCGAGGGAAGTGCCTGGCTTGTCCTACGGCACTTCCCAATCGATCGCGTAGACTTGTTGCATCCCGGTGTTGCGCAGCACCAGCGGCGTGTCGCCAGGTCCCAGGCCGAACCAGATGCCGAGCAGCCCCACCACGCGGCGCACGCCGGCCAGGCTGGCAACCCTTTCCGTTCTGCCGTCCTGGATGCGATAGCGGAGCACTTCGACGGTGGTGGCACCGGCACTCACTCCCCGGTCGAAATAGAGGTATTGGCTGTCGCGGGACCATTCCCAATAATTGAATCCTTGCACGCCTTCCAGGATTCTCCAGGTCTTTTTCCGGACGTCGTACAGCATCGGTTTACCACTCAGACGGAGCACCTCACCCGTGATGTAATTTCCATCCGGCGACCACTGCGGAAACACCATGCCTTCCGAGCCCGGGAGATCTGTCAGTTTTCCGCTCTCCAGATTGAAGATTCGGATCTTCAAATCTTCAAAGTCCGGCCAGGCCCCAAGCGCCAGGGACTGGCCGTCGGGTGACCAGGACGCGATCATCGCCGACCGACCGTCCACGGGTAGTTTTTTCGGTGCGCCCCCTTCGGGGGACACGAGAAACACAGCCCGTTCGGGCCCGAGGGTGCAGTAAGCGATCCGCTTGCCGTCAGGCGACCAGGCGCCGCCCGTAGAGACGTAGATGGTCGGGGGAGTCAGGCGCAGAGCCTCCGTACCGTCGGCGCGGGCACGCCAAAGGGCGCGATCGGGGTAGCTTAGGTAGGAAATCCATTTTCCATCGCGAGACACGCGGACGTGCTCGGCCGGACGGCCGTTCAGAAAAGGAACGAAGCCCTTGCTCGCGGGATCGTAACTTTGCAACTCGGCCTGCCGCATCGTTCCGCTTA
Source organism: Patescibacteria group bacterium (assembly GCA_035541255.1). Lineage (GTDB taxonomy): Bacteria > Acidobacteriota > Terriglobia > Acidiferrales > UBA7541 > JOPF136. The sequence goes on along the minus strand of DATKNR010000197.1, from coordinate 7,686 downwards.
CGTACATTCGCGATGCGCCGATTGCTCCAGAGGGCGTAGTGGTGAGGAGCGGACCGGCGCTGAGTTGAACTGGCTTGTCGTGCCCCCGGCTCAACAGACCGGTGTGTTCGCGAAATCCCCAGATTTCATTTTTTTCGTTGCTGATCTTCAGGTAGACGTAAAACTGCTTGTCCGGGGACCAGGTTCCACAGCATGCGTCCTCACCCTTGGGGAAAACCAGGTGTGCGCCGGTACCATCCGCCGCCGCCTCCCACAGTTCATTCGGCCCGTCCCGAATAATCGAGTAGCGTAGGATCTTCCCGTCTGGCGACAGACTGGCGTTGGAAGGTGGAGCGTCGGCCGTGATCAATTTGCGGGAGTCACTTCCATCCGCATGGACTCTATACAGCTCCTTGCCGTGGACATAAAGGATTTCCCGGCCGTCCGGGGTAAATCTGGCATCCTCCGCCACGATCGCCCCCACCGGGCGCGGTGTCCCTGTTGGGACGGGCAGAATCCACAGCACGCCTGTGAACTCGTCCACCTCCTTGAGCAGCAGCAACTCCGTTCCCGAGGGTGAGATATCCATGATTTCCGCAGGCCCCAGAGAGTTCGGCAGCACCAGGGGATCGCCGCCATCGATGGAAAGCTGCGCAATCTCCCACGGACTCTCCTGATCCCTTCGCTGATTGAAATAGAGCGCATTGGCGGATGCAAACGGACGCCCCTTTGTGCCCGGCGTATTTGTGAGCTGCTTGAATCCCGTAATTCGCGGGGGCCGGGGAGAGAGCCGGGGAAGCGCAAGCGATGCGGCGACCAGGGCCAGCAACACCCCGGCGACTCCGGCCAGGATCCAGATCCGTCCGGCACGGTGCCGCGATTTCTTGACGGGTTCTCCTTGTGCCGTTGTGACCGTGGCCATACCACTGTCCGATTGCCGCTTCAGCCGTTTCAGGTCCACGTGGAGTTCTCGTGCGGATTGATAGCGCTCCTCGCGATTCTTCTCCAGCAGCTTGGAAATGATGCGGTCTAGTTCCGGCGGCAGGCTTGGATTGAGCCGGGACGGCGGCGTGGGCTGTCGATGCAGTATGCCGTCGAAGACCAGAGCGGGCGTCGCTGCCTCGAACGGGCCGCGCCCGGTGGCCATCTGGTAGAGCACCGCGCCCATCGAGAACAGGTCGGAGCGCGGGTCGAGGTCCAGGCCCATAGCCTGTTCGGGAGACATGTACGCCGTAGTGCCCACGGCAGCGCCTTCATTCGTAAGGTGCTGCTCGCTCAGACCCGCCGTCAATTGATCCGCGGTCTTGCCGGCGGCGGGTTGCGGCGATTTCAGTTTTTTGGCGAGCCCGAAGTCGAGGATTTTGGCCTGCCCGCGCTCGGTCACAAAGATGTTGCCTGGCTTCAAGTCACGATGCAGCAGGCCCTTCGAGTGCGCGGATTCCAAGGCGTCCACCACCTGGATCGCCAATTCCAGGAGAGTTTCCGTTTCCAGAGGCTGGCCGGAAATGGCGGCTTGCAGGCTACGGCCCTCGAGAAGCTCCATGGCGATGAAGAATTCGCCATCATCCTCTCCCACATCGTACACGGTGCAGATGTTGGGGTGGCTGAGGCTCGAAGCGGCGCGCGCTTCCCTGCGGAACCGTTCCAATGTCTGCGGGTCGCGCGCATCCTCGGGCAGAAGTTTAAGGGCCACATCGCGGCGCAGTCGCGTGTCCTGCGCACGATAGACCACGCCCATGCCGCCCTCACCCAGTTTCGCGAGGACACGATAGTGTGAAATGTTTTTCCCGACCACGGGCGCCTGATTGCCCGCATCTTAGGCTGTGGTCTTGCGGCAAGTCAATGAAGGGAATTGTTCCCAGCGCTTTACCCGCGGAGGTGAATCACTCGCCTATTGCAGGGCCGCGTCCAAAGCGCTCGGATCGTCCAGCATCAGCCACGTCACCACGGAGAGCGGCAGGCTGCCGTACGAAATCAGCTCGTCGTGAAATTCTCCCAAGCGGAACTTCGCGCCCCGGTGGTCGCGGTAGGGCCCCAGCAGATTCATGATCTGCCACTTCCCGACCATGTAGGTGATTTTTTGCGTCGGTGAAGCCGCCGCTCCGGCGGCCTCTCCTTCCGCCGCCTCGCGGTCCAGGCCGCCGGCTTCCATGAAATATTTCACCGCCTGCTCGAACGTCCATTTTCCCGTGTGCAGATTCACGTCCACGCCGATGCGCGCCGCGCGGTAGCGCGAGAGGCGCAGGATCTGTCCCTGCGACGCGGAATTTTCGGGATAGAATCCCGTGCGCATCAGCATTTCTTCCGTGTAGAGCGCCCAGCCTTCAATGAATACGCCGTCGTCCTGATGCCGCCGGATTTCGTCCGCCAAATGGTTGGCGATGGAAATCTGCAGGAAGTGCCCGGGAATTCCCTCATGGCCGAGAATCGGACGCGGGTCCTCGATCGCCGCGCGGATGTAGAAATTCTTGCTCGCGGGATTGTACGTGGGAATGAAGTAAAATCCGCTCGGGTCCTTGTCGTAGACGCCGGGAGCATTCATGAATCCGCCCGGGCTCGTGGGCTTGAACGCTTCCGGAAGCTGGCGAATCAGGAACGGCCCGAGATACGGCGGCAGCGTGATGAGTTTGTTCGCCTTCAGGAACTGGATCATCTCCGCCTCGCGGCTCTGGTACGCCGCGAGAAACGCCTGCTGGTCCGCGGGAATGGATTTGGCGCGCGCCGGATTCGGATCCGCGAGCGACGGGTCTGGCAGCAGCGATTCGAGTCCGCGATAGCGCGCCAGTTCAGCGCGGCCCAGCATCTCCACCTGCTCGGCGTCGAGCGGAAGCAGATAGGCGTGCCTCAGCAGATAGTTGTAATTCGCCTCGCCCATGGGTTTGAACGCGACCATGTCCGGCAGGCCTTTCTCCAGCCAGTCCGCATAGGCGTGGATCGCAGCGAGCGCGGCGTCGCGAGCCTGGACCAGCGCGGCGCGCTCGGGGCCGGAGAGATCCCCGGCCAGCGTCATCAGGCTGTCTGTGAATAGCGGATCGATCGAACGCGCCGAATCGATGGCGAGCTGCGCGTAAAGGCGCACAGGATTCCGCAGATTACGCCGGCCCTCCTCCAGCATCGCGGGCATGGCGCGCAGCCGCGCCGTGGCGGAGAGCGCGCGGTTCCGCGGCGTGTCGTAGTCTTTTTTCAGCAGGGAGAAGACGGCGTTCGAGCATTCGTCCACGTACACGCCGGGATTGGTGTGATCGAAATCCAGCACGCGGCTGAAAAACTCCGTGCCTTCGAGCTGCGCGCGGAAGAGCACCCAGTCCACCCGGTCGTCCTTCGACCAGTTGTGCGTTTCCATCGCGCGCACCTGCGCCAGTAGGTCCAGCGTGTGCTGCCGCCGCGCGGCAATCGCGGAGTCCCGGTAGTCGGTCAGCTCCGCGTCGTGTGTGTGCAGGCCCTGGTCGCTCGTCTCGACCGGAAAATTCTCGGTCCGCCAGCGGTAGTAGCCGGTAGCCAATTCGCGCAGCGCTTCCGGCGAACCCGCCGCCGCAGCCGGCGAGCCCCGGTCCGCACTCCTCGCCCCCTCGCCGCCCGCTTTCACCATCCACATCCCCGGCAGCGCCAGCACGGCCACCGCGCACCACATCATCTCTCTCATAGTTCCCCCGCAATGCGGCGCACACGTTACGCCAGCCGGATGGCCGCGGCAAGTGCCCGCGTCGTTGCATTTGCGCTTGAGCAATAATGCGCCCGGGCGGCTATTTATGGCGCATGCCTCCGGGAATCCATTCACGGTTACTGGGCGGCCCGGATGGAGAGCTGTTTCGAATGCGGCTTAAGAAACCCGCCGGATCCGCGCTCCGAGGCTGGACAGTTTTTCCTCAATCCGTTCGTATCCGCGGTCGATGTGATACACGCGATCGATCAGCGTTTCGCCCTGGGCCACCAAGGCGGCCAGCACCAGCCCCGCGCTGGCGCGCAGGTCCGAAGCCATTACTGCCGTGCCTGTGAGGCGCGACGGGCCGCGCACCACGGCGCGCCGCCCTTCAATCGCGATGTTTGCGCCCATGCGCACCATTTCGCTCGCATGCATGAAGCGGTTTTCGAAAATCGTCTCCGTGATAATGGACGCGCCGTCCGCCTGCGTGGCCAGCGCCATGTACTGCGCTTGCATGTCGGTGGGGAATCCCGGATATTCCTGCGTCGAGACGTCCGCCGGCGCTGGTTGTCCGGAGCCCTGGACGCACAGGACTCCCGGCTCCAGCGCGTCAATCACGGCGCCGGTTTCGCTCAGTTTGGAGATGACCGCGCCCACGTGGCCAGGCTCGGCGCGCGTAATGCGCACCTTCCCGCCCGTGATGGCTGCGGCTGCGATAAGTGTGCCGGCCTCGATCCGGTCTGGAATGATGGTGTGCTCGGCCCCGCCCAGCCTGCCGGCGCCCTTCACGCGCAGGGTGGCCGTCCCCACACCTTCGATTTGCGCGCCCATTTTCATCAGCAGCGTGGCCAGGTCCGTCACCTCCGGCTCGCGCGCGCAGTTTTCCAGCAGCGACTCGCCGTCGGCCAGCACCGCACCCATCAGCACGTTTTCCGTGCCCGTCACCGTGATTTTTTCGAACACGATGTGCGCGCCGCGAAGTCCGCCCTCCGCCGGCGTGCGCGCTTCAATGTAACCGTGCTCGGTGGAAATTTCCGCGCCCATCTGCTCCAGCGCTTTGATGTGCAAATCCACAGGCCGCGCGCCGATGGCGCATCCGCCGGGCAGTGACACGCGCGCGTAGCCGGTCCGCGCCAGGAGCGGTCCCAGCACCAGCACCGAGGCCCGCATCGTCCGCACCAGATCGTAGGGCGCTTCCGCGTGCGAGATTCGTCCCGTGCGGATTCGCAGCGGCTCAGCGGCCGGCGGCGGGATGTCCACTTCTGCCTGAATGTGCGCCAGCAGCCGCCCCATGGTGTTGATGTCCCGCACGCGCGGCACGTTGTGCAGCACCACGGACTGGTCCGTCAGCAGCGCCGCCGCCATGGCCGGCAGCGCGGCGTTTTTTGCGCCGCTTACGGGCACAGTGCCTTCCAGCCGCTTCCCTCCGGTGATGAGAAATTTGTCCATTTCGAACGGCCGCCCTTACCTCCGTTCCCTCAACGCCCTTCGCAAATCGCCACCGGCAGCGGCCAGCGCGAATTCCGCCTGCAGCCGCGTCACTCCGCGCTTCAGCATCACCAGCGCGATTCGCAGATCGCCGCGCGCCGCAGCCAGCGCCTTCCGCGCTGGAGTCGGACGCGCGCCCGAAGCCTGCTGCAGTATGCCCAATGCGCGCGCGCGCAGCTTCCGGTTCGTCTGGGCCACGCCAATCATCCAATTGTCGTACACGCGCCCCAGCCGAATCATTGCTCCCGTGCTCAGCATGTTCAGTATCAGTTTCTGCGCCGTCCCGGCCTTCAGCCGCGTCGAGCCTGCAATCGCCTCCGGGCCTGTCTCCGCCACCACTGCGATGTCTGCGGCGCGTGCCGCGGCGGTGCCGCGATTACACACCACCGCAACCGTGCGCGCGCCCGCTCGCCGCGCCGCCTCCAGCGCGCCCAGCACATAGGGCGTCCGCCCGCTCGCCGAGAGGCCCACCACCACGTCGCGTTTCGATGCGCGCACGCGGCGCACGTCGCGCGCGCCCGCCGCGGCATTGTCCTCCGCGCCTTCCACGGCTTCCGTGAGTGCGCGCCGCCCGCCCGCGATGAGCGCCACTACCATTCCGCGCGGCACGCCAAACGTCGGGGGACATTCCGCGGCATCGAGCGCTGCCAGCCGCCCGCTGGTTCCCGCGCCCGCGTATATCAGCCGCCCGCTGCGCAGCAAGGCACCGCCGATCGCGTCCACCGCCTCTGCAATCCGCGGAATTGCACGCGCCACGGCTCGCGCTACGCCAGCATCCTCGCGACTCATCGCCCGCAGAATGTCCCGCGTCGGCCGCAGATCAATCCCCCGCGTCCGCGGGTTGCGCTCTTCCGTGGAGAATGACTTTGGACGACGGGCCATTAAAATCAACTCATCAGTGTGGCGAGGCAAGCCCTAACGCTTCGGCAACCGCATCGAGAACCGAATGTTCAAGACGTTGAAAACGAGCGGGGGAGTCCGCTTGTACTGGGCCGCCCCCGTGCGGAATCAAGGCCACGAACAGGTTATTCTCAGGGTCCAACCAGAGAAACCCTGATGTGAACCGGCCGTGCGATCCATATGCGTGGGGGGAAATAAAACGGCCGGGTTTCGCAATTTCGGAAGCAAATTCCCAACCGGCACTGAGGGCCCGGCCGTCGAGAGGCCTTCGAGCAAGGAACGCTTCACCGACGGCTCTCGGGAAGAAGCGATGGTGCGCGTAAATCCCGCCATTCAGCCAGAGTTGCAGGAGTGCGCCCACTTGGTCTGGCGTCCCCGTCGGGAAGCACCTCGTGTGGGCTTTATCGAGGCAATCAGTTGTGTAAACCACGGGCACTCCCAGACGCGCGAACACACGGTCATCTCCGAAGTATTGAGGGCTCCAACCCGTCAGACGGCGGATGACCTCTTGAAGAAGAATGGCTCCGGTTCCGTTTGGGTCATATTGCGTTCCCGGATCTGCTGCTAGCGGCTTATCGGACCGTTCTGAAGGGGATGTTCCAGCTATGCCGGAAGGAATCCAGGTAGAGTGTTCGAGCAATTGCCGGACGGTCACGGCTTTCTTGCGCTCCGCATCTGGTCCTTCAGCGAATTCGGGCACGACTCTCCATACTGCTGTGTCGAGTGTTAGTTGCTTTTGGGAGACCAGAATTGCGGTTTCGGTTGTCCAGAGAGGCCAATCTACCGCGGTGAGGTAGTCGAGCGGATGCACTACATCCGGCTTTCCATCACCCCGTGCACGTGTTTCCCCTGCCCGGAGTACCGCGAATTGTTCCCTGTAACCCACAAGCAGAACGGCTCCATCGAACAAGTGTTCTTCTGCAGCTTTTTCTACCAGTTCGTAAGCCTTCTGTAGGCGGCCCTCAGTGGCAGCCGAGGCGGATTGTAGCTTCATCGGGATCGCCGCCGTGGTCAGGCCATCGGCTACGTGCAACGCGTGCGGCGCCGCGCCCGGCAGGCTCACCGGCAGCTTTCCGCTCACCGCGAACGTGCCGAGCAGCGCGCGCGCCGCGGCCCTCTGCGCCACATCCTGCACGCTGAACGTCGCGAGCCACGTGGTCGCTTCCGGAAAACTCTCCATCAGGTAGGGGCTGCCCAACCCGACCATGATCACGGGCTTTCCGGCCTTGAGCAGCGCGTGGATCATCTCCAATTCGTCCGCCGGCAGGCCGATCGTTCCTTTGCGGTCGGCCACGCGCACCGTCATCGCGCAAATCGCCAGATCGTAACTTTCTGGCGGCGGCAATTGCGTCTCCGCCACCCGAAAATATTTCGTGTCCACGTGCAGCGAATCCACGGAATCGAGTTGCGCGCGCAGCTCGCGCTCAAACGGCTCCGCCGGTGTCGTGTCCGGGTCCGCGGAAACGGCCAGCAGAAACACCCGCTTCGTCGTCCGCGGGTCGAGTGGCACCAGGCCCGCATCATTCCGCAGCAGCGTCACGCCCCGGTCTGCGATGTCCGCGGCGGTGGCAAGAAACTCGGGCTTCCCGAACACGCTGCTCAGTTTGTCCACGTCCACTTCGCGTTGCTTGTAGAGTCCCAGGCGCGCCTTCGCTTCCAGAAGGCGGCGCACCGCG
>DATKNR010000196.1:0-2808 GCA_035541255.1 Patescibacteria group bacterium | reverse complement strand
AACGGAACCTGCGTGTCGTACGTAAACGGCGTTCCGTGCGTCGTCCCGCCCTTCTCCGCGTCCGGCAGCGCAAACGGCAGCGGAACCACATACACGTCCGGACTTCTCCCCGCAAATCGGCTGCGCCGGTACGATTCGGCGATCGAATCGGGAACATCACTGCCATACTCGCTCGTGTAGCCCCAGATGCCGGGCACGTTCCTCAGCCCCTCTCCCGCCGTCCGCACCGCGTCCTCGATCCTCACGTTTTTTTCCGCCAGCACATTCCGGTCGAAATAAATCTCCGGAGCCGGCAGCAGCCATTTCGCCGCGCCCCACCGCTGCTCGAGTGCGCTCTCGATGGCCGCGCGCGCCGTTTTCGTATCGATGTCCTTTGCCTCCAGCCGCGCCCGGTTCGCGTCGCGTGACTCGGCCAGCGTCGGCGCTACTCCGTGGTCCGCCGATAGCGCAAACCAGTACTTTCCTCGGCCAATTTTTGCGTCCAGTTCCCGCAACAGTTTGGCCAGCTCCGCGTCTGTCTCCCGCGTGATTTCCCGCACTTCCGCGCTGTACGGCCCGTACGCGTGTCCCGCGTAATCGTTTGCGGAAAATCCGATGAACAGAAAATCTGTGGCCTCGCCGTGCCCCAGCTTTTCGTTGTCCACAAGCGCCATCGCAAAATCGCCCACCAGCCGGTTGGCCGCGCCGCTCTCACGGAATTTTCCGAGCGCCGCATGCCGCGCCGCTGCATCCGCTGGCAGCTCCAGCGCATGGCTGCGGTTGAACGCCGTCACCCAATCCGGCAGCGTGCTGCGATAGTACAGACTGGTCACGAATCCTGTTCCTCGCGAGTCGAACCAATACGCTCCGTTCGATCCATGTCCGGTCGAAAGAATCGCAGCGCGGTCCTTCAACGCCACCCCGTAAGCGCGCGATTTGCCTCCCGTCGCCAGTCGCATCTCGTCCGAGAGTGTTGTCCCGATCAGGTTCCGTGGCGACACCGGCGTTTGCCCCGGACTCCCTCCGATCACGGCGGAATCGGCATCGAGCAGCGCATAAACCACTTTCCCGAACGTCGGGCTGTACCACTCGTTGGCCGCGATGCCGTGCAGGTCCGGCGTCGTGCCGGTGGCCAGCGTCGCGTGCCCCGGTCCCGTCTCCGTCATGGCGTACGGATAAAAGCACTCCCGGAAATCCGCGCCCTCCCGCATCAGCCGCGCAAAGCCCCCGTCGCCAAATTCACTCCGGTAAATGTCCAGGAAATCCGTGCGGAACTGGTCGATCACCAATACCACCACCAGCCGTGGCGTCGGACCTCCGCCCGCTGCCTTTTTCGCGGCTCCCGCCGGCGCTCCCTGTGCTGCCGCGCTCAATGAGAGCGCGATGCTCAGGAAGGTCGCGCACAGCACAGCCACGAATCGCGTTCGAATCTCGCATACCCGCAGCCCTCTTATATACGCCTCAGCCGCATCTACCGACGATTGCCGATGCATGAAATCCTCCGCGCTGCAGTCTATCAGACCGCCGGATGCTCGCGAACTGCGGGCCGCCCGCGGCTTGACACTCTCCGGAGCCGCCCCTAGTATGGTGTCGCCAACCGGGACCCGTGCGAGGGGAATGCCAACCCGCGAAAAGACGCAGTTACTGAGCGCGGCGCAGACCGGGCGCACCATCGAGCGCCTGGGGCATGAAATCGTTGAAAAAACCGGCGAGAAATATGGGATTGCTCTGATCGGCATCCGCCGTCGCGGCGTCCCTCTGGCCCAGCGCCTCGCTTCAACCATCCGCGCCGCCACCGGTGCCGAAGCGCCCATCGGCGTGCTCGACATCACCCTTTACCGCGACGACCTGTCGCTCGTCGCCGCCCACCCCGTCGTCCAATCTACCGACATTGCCTTCTCCGTGGACGGCCGCGACCTCATCCTCGTCGACGATGTCCTCTTCACAGGCCGCACAATTCGCGCCGCCATCAACGGCCTCTTCGACCTCGGCCGCCCGCGCCGCGTGCAGCTCTGCGTGCTGGTCGACCGCGGCCATCGCGAGCTTCCCATTGAAGCCACCTACGTCGGCCGCCGCGTCGAGACGCGGCCGGAAGACGTCGTCGAAGTTCACCTGAAAGAAATCGACGGCGAAGATCGCGTGCTCCTGGAGCGCGCGCCATGACACGGGGAGAATCGTGAGCTTCACCCTGCGCCATCTGCTCGGCACTGAGTCGCTCTCCCGCGACGAGATTACCTTCCTTCTCGACCAAAGCCGCGCCTTCCAGGGAATCCAAAAGCAGCCGCTTAAAAAGCTGGCCACCCTTCGCGGAAAAAGCGTGGTCCTCGCCTTCTTCGAAACTTCCACACGCACGCGCATCAGCTTCGGCACCGCCGCCGCGCGCCTCGGCGCAGACACCATGAATCTGCAGGCCGAATCCTCCAGCACACAGAAGGGCGAATCCCTCTCCGACACCGTCCGCACGCTCGAAGCCATGAAGCCGGACGTGATCGTCATCCGCCACGCCTCGTCCGGCGCGCCCCACTTCATCGCCGAGCGCCTCGGCATTCCCGTCATCAACGCCGGCGATGGCCTGCACGAGCATCCCACGCAGGGTCTGCTCGACGCGCTCACCATCAGCGATCGCCTCGGCCGCCTCGACAATCTCAACTTCACCATCGTCGGCGACATCCGCCACAGCCGCGTCGCGCGCTCGAATATTCACGTGCTCTCGAAATTCGGCTGCCGCACCACGCTCTGCGGCCCGGCCATGTGGCTGCCTCCCGAGATGAGCTGCATCGCGCCCAACGTGCGCATCGAGCCGCGACTTGAAGAAGCTCTCCGCGACGC
>DATKNR010000195.1:0-13093 GCA_035541255.1 Patescibacteria group bacterium | reverse complement strand
GGGCGATACTTAGCAGTTAAAGCAGAAGAATGGTTCTGGCATATTCCCCGGCCCATCTTCCTCTTTCCTCGCTCTCTCAATCTCACACTCCAAGGAGAACACCATGAAGCCTCGTCACCCTTTCTTCCTCACTCCTCAATTCGACCGCATTTCTCAACCTCCGGCTCTCTCAGCTACCCCGTCGGCCATCTCGACCACAAGCCCGCCCGCCCCCCAGCCCGTTACGGAGACGCTGTCCGCAACTCCGTCCGCTCCCACGATTTCCTCCACCTCCCTGCCTTCTCGTCCCCGTTGTTCCTGGACCAGCACCGACGGCCGCCAATGCCGCATGTTACGCCACGCCGACCACCCTGATTTCTGCACTCACCACGCCGAGCAGGAACTCAAGGCCCTCGGCGACATTTCCGTCACCCCCCTCGCCGCAGAACTTCTCGGCCCCATCCAGGATTTCCGTACCGGCACGGCCGTCAACGCCGCTCTCGGCAATCTCTGGATCCAGCTCGCCGATGGCCGCATTGACACGCGCCGCGCCTCCGTCCTCGCCTACATCGGCCGGCAATTGCAGCAGGGCCTCAAACGCGTCGCCTTGGAGGAATCCTGGCGGGATCCCTCCCCCAGCCTCCAGGCCGCGCTCTCCGCCATTCTCCGCGCCCCCAAACTAAAATCACGCTCTGCGAAACCCATCAAGAACCCACGATAGCGCGGCCCGAGAAGACGCCTCCTCAGGAATCTGCATCTCAAGCCTGACTCAGGCAGGGGAGGCGATATGCACTCGGCGATTTCAGGAAAGACGGAAGAATCCTCGCGCGCCATCGGCGCGCTTGGCGTGTTTGGCCGCTTCATCTTCGCTCTCGCCATCATCGCCGTCGGCCTCGAGACCTGGCTCTTCGCCCATTCCGTCGGCCATCCGCTCGGCCGCGCCTACGATGCGCTCAATCTCATCCCCTGGCTTCCGGCCATTCCGTGGCTCGCCTATTTCGCCGGCGCTATCTGGATAGCCTGTGGAGTGGGCATGCTGGGCGAACGAACCGCAGCTCCCGCCGCCATCGTGCTATGTGCTTTGTTCGTCCTCTGCGCGCTCGTCATCGTTGCGCCAGTCTATCTCAGGCATCTCGGAAGCATTCCCGCGCGCACCGTGTTTCTGGAGCCCATCGCCATCGGCTGTGTGGGAGTGCTCACCTTCGCGCGCGGAGCGGTTCCACAATGGCTCGCCGCTGCGGCCCGCTACGTGTTCGCCATCTCACTCGTCGTGTTCGGCGTGGACCACTTGATCGGGCTCGCCTTCCATGCGTCGTTCGTGCCCTGGTGGCTGCCGTGGCACACGTTCTGGGCCGCGCTGTTCGGTGTGGCGTTTATCGCCGCGGCAATCAGCATCGCCTTCCGCGTCTTGGAACGCTGGGGAGCGGCCGGCCTCGGCTTGATGTTCGGTATCTGGGTGCTGACCCTGCATCTGCCCCGTGTGCTCGGATATCTCAACGGCGGAGGACTGCGCGATGCGGACGAATGGTCGAGCATGCTGATCGCGGCTGCGATTTGGGGAGGCGCGTGGGCGCTGGCAGGAAATCCGGAAGAGTAGAGTCGAGCGAATGCCGGCGAAGGCGCTACGGGGAAGACTGTGAGATCTGGATGGCGCAGCCGCCCGTGCCCCCGGTCGCGCACGCCTGATTCGCCAGCGGCGTGTAGTAGATGTTCGAGGCGCCGGAGAACAACGAGGTATTGTCGATGATGATGGCGCTCACTCCTCCAGCTTCCGTGGTGGCGCCCGTGGGCAAGGTAGCCGGCGGCAGCGTGCCGGAGGTGACGTCGAATCCCATCACGCATCCCTGCGTGAGGCTGGGCGCTCCGCACGCGGCAGCTGCGCCGAAGCTGAGCGCGCTCGTGAATATGTAATCGTGTGAGTTGGAGAATATCTCCGTAAGCCCCATCGCGGCGGAAAAAAATCCGTTGCTGAAGTTGGTGCTGACCACAGGCCCGCTGGCGGCAGCGCCCATGACGTTCGACGTAATGGGAATCCGGTAGAGCGTGTTATTCGCCATCCCCGTGTTTCCCACCACGTACAGATTGCCGCTGGGGCTTCCGGGATTTGCCGACGCGTAGAACGCATTGTCCAGAACGCCGGGAAGCATGAACTGGTAGCCGCTGCCGGTTTGGACTTCCGTGCCCGACGCACCGACCACGAAGCCGTTGGAGAGCTGGAAGACTCCGCTGCACGGCACTCGGCTGCCGCAGGGAGAAGTGGTGGACTCGAATCCGCTGTCGGCGCCCGCGAACACGTAGAGCGTGCCCGCGCCGATATCCAGCAGCGGCGCGCCGACGAGGCCGAATATGTAGTCGATGCGCGCGGACTGCGTGACCGCGCCGCTCCCGGCGTTGACCTTGTAGAGGAAGCCGCAGCCGGAGGTGGCGCAGTTGGTGCCTGCCGGAGGCAGGTAGTCGCCCACGAACACATTGCCCGAGCCGGGATCGTAGACCGGAGAGGAGAGCGCCTGCGAACCGGGGCTCACGGCGATGGGCCAGGTGCCACCGGCCTCCGCGGGAGTCCCGGCGAACACGCCGGTGAACTTGTGGAGTTTGCCGGAGTCGTCCCCCACGTAGATTGTGTCGGAGCCGTAGTCGGGGAAGACGGAGGAGCCGGTGTCGTTCGCGCCGCCGGAGAAGGGAAGCACGGTCATGCAGGGCGCGGTGCAGGCGCGATAGGAAGCGGCCGCCGTGCTGGAAAGTACCAGCGGCGCGGATGGAGTCTCCGTGGTGGAAGCTTTCCACTTGAGCACGACGAGGCTGGCCGCGGAGGCCGCCGTTTGGACGAAAGCGAGCTGCGATCCGTCGAGCGAGAACGTGGACGAGGTCAGGATGGCGCCGCCGGCCGTGTCGTACGCCCAGTAGACGGATGGGACTGTGCCGGTGGGGCAGCCGGTATAGAGATTGTCGAAGGCCACGATGCTCGCCTGCGTGCTCCCCACCATCCCCGTGCCGGCGCGGCTCGTGCCGTAAACAACAAAGTCGGGCGACACGGCGTTGCCGCAATTGGCGGAGGAAATGTTGAACGAATACTTCGCGGGATAAACGCCGAGCCCGAGCGTCGTCGCGGAGCCGAGATTCACGCTCCAGTCGAGGTCAATGTTGTTCGGCGCGCCCCTGCGAGGGCCGGGGCCGTGAGGGCGGTTGCGGAGATGGAACCATGTCCGATCGCCGCCGATGGGAATGGCGCGCTCGATTCCGCGAGGAAGACTATCCATCGAGCCGCCATGGTATCCGCCGGAGTCGGGCGGCGGAGGAGGCGGCGCGACACCGGGATCGCGGCGTTGAGGATGCCATTGGAATCCGCCGCGTGCGGCGGCTTCGCGCCTGCGTTGCTGGAGGAAAAAGCGTGGATCGCTGACAACGCGCGCCCAGCGCGAGTAGTCGCCGCGGCGAAGGGCTTGGACGGATGTGCCGGGATACGAAAAGACCACGTGGTGGTGGGACCAGTCGTCGGGAACTCCGAGGAGTGTGGAGTTTTGTCCCGGAGCCGCAGTGGCCGCAGCGAAAATTGCCGCGACAGGAAGGAGCAGCGGACAGCATCGGAGAAACAATGCTTTGGTCAAGTTCATGGGCGGAATCCTGGGGCAATCCGTGGATTTGTCATGGGTGGCCGATGGCGATCAGGGTCCCTGCACCCACACGGGGCTGAATACGAGATTGTAAACGTTGATGGTGCCGATGCCGGTGGCGAAATCCCATCCCGGAGTGGCGGGGAAAGAAGGCTGGTAAGCGGCTTTCGTCACACCACTAACGGTGCAGGTGGCGCCGCTGCCTCCCCCGCCGGCGAGCGTGCAAAGAGGGATCGGCGCGTAGCCGGCGCCGGGGTTATTGAGCGTCACGCTGTTGACGCTGCCTCCGGAGATGGTTGCGGTGCAGATGGCTTGCACGCCGCCGGTGTAGCCGTTGTACGCGCCGGAATTGTGCGGCGCGGAAATCGTGCACGCCGGGGCGCTGGCATAGCCGGCGCCGCCGGTGAACGTAAGGCCGGAGACCGCGCCGGTGACGAGCACACCCTGGACGTTGCCCGCAGCGCCGCCGAAACAATTCGGGGAGCCGTTGGTGCAGTTGAGATCGAGGTCACCCTGGGTGACGTCGTAGAAGACGCAAGAGGTGGAGACGCCGCGGCGGGGCAACGGCTGGTTGCTGGAATTGCACAGGGAACTGCCGGACGCGCCGTATTCGCTGGCGGCGATGGAGTAGTAGACGGGATTGGGATTGCCCTGGCCGGGGACGGGCGAACGCGTGAGCGCGGAAGTGCGCTGGTTCACGAGCGCCTGAATTCCGGCGAGTATCGGAGCCGCGAAGGAAGTTCCTCCGGCTGCGCTCCATGTGGCGCTGGACGCAGGCGATGCTGTGGGATCGGGGTTGCCCGTGCATGGGGCGCCGCCGTTGGCTGTGTCGGTGTAACAAAAGACATAGAAATGGTTCCAGATGCCGTTGGCGGCGAAGAGGGAAACGTCGGGCTGGTCGCGCACTCCGTCATTGGGATTGCCGAACAGACCAGCCTGCCACGTGGGTTTTTGGTAGCCGGCGCAGCTGCCGCTGACGACTCCACTGGTGGTGGCGGTGCCGGTGGCGCAGCCGCTGGGTCCGCCGCTACCCGAAGACGTGGTCCGGAAGAAATTGCGACCCGTCGTGGTGTTGCAAAAGCCAGTAGCGCCGAATGGCGTTGTCGTGCCGCCATAGAATTGCGCCACCAGAATGCTGGCGCAGGAGTTATTCCAGGGAATCTCGGGAATATAGCCGTTGGCGGATTGGAGCACGGAGCCGTTTGTGGAGGTCCAGTAGGTGGAAACATTGTTGTTAAACGTGTCGATGAAATCGGTTCCGCCAACGGACACGTTGAACGCAGTCGACGAAAGGCCGCCCACGGTGATTCCGTGCGTCGCGGCAGTGCCGCCGGCGTCGCAACTGGCCGGACCTTCATCGCCCGAGGAGACGAAGATGGAGATGCCCTCCGAGGCTGCCATCTGATAGGTGGAGGAGATGAAGGCGTTGGAGCCGGCGCCCAGGAAAGCTTCGCACTCGTTGTAGCTCACGCTGATGATGTATGGATGTGGAGTGGCGTTGATGAGATTCGTGATTGCGGCGAACAGATCGACGCAGGTGGCCAACTGGAGCGACGCACCGGGAGCGGCAGCGGCGGCGTACTCGATGTCCAGGGCCAGCTCTCCATCGTCGCCGTTCACACCGGGATCGACGCAATTGCCGCCGAGGTTGGGATGCGTGAGGGTCGGCAGCGGCCCGCCGTACTTCGTCAACTGGAACTTGGTTTCGAAGGCGCTCCAATCGTTGAGTGTGAAGGGATCCGTGTCCTCGACGATGGCGATGGTCTGGCCCGCTCCAGTGATTCCCTGGCTGAACAGGGGGTTGAGATTGTAGATGGCGGCGAGATCGGCGGGCGTGACGGCCTGGTAGGTGCCGGTGGTATCCGTGTAGGTGTACCGCGGCCGCATGCGAAGCATGGAATGCGGGCGGAAATCGCTGAGCGAAACGATTCCGGCAATCGCGGGGGCGAGCGCGGCGGGGATTTCCGGGTCGTTCATGTTGGCGTAGTGACGCACACCGTTGACGTCCAGAAAGTGAATGTCGGCGCGAAAGGTTTCGCGAATCTGGCGAGCAGTGGCGGAGACGTCCAGGAGCACGCGGTTTGGATAGACGTAATTGACGCGGATGCCGTGAACGCGCAGCCAGAACTTGATGAGCAGCAGGTCGGCATCGGAGAGGCCGTACTGGTCGCCAACCTCAGCCGGAGCGAGCCATTGATGAAAATTTGCGGATTGGCTGCGAGTAAGTCCGTCCACGTAGGTGTCAAATTCCTGCTGGAGTTCGGCGGGGCGGCGGAGCTGCAGCAGCATGTGCTCGAGTTTGAAGTGATCGGGAACAGGACCGCGATCGTTGTGCCGGTTCGCTTCCCAGCGGGTATTGCCGCGGAGGACGATGCGCTGATTGTCGTTGATGGCGGTGGTAATCAAGTCGCGGGGATGACCGTGGCCGCGAGCGGCGCGAACGGGAAGTCCGAAGCGGAAAAATAGAACGAGCGCAAACAGGGCGGCGGCAAGGCCGATTCTGCGCACCAAAGGGCCCTCCGTTCAAATGGGCGCGCCTGCCGGGTATGAAGCCTGGGCCAGCCATCCCGGCGAGCGAGGCCTGTGAGAGGCGACTGACGGATACGATGAATGGGCCGGGGCAGGGAGTCAAGGCAAAACGGGGAAAGCGGAACCGAAATTCCACCACCGAAGTCCCGACCGCGGCCGGCGGGAGAGCGCCGGCTCAGGCTGTTTCTTTCAACGGAGTCATGGGTGCGCCGGCGAGCGGAGGCGCCTGCTGGCCGTGGAGCAACTCGACCATCAGGTGGTAGAGGCGCGTCCGCGTCTGGAAGCGTTCGTTGGCGCGGGTCACGTAACGGATGCGGCCGGAGATTCCCGCACCGGTGGGACGCACGCTGAGAATGGGCGCGGCGGAAACGGGCGATGGCGCTTCGGAAGACTCCGTGCTGGGCGCGAGGCGGGCCCATTCCTCCTCGGCGAGTTTTGCGTTCGCCGCGGTTTCTGTCGTGACCATCCGAAGAATGGATTCCGCGACGGTATTGGGATCCGCGCCGGGCGGGATGAGAAATTCGAGTTCGTCCCAAAGCCACTGGCCCGAAGTGGTGAAATTGAAGTAGTGACCTTCAATGGCATAAGCGTTGGTGAAGGTGACCTTGCGGCCGGTGGGATGGCCGGGATCGTTCCAGGCGCCCGTCTCGAGCAGAACGGTGTGGAAGAGAGTGACTTCGATGACCTCGCCGCAGACATTGTTGATTTCCACCCAGTCGCCGGCGTGAACGCCGTTGCGGCCCATGAGCATGAACCAGCCGATAAAGCTGACGATGAAATCCTTCAGGGCCACCGTGAGGCCCGCGCCCGCAAAGGCGATAAGCGTGGCCAGCTGGCTGGGCGGCCCGAACACAACCAGAAGGATGAGCGCGAGGCAGAATACTTGAACACCGAAGCGGGAGATGGTGCGCAGCGTGTGCATGCGCCGGCGATCCGCGGTCATGCGGTCGAACAGACGGCGGAGGAGGCGGCTGGCCCCCACACCGAAGAGCACGATCAAGGCGATCCACAGAGCGGAAAAAAACAGGCTGCGCGTATGGCCGTTCTGTTTCGTAGCCTCGAGCTCGTCCCACTTCCCGTAGGTCGCTGCGAGCTCCGTCATGTCGCGAATGCGGAGCTTGTAGGCCGCCTGGATTTTTTGGAGGCGCGACTGGCGCCGGAGCATCTCGAGGGTGACGCTGCCGGAAGGCTCGGACGCAGCGGGATTGGCGGGAGTCTGCGCCGGGGAGGACGCGGCGGGCGCGCCCTGGTCCGTCGCTTCCTTCTCAATCGTATCCAGCCGCTGGCGGAAAGCGTTCACGGCAGCGAGGGCATCCGCCTGTGCCGCTTCGAGCTGCGTGCGAAGACTATGAACGGCGAACCAGAGTTGCAGATGGGAGAGCATCGTGTCCGAGCCGGCCGCTGCAGCGCCGGCTGCCGGCGCGGCTGCCGCGATGGACGCATTGGCAGCCTGATCCACGGCGGCATGGTCCGCCTGGAGGCGCTCGATCTGGCTTTTCAGGTCGCCGCCGGCGCTGATCAAATCCTCGCGGGCATCGGCGAGTTCGTCGGCGGCAAGGTCGAGTTTGGCCTGCTCCATGTCGAGTTGCGCCTGGAGAGATTCCTTTCGCCGACCATGCGCCTTGGCGAGTTTCTTTTTCAGGCCGGCGACAATGGTTTCCTGGTCGTCTAGATTCGCCTGCAGCTTTTTGACCGCGGCGTCGAGTTCCGCAACTTGAGGCGTGGGAGGCAGTGGATTGTCCGCGGCGCGGCGAAGCGCGACGAGGAAGGCGAGATCGAGCTGGTGATCGGCCAGGCGGACAGCTTTCTGGGCGAGCAGCCGCTCCTCCGGACCCACCGCGAGAGCGCTTAATCGGCGCGCCGTGTCGAGCCGGTTTTCTTCGGTCTGGATGCGGGTGATGAGTTCAGAGACCGGCGGACGAGGAATGTCGCGAGATTTCGCCGCCTTCGATGGGGAGGCGGACACGGGAGCCTGTGCATTTGTACCGGCGGCAAACAGCATTGCCGCCAGGACCGGCGCCATCGCCAGCTTCGCCCCGGTGGTCATAATTCCCGGCGCGATTGTAATACGAAGAACACCGCGCGGACAGTGGCCGGTGACGAATGGCCGGGAATTCGCGCCCGGCACCGTTTCTGCTGTGCGTCTTGGCGGCTAGTCGTCGCGATCGTCTCCGGGTGCAGAGGAAGCGGCTGCGTCTTCGGCCTTGGGCCGAATCAATTGGATGGCCGGTATGGATTCGGCGCCGATCCTGCGATTGAGCGCGGCGACGTCGTCGTGGAGAACCTTCTTCCACGCGTCAATCTGCACGTCAGATTCGCGGCGTTTTTCGGCGTAGAACTCTTCCTCCGCGGCGGTGGGAGCGGAGTCAGCGCCGCCGATGGAGCTGATGAGCCAGGCGACCTTGTTGTCGAGCATGGTGGGATAGTTGCACATGTCTTCGGAGGACTTGGCTTTCACCTGCATCAGCTGTGCCTCGATGGCGTCGATCTTCTTGTGAATGGCGTCCGCTTCGGCCGCGATGTCCTTCTCCTTCTGCTGACCGGAAGAGGCAAGACGCTTGTGCAGAGCGACAAGCTGCGGGCTGAGCGCGCGGATGTCGAGGATGGCGCGATTGATATCGGCGAGCAGATCGCGCGCCTTGATCCACAGTGCGAGCTGCTGTTCGAGGTCGGCGCGAGGAACATCGACGCGCGGATCCATCTTGAGTTCCAGGGGAGCGGTGAGCGTCTTGCCTTCGGCCGTGAGCCTGACTTCATAGGTGCCGGGAAGCGCGAGGGGCATGCCGGGCTTTCCCATATCCCAGATGGTTTTGGGGACGACGTCGGGCATCTGGTAGCGCATGTCCCAGATGAAGCGGTGCATTCCGGCGGCGGAGGGTAGGACGTCTTCCGCGGGAATCTCCTCACCCTCTTCATCGCCTTCCTCGGGCGCAGCTTCCTTCTTCGCTTTGACGCTGGAGTAGTGGCGAATCACGTTCTTCTGGGAGTCGAGAATTTCAAGGCGGAGCGGTTCCTTCGAATCCGTCTTCAGATAGTAGTAGAGGATGGCGCCGGCGGGAGGATTGTCGGCTTCATTGGGAGCGCGGCGCCCGCGGCCACCACGGAAACGCACAGCCGGGGCTGGAGGAAAGAGATAAACGCCGGAGCCGGCGATCTGCTCACTCATCTCGCGGAGAGGAGTGATGTCGTCCAGAACCCAGAACGAGCGGCCGTGAGTGGCGATGTCGAGATCGATGCCGTGAATCACGAGGTCGTGGATGGGAGTGGTGGGCATGTTGAGTTTCAGGGATTGCCAGTGGGCGCCGTCGTCGAAGGAAACGAAAATGCCGGTTTCGGTTCCGGCAAAGAGCAGACCCTTGCGCTTGACGTCCTCGCGCACGGCGTGGACGTAAGAGCCGTCCGGAATTCCGTCGGTGATCTTCGTCCACGATTTTCCGGAGTCGTGAGTCTTGTAAATGTAGGGCTTAAAGTCGTCGAACTTGTGGCGGTCGACGGCGATGTAGGCGGAGGCGGCGTCGTGGGGGGAAGCGTCGAGCAGGCTGACCATGCTCCACTCGGGCATCTCCTTCGGAGTGACGTCGGTCCAGTGCTTCCCATCGTCGTGCGTGATTTGAACCAGGCCGTCGTCCGTGCCGGCCCAGAGCAGCCCGGCCTGGAGCGGAGATTCGGCGAGGGTGAACACGACGTCGTAATACTCGACGCTGATGTTTTCTTCGGTGATGGGCCCGCCGGAGCGACCCTGCTTGGATTTGTCGTTTCGTGTGAGGTCGGGGCTGATGGGAGTCCAATGCTGGCCGCGATCGGTGGATTCGAAGACGATGTTGGCGGCGTAATACATTTTCTTGGGGTCGTGGCGGGACGTGATGACCGGTTCGGTCCAGTTGAAACGATATTTCAGGTTGGCGGCCTCGTGGCCGTCGGAATCGTCGGGCCAGACCTGGACGTCTTTTTCCGCCCCATTGCGGCGATCGCCGCGGACGAGAATGCCCCAGTAGTCGCCGGCGTAGGTGATGTTCTGGTCGGCCTGGTCGACGGCAACGTAGCCTGCTTCGCCGCCGCCGATGTTGTCCCAGTCGTGCGGGCCGATGCGGCCGCGATCGCTGCGGGTGGGAACGCGGACGGGGGAATTGTCCTGCTGGGCGCCGTAGACCGCGTAGGGATACAGATCGTCGGCGACGACGTGGTAGAACTGCGCGGTGGGCTGGGTATCTTCGCGCGTCCAGGAGATGCCGCCGTCGGTCGAGATGGTGGCGCCGCCGTCGTTGGATTCGATCATGCGCTTCGGGTTGGTGGGATCGATCCACAAACCGTGATGGTCACCGTGAGGAAAACCGGAGAGAGGATTCCAGGTCTTGCCGGCGTCGATGGATTTATAGGCGCCGACGTTGAGGCAGTAGACGACGTCGGGATTCTTCGTGTCGGCGAAAATGTGCATGTAATACCAGGAGCGGTCGCGGAGGCGGTGATCGTCGGTGGTGTGGACCCAGTGCTCGCCGCCGTCATCGGAGCGGTAAACGCCGCCGAGCTCCTCGATCGCTTCGACGATTGCGTAGACGCGGTTCGAATCCGTGCCGGAAATGCTGACGCCGATGCGGCCCAGAGTGGTTTTGGGCCAGCCGTCGCCTTCGACTTTTTTCCAGGTGGCGCCGCCGTCGGTGGATTTGTAGAGGGCGCTATCGGGGCCGCCGCTATTGAGGCTCCAGGGAGTGCGCCAGGCTTCCCAAATGGAGGCGAAAAGGATGCGGGGATTGGTGCGAGCCATGGCGATGTCGATGGCGCCGGCCTTGTCGCTGACGTAGAGAACCTTGTCCCAGGTTTTGCCGCCATCGGTGGAGCGGAAGACGCCTCGCTGCTCGTTGCGGCCATAGGCATGGCCGAGTGCCGCGACGTAGACGACGTCGGCGTTGCGCGGGTCAACGACGATGCGGCCGATGTGGCGGGTGTCGCGGAGGCCGACGTTGGTCCAGGTCTTGCCGGCGTCGGTGGACTTGTAGACGCCATCGCCATACGAAATGTTGCCGCGGATGCAGGCTTCACCCGTGCCGGCGTAAATGACATTGGGATCGGATTCGGCAATGGCGATGGCGCCGACGGAAGAGACCGGCTTGTCGTCGAACACCGGAGTCCAGGTGAGGCCGGCATTCGTGGTCTTCCAGATGCCACCGGAGACGGCGCCGAAATAGTAGGTGTCCGGCTGGCCGACGACACCCGCGGCAGTGAGCGAACGTCCGCCGCGGTAGGGGCCGATGAGGCGGTACTTCATGCCTTCGAGAAGCTTGGCGTCGTATTGCTGGGCGAACACGGCTCCGGCAGCGAACGCGGCACCGAGGAACAGTCCTACCGCGATGGTAATTCCGCGAATGAGCGAGTCTCGAGTGAGGTAATTCATGGATTCCTCCGATGGAATGTGGGCCATGCTAGCGGCCCGGCGAGGGATTCGGAAGCAAATTCTCAGGGGTTTCGGGGTGGTGGACGTGCACGAAAGGAGCAGGGGCGCACGCCGCGGGGCCACACTACAATCAGCACATGTTCGCAGAAGGAGATGGGCAGGAGTGGAAGCCGGTATCGCGCGGCGCGCTGATCGCATGGCTGGTGGCGTACGGACTATTCCTGTGGTACGCCGCGAGGGACACGGAAGGATTTCTGGCAATCGATCATGTGAATCTGGTGTTCCACGAGGCCGGACACATGTTTTTCTCATGGTTCGGGCACACGATCATGATTCTGGGGGGAACGCTGGGGGAACTGCTGGTGCCGCTGGGAGTGGCGATTTATTTCGGGCTGAGGCGGGAAACGGCGGGAGTGGCGTTTGCGGCGTTCTGGATGTTCGAGAATTTTCTGTACATCGCGACGTACATGGCGGACGCGCGAAGGATGGAGTTGCCTCTGGTGGGAGTGGGCGACACGCTGGAGCACGACTGGAACTTCCTGTTCAGCCATTGGGGCGTGCTGATGCACGACCAGGGAATCGCAGAGGCAACGCGCGCACTGGGATGGCTGGGAATGATCGGCATGATGGCCTGGCTGGTGTGGATGCATTTCCGAACCGCTGAGTGAATCCTGCACCCGTATCGCAAACCTGGAATATTCCTGGAGAAAACCTGAGCCAGCAGCGGGAAGCATGGCCCCCGGCATGGCGAAAGAACAGGCCGGCAGAAAGGCGTAGTGCCGGGACGCCGCGCGCCTTCTCTTGCCGAATCAGGAGGCTTCGTGTCTAATACGGCCACTGTTTTTGCGCCGTCTAGGAGGGACAACCCGTGAAGTGTGCAAGTGTTCGCCGGTCGCTGCTGCCCGTGTTTTTTCTGCTCGTGTGCGCGCCGTTGGCGCAAGCCCAAGTACCCACTGTAAACAATGTCGCGGGGGGAGTACCGGCGGCAGGGCCTGGCACAGCGGCCAGCCTCAACACGCTGGGAGGAATCGGGCGGGACGCGAGCGGCAACGTGTACTTTGCCTCGGCGAGCGGCGTGATCTTGAAGCTGGATACCTCCGGAAATATTTCCGTGTTCGCGGCGAACGGGACGTGCTGCTTCAGCGGAGACGGCGGGCCGGCGACCGCGGCGCAGACCAGCATCAACCCGTTCTCACCGGTGAGCGCAGTGAAGGCGGACCCTTCCGGAAACGTGTATTTCGTGGACTCGGGCGCGTGCGTTGTGCGGATGGTTCCAGCGGGCGGGGGGAACATCACGACGGTGGCGGGAACACCGAACACGAATTTCGTGACGTTTCCGAACTGCAATTTCGGCGGCGACGGGGGCGCGGCCACGAGCGCTACGATGCAGCCCGCGTACATCGCATTCAACCCTGCCGGGGACATGTATATCTCGGACCAATCGGTGTGCGTGATCCGGAAAGTGGACCATGTTACGCACGTCATCTCGACGGTGGCAGGAAATGCGGCGGCGGGATGCACAAATTCGCTGGGTGTGGGTGACGGGCTGGCGGCGACGAGCGCGCAGTTTGTCTATCCCTACGGG
>DATKNR010000194.1:0-5565 GCA_035541255.1 Patescibacteria group bacterium | reverse complement strand
AGCTGCCCACAGCGCCCGTCCGCCTCATCCGTCCATTCTCCATCGCCAACCGCTACGGCCTGTTCGCCCGCATGACCTGGGCACGCTATGAAATCGAGTTCGACGGTTCCGACGACGAAATAAACTGGATTCCCTACCCCTTCCGCTTCAAGCCGCAGGAGCTCGATCTCGCTCCGCTCGTCTACGCGCCCTATCACCCGCGCTTCGAATGGAACCTGTGGTTCGCCATGCTCGGCCCCATCGACGACTCGCCATGGGTCATGAACGTGGAGTTGCGCCTGCTGGAAGGAAGTCCGCCCGTCCTCGCGCTGTTTGCCGGCAATCCGTTTCCCGGCCGGCCCCCGAAATATGTCCGCGCGATCATCTATCAATATTGGTTTACGAGCCTGGAGACGCAACGCCGGTCGGGTCTCTGGTGGCGCCGCGAATATCTGGGACGTTTCGCGCCCACTCTCACTCTGCGCCCGGACGGCAGTCCCATGGTCGTCGAATTCCCCGACGCCACTCCCCCGCCGCCCTGACCCATTCGCGGTGGTGCGCCCGGGCTGCGGAACGGGTGAGCGACCTAACCCGCCTGCGGAGTTTGCCGCGCGCGATGCCGTGCCATCCAGCGCAGTGCAGCGATTCCGCTGATCAGAACCGCCAGCGAGAAGAATGCGGGAACCAGCAATTGCGCGCTATACACCCGCCAGTCGTTGAACGGACTCATCCCCATCCGGAAGCTGAACCAGAAGGGCGCCAGCCCGTTGGCGAGTTCCCGCCCCGTCGCAAATTCCTCCGCGGATCGCAGGTACGGCAGCATCGCGACGTACATGACCGAACTCGAGGCCAGCAGGACGATGGGCGCGTAGCTCAATCCCAGCGCCACGCCGCTAAGCCATCCGCCCAGCACACGGTCTTCGCCGCGAAAACCCAGCAGCGCCGCCCAGGCCATGCATGCGATTGCCGAGAGCACAGCGAGCCCTGAAGCCACCCACGCCAGCATGGCCGGGCGCTCCGCGAGAGCCCAGCGTGTACGGTTGGCTTCTCCCCACGCCGCTCGCGTTTCGGAACTGGCTCGCTCGGCCTTTTGACTGAGCAAATTGAGCGCCGCGGCCTCGTCCTTTTTCCCGGTGCGGTCGGCAAGGCCGGCCAGGGATGCATACGCGGATGCCTCGAGATGTGCCGCTATCGCCCGCTCCCATTCCCACGACGCGCCATTCTCCACGCGCTCACCGAAGCGCGCCACGCCCCAGTAGAGGCCCCATGCCTCCGCGGGGTGTCCCGCCTGTTCGGCCTCCGGGCCAAATTTTCGAGTGATCAGCCCTGCGTACGCCGACACCTCACTCAGATTCACGTAGCCCAGACCGGAGGCGTACCACAGCAGTGCATCAGTCTCGGTTCCCCGGAGGCGACGGAGGACGCTGCGATCCAACTCGAAGCGCCGTTGCGCGTAATTGTCAAAGCGCGTGGCGGCAAACGCTTCCCGCATCTTCTCTCCCCACTGCGTGGTGTTCGCCAGACGCAGAGCCCCGGCGTCATCCAAAGAGCCATCCGCGGAGCTTCCTACGTAGAGCAGTTCCGCGGCGAACAGGTGGGGCACCGCATTGTCCGCGTCCCAGGCCACAAGCCTCTCCATCCACGGGTTGCTGATTGTCGGATTACTGTCCACCGGGTTGGCGAAGCGCACGGCGATCCACGTGAGTTTGGAATCCATAGCCACGGCTTGCTCAGCGTAACGGCTCGCGGTCTGCAGATCGCGCAGATGAAGGGCGGCGAAGGCCACCAGCGATGCGTCGTGATCCTTCAATCCGCGCTCGGCCGCACCGCGAAGTGTGTCCTCTGACAGCGGCTGGGGGGAAAATGTCCAGGCTTCCGGAGCGGCCCGCAGCGCCTGGCGATAGCTCGGCGCAAGGCACAGCAGCGCGACGCATGCCAGTGCGGCCCAGCCGCCACGCCGGGATACTGCGCTCGGTTGTGGCCACATGATTTTTTCTCCCATCTCAGCGGAAAGGATGGCCCGGCGGACTCTTCCCCATTGTCCAAACTGTTCCACTGCCTCAGCCAGCGCACGCGCTTCCGGCAGCCCCCGCCCCAGCGCGTCCCCATAAGCGTCTTCTAACTGTTCGGCCAATTCCGTAACAATCTCCGCCTCCCTCTCGGAGGCGAGCGGTAGCGGGCCAAGATTCCTCCGCACGATCGCTGTGAAATCACGCATAGCTCACCTTCGCAATCGTGTCGATCGCTTCGCTGAATTCCCGCCACCGCGCACGCTGCTCCTCGAGCGCCTTCCGCCCCGGCCGCGTCAGCCGGTAGCATCGCCGCCGCCGCCCGTTCGACGCCGTCCCCCAGCTCCCCGCCACCAGCCCTTTCCGCTCCAGCGCATACAGCGCCGGATAGAGCGAAGCCACGTTGAACTTCAAGGTCCGCCCGGACCGCTCCTCGATCTGCTTCCCGATTTCGTAGCCGTGCTTCGGCCCGTCCTCGAGCAGCGCCAGCACCAGCATGTCCAAGCTTCCCTTTTTCAGCGCATTCGCCACTGGGTCTTCCATATATAGATAACACATATATAGGGCCGGCCGTTCTGTCAAGGGATATTTCCGCGCGCGAATCCAAGCGGTGTGTGCGGGGCGGCCCGGTGCCGCTTCGAACTTCGCGCCCGCCTTACATCCGTTCCGGTGCCGCAATCCCCAGCAGTTCCAGCGCCGTCACCAGTTGTTTCTCCACCGCTTCCACCAGCAGCAGCAGGAAGGCTTTCTTCCCCGCGTCTTCTTCCGAAAGGATGTGATGCTTGTGGTAGAAATTGTTGAACGCCTGGGCCAGTTGAAACGCGTATTTCGCCAGGATCGCCGGCTCCTGCACCGCCACCGCGGCTGCCACTGTCGATTCCAGCAACCCGGCCAGCAGCGTCAACTCCCACAGGTCCTCGCCCTGCGCCAGCAAGCCGCCCAATTTTTCCGCCGGGGCCTTTCCCGCCAGCGATCCCGCGGAAAATCCCGCGTCCTGTTCCGCGGCCTTCCGGAAAATATTCTTCGCCCTCACCACCGCGTATTGGCAGTACGGCCCCGTTTCTCCCTCGAAGCTCAGCGCCTCCTTGAAATCGAAACTGATCACCGTCCCGCGCGTAAATTTCAGCAGGAAATATCGCAGCGCCCCGATGGCAATCGCGTGCGCAATCCCCGCCTGCTCATCCGCCGAAAGCTGCGGATGCCGCTCCGCCACCTCCGCGCTCGTGGCCTCTTCCAGCTCATCGATCAGGTCGTCCGCCTTCACTCCCAGCCCGCGCCGCCCGCTCATCTCCACGTATGCGCGCTTCTGCTCGTCCGGCGAGAGCGTGTAGCCCATCTCCTGCGCCGCCCGCGGCGAAAGTGCCACCATCTCATACGAAAAATGCGTCGAATGGTCGGCTTGTGCGCCGTATCCCAGCGCCCGCAATCCCGCCACCACAACGTTTTGCAGGTATGCCTGCCGCGAATCGATGACGTTGTACACCTCGCTCCCGTGCCCAAACCGCGGCGCATCCGCCTCTCCCGCGCCGCTCGTGCTCGCCCACACGTCGCCGCCGTCCCGCCGCTTCGCGAATCGCGCATACCGGAAATCCAGCCCAAGCAGTCCGAATTTCCATAGTTGGTATGCGATGTCTTTTCCTACATACGTCACCGTCCCGTTCGACCGCACGATGATTTTCGCCGCGTTCGGGTCGTCATCCGCCGCCGCGTCCGATTCTCCCAGCGGCATCACCCAGCAGCCCGCGTTTTTCCCCTCCGTCGCCAGCTGGATGGCGCCCGTCTCCTTCAATTTCGCGAACGCATGCTCCCAGAATTTCAGGTGCAGGATTTCGCTTTCGCGCGGCAGCACGTCGTACTCCACCCCCAGCCGGTCCATCGTCCGCAGATGGCACCGCACAATCGCCTCGCCCACGATCGTCCCGATTTCCGCCGCTGTCCCCGCTCCCTCTTCAATCGCCTTCAGGGTTTCCGCCCGCAGCGAAAGCCGCGTCGCGTCCTCTTCGAACCACTGCGTCACCCGTGCATACAAATCCCAGCACAGGTAATCGAATTCCGCTCCAGCTGCCAGTTCTCTCACCTCTGCCGTCGATTTTTTCTCGAGGTGATGGAATCCCACCACCACGTCCGCCACCTGTACGCCCGTGTTGTCGATGTAGTTCTGCACCTCCACGCGCCGGCCCGAATACCGCAGCAGCCGCACGAACGAATCCCCTAGCGCCGCGTTCCGCAGGTGCCCGATGTGCGCCGCTTTGTTCGGATTGATGTTCGTGTGCTCCACAATCACTTTCGGCGCGTCCGCCGCCGCCGCCGTCGCTTCCCGTCCCGCCTCCCGTGCCACCGACGCGAAAAACGTCCCGCGGTCCAGATACACGTTCAGATATCCGCCTCCCGCCACTTCCACGCGCGCCACTCCGTCAATCGTGCCGATTCCCGCCGCGATTTCCTGCGCGATCTGCCGCGGTGCCCGCTTCAGCCGTTTCGCAAGTTCGAAACACACGGGCGTGGCCATTTCGCCCATGGCCAGTTTCGGCGGCCGCTCAAGGTTTACGGCCGCCTCCTGCCCGAATTTCGCGGCAATATGCTCCGCCAGTGCCGCTCGCACTCGTTCCTGCATCAGGTGATACACGTTGCTTCAAGCCTCCCGAATAGGCCGGCAATTCTAGCATCTCGCAGCGCGTGGGGAGCCACGGTCAGTGTTTCTTGACCGTGGGCAGCCTCTTTCCCCTCCCCTAATCTGTTGTAAATTGTCTGCGATGAGCGCCCCTCAATCCCAGCCCGTCTCTGCCCTCTCCGGCGGCAAGGACAGATGGTCTTCCGGCGATGCCTACGAAGTCTGGATGGCCCGCTGGAGCCGACTGCTCGCCTCCCAATTTCTCGACTGGCTCGCTGTGCCTCCCGCCTCGTCCTGGCTGGACGTTTGCTGCGGCACCGGAATCATCACCGCCGCCATTGTCGAGCGCTGCCGGCCCGCCCGCGTCGTCGGCGTGGACCGCACTCCACCGCTCGTCGATTTCGCCCGCCGCCATCGCCCGGCTCCGCGCGTCGCCTACGAGTTGGCGGATGCAATGGCCCTGCCCTTCGCCGAGCACACCTTCGACGCCTGTGTCTCGGGCCTCGGCCTCAATTTCATCGCCGATCCTGCCCGCGCCCTCGAAGAATTCCGTCGCGTCACCCGCCCCGGAGGAATCATCGCCGCCTATGTGTGGGAGTACAGCGGCCAGGCGCGTTTCCTCCGCGAATTCTGGGACGCCGCCATCGCCCTCGACCCGGAAGCCGCCGCACACGACCAGGGCCGCCGTTTCCCCATCTGCACTCCTCAGGGTCTGGAAACCGCCTTTGACGAAGCCGGCCTGGAAGACATCGCCGTTCGCCCGCTCGAAATCACCACCTGCTTCGAAACTTTCGACGATTACTGGCAGCCATTTCTGCTCGGTCAGGGCTCCGGCCCCACCTATCTCGCCGCTCGCAACGAAGCCGTCCGCTCCGCCATCCGCGATCGCCTCCGCGCCACCCTGCCCGCCGCGTCCGACGGCTCCATCACCCTCGCCGCGCGTGCCCTCGCCATCCGCTCCTCCCG
>DATKNR010000193.1:0-2441 GCA_035541255.1 Patescibacteria group bacterium | reverse complement strand
GCCGCAGGAGGAAACCGCAGAGCGGTTCGCACAGGTGCGTAAGCTGTTCCTGGCGCTTCTGGGCACGTGGAAGACGACGTTGCTCGCGGTTCTTGTGATGACCTATAGCTGGCACGAACGGTTCTGGACAGATCCCGTGATGCGGTTTACCTGCCCGATGCTGCTCTTCCTCTTGAGCTTGCCGGTGCTGGGCTATTACGACGTTTCCTTCGTTCGAATGATCCGCAAGCGGAAGGATTCGGCGCGGCGCTAGAGTGCGCCTCCGCGCGCGTTGACTCGCTCGGGCGCGCTCCCTAACGCGGTGACGCGCGGCAAAGCTGTCCCACCCTTGGAAACCAAAAGGTGGGGCACCCCGGCGAAACTTCCCAGCACGCCGTTTGTGGACCGTCACGGAATTATTCCGGGGTAGTATCGCTCCGTGCCACATCCGTCCGCACACGCTCTGAATCTTCGGGGATGACCATGGAAGCAGATCTTGAAACTGTTGCTGCTTTACCTCCCCAAAGGAAGGTACGCCGCTACCTGCTGTTACTGCTGCTGTTGGGACTGGCCGTGTATTTCTTCCTTCCGCGCCTGGCCGCAATGGAGCACACGCTGCGAGTCGTCTCAACGCTACGGGTCCCGTTCGTTCTGCTTGCACTGGGAGCGCAATTGCTGAGTGCTCTGAGCAATGGATATCTGCTCCGGTCGGTGGCCAGCCAGGGCAGGAAGAACGTTTCCATCGTGGACGGAGCGCTGGTGATTACGGCGGCAAATAGCGTGGGCAGCCTGGGAGGCGGAGTGCTGGGAACGGTGGGGATGGCCTACCTGTTTCTCCGCCGAAGGGGAGTGAATCCCGGCGCGGCAGGCCTGGGCGGCTGGCTGTTCATCTGCTTGAATGTCTCCGCGCTGGCCGTCGCTTCGCTGGCAGGTCTTGTGGTTCTAGTTTTTCTGAAAAAGTCTTCGGGCCTGCTGGCCGCCGGCTTCACGCTGGTTGGGTTGACGCTCGGCGCCGGGGTGGGCGCGCTGGTGTGGATTCTGCTGCACCGGGAAAAGCTGCACGCCATAGCCACGGCGATCGCGCACTTCCTCGCCAAGGTCCGCCGCAAGCCTCCGGACGAATCCAAAATCGAAACCTCCATCGGCCATCTGCTCGAAGGATGGGACGCGCTGGTGCAGGGCGGATGGCCGCGCCCTGCCGTGGGCGCAATTCTCTGCACCAGCTTTGACATGTCGGCCCTGGGCTTTTTTTTCCTGGCGGCTGGCTACCCGGTGCACCCGGCTGTGCTGCTCGCCGGTTACGGTGTTCCGCAACTGCTCGGGAAGCTGACCGTGATCCTCGGGGGCATCGGGGTGGTCGAGTCCACGATGGTGGGGATCTACACGCTCCTGGGGGTGCCGAAGGCCGCCGCCATCGTGGTCGTCCTTGGATATCGGCTGCTTTCCTTCTGGCTGCCCACGCTGTCTGGCATTGCCCTGGTTCCCTACCTCGAACGCCGCGGCTCGGGTGGATAGCGGATGCCTCACCCACTCGCCGGGCGAAAGAGTGAGGTATTCTTGGCGGCGGCCTGCCTGCGGGAGGCATTCCCGACGCTACTCGACACTCGACATTGGTGACTTTTTTTGGACCCCGCACCCACCAACGCCCGCGCGGCGGACGGGAAGACCTCCCGGACAATCCAGCTCGAAGTGCGCGAGACCAAGCAACTCTTCAATTCCATGGACCCCTCACCCTTCCGCGAGCGGGATCTGGACATCAACGCCGAAGAGTTCATCGAGAGCTGGGCACAGGAGTTTCCTGCGGACGCGGAGCTCAGCCTGCAAGTGCATTTGGAGCAGTGGCCGGAGCACGATCCCACGGAACTGATCCGTGACGCGGTGCACAACTATTTTGCCTACCGCGCGCGGCAGGACGATCTGGAGTTCCGACGATTGATGCAGCAGGGCCGCACCAGCCTGGCGATCGGCCTGGTGTTTCTGGCCAGCTGCCTGGTGGTCATCAAGACTTTGGCGGGCAGCTCGACGCACGCCTGGGCCGGCGTATTGCGCGAAAGCCTGACCATTGCCGGCTGGGTGGCAATGTGGCGTCCCATGCAGATTTATTTATACGACTGGTGGCCCGTGCGGAGGCGAGGCCGCGTCCACAAAAAACTCAGCCTCATGCCGGTAGAAGTTGTTCCGAAGCGCAAGGCGTGAGCCGCTCGGTGCGAGATCCAGGGGTCGTGCAGCCAGCTTGGGCGGGTGGCGCACCCTTTGTCGCCTCCCTCATGTCCAGTCCCTGGACATACTTTACAAAGCGTCCCGGGACATCCTTTACAATCCGTTCTCTGCGCGTTCGGCCGGAATCCAGCGCCCGATGACCGTCGTGCTCCGCAACCGTGCCGCGATTTGCTGCGGCACGCGTGCGGAGATTCTTCTTTGGCCGAGTTCGCCCGCCGCTACACTTCCCGCCTGTCATTGCC